>JBBKVW010000487.1:0-3675 GCA_037968655.1 Burkholderiaceae bacterium
CTCGAGTATCAGGCCGAACTCGTCCCCGCCCAGCCGGGCCAATGTGTCGCGCGCACGGACCACGGAAGCAAACAGCTCGGACACCTGCCGAAGCAACTGGTCGCCGACCGTGTGCCCGCAGGCATCGTTGACCAGCTTGAACTGGTCAAGGTCGATGTAGAGCAGCGCGTTCTCGGTGGCGTTCAGATGCGCGTTTGCCAGGAGCTTGTGAAGCCGAAGCTCGAACTCACCACGATTGACGAGGCCCGTCAACGCGTCGTGCGTGGCCCTGAAGGTGAGCTCGCCCGACAAACGGCGCTGTGCCGTCACGTCGTGAAAGACCAGTACCGCACCCAGTATTTCGCCTGCAGCATTTCGAATCGGCGCCGCCGTGTCTTCGATTCCGGATTCCGTACCGTCCCGTGCTATCAGCAGGGTTTGCTTGGGCAAACCGACCGGACGGTGCTGGCGGATGCTCAATGAGGCCGGGCTGGGCGTGGGGACACGCGTGACCGCGTCGACGATGTTGAACACCTCGGATATCGGCTTTCCAACTGCATCAGCCGAAGGCCAGCCAGTAAGGCGTTCTGCCACCGGATTGAGCCAGGTGACCAGGCTTTGCCTGTCGGTGGTCATGACGGCGTCGCCAATGGAGCTCATAGTCACCTGCAGTAGTTCGAACTGGTCCGCCAGCTTTACGGCGATGCGTCGGGCATCCTCATTGGCAGCAACGAGTTCGGCCTCGAATCTGCTGCGCTCGCGCGCGACAAAAAGCGCCCAGAGATAGCCAGGGGCCCCCTCGAACTCGCATCTTCTGGCGTTCACCAATACCGGGACCGGTGCATGTTGCGCCACTTGAAGGTGCATGTACTTCTCGCACACGCGCTCCTGGCGCATCAATGCAGGCCAGATATTGCTCCGAAGCCGATGCTGGTCTGCAGGAACAAACAGGCTGGCCATCTCGCCCCTGTTTGGCAAGTCCTGCGTGCTGCCCAGTATTTCCAGCAGTGCGGCATTGCATATCAGAACCCGACCGGCCATGTCCGTGACCATCGAGGGGCACGGCAACTGATGGAACAATTCAAGCGGTCCGACCGGGCTCATCTGCATGGAACTCCTTTTGCGTGCAACAGCGATGCCATGGCTTCATTCGAGCGGTCGGCAAGCGAAAGCGCCTGACACGCTTCAGGGCGTCACAGCTCTGGCGAACAGGGCATCGACCCATGATGGCCGCTTGCCCGGGCGTGCGTCGGTGTGTTGCCGAACACAGGCCGGGGATTGCGACGCCGCGCCATGCATGCTTGCGCCGCTGGGGCAAGGCTGCCGGCCGGGAACAAAGGTCACACTGACGCCAACCATGCGCACCCCGCGCCGTTGAAGCAGGCTGATGACATAAGCAGGCAACAACGGGTCAATGAGGCAGGACGTCGAGAGATGGATCACGGCGCATCCCGCAATGCCCATGCATTGCAAGTTCTTCAGCGCCGATGCAGCATGCCCGAGGAAGAACCGGTCGGCATTGCTCAGCACGATAGCGGCATCGCACTGGCCGGAAGCCGACACCGCGGACGTCATGGAATCCGAACGATCCTGCAACCAGCGTTGCAGCAATTCCGTCGTCTCGCGTGCAACTGGTTTCACGGCAATGACGGGCAGATTGGCGAAATGCAGTTGATGGGTTGCGGGCCCGTCATAGGCTGCGCGCTTCGCGCCAGGGGCGTTCGCTGCGCGCTTCGAAAAATGGACGTTCGCCGATGGTGCGTCTGTTTTGAGCGTCCATCTCGCCACGTTGGTGGCCGCAGCATTCATTTGCATGGCGTGTGTGCTGTGTCAGTGCTGTCGCGAGCCGATACCCGCGCGCGCCCGGCCGACAAGCGAGAAGTCACCCCGGCGGGCCGGCATCCGTCAAGGATTGCGCAGGCAAAGGCACAGGTCGTGGTTTGATGCATGTTCATTGGATTTCAGGCTTCGTGATTGGCTTGACTGTGCAGCACCTGTCCTGGAGGCGATGTACGTTGCCACACGGATGGCATGTGAATTTGTAAGCAGAAGCACCGACAGAAATCGACCGGTGTTGACTGATGTTGACTGGCTTGAGTCCCCGGTCTGTGCGATAGCGTACCGACCACGCGTGCACCAGGCAGCACAATCGGTTCAGCAAGATGCCCGGCTTGACAACCAACTGCGTGAGGCCAACATGACACGTTCTGATCACCCTATTGAAAGCGCGCATTCCATCGCGGGTTCGTTGCTGCCGGCTTGCGGCTCCTCGGAGTCTCTCGTGCGTGACGCTGACATGGCGATCGTGGTGGCAGCAAAGCGCGCAACGACGCCTCGGCGCGAGAAAATCGAGCGGGCGCACGTACCCACCGGAGATGTCACCGTGCGCAAGTCCGTCACCCGCTCCATGGCGCCGGGCGACGACCGGTTGTGCGGCAGGCAGACGCGCCGTCCGAGGCCTCCCCATCTGTCAGTTCCGGCTCGGACCGGCCTGGCGATTTCCACCGGGATTGACTTGCCACAACATCAGACCGTTTCGACCGCAAGCATGGCCGTGATGCCGGCATCCACGTCCGACTTCCTGGCCATGCTTCAGGCAGTCGTCGAGAAATCGCCGGGGATGCGGCCGTTCATGTGTGATGGCAATCCGCTGACATGCGCCGTGGCAATCGTCGGCGTCGACCCTGGCACTACGACGCCCTTCTGGCGCCACTGGAGCGATGCAATGGGCATGGACCGCGCGTCCTGGCTGCATGCAGATCGGACAATGCGCAAGGGGCCGTCAGACCCGTCCCGGTCTGTGCTGGAACACCTTCTTGCGCGGCTGGCCAACCGTGTCGTTGAACTCAATGCGATTGCACGACACGGCAAGGTCGCGCCGGACCCTGGCCAGGACCATCAAACCACGGATGTCCTGCAGTACATGCTCGAAGCGGTCAGGCCCTCCATCGTCGTGTGCATTGGCGCAACGGCACTGCGGGTGGTGCAAGGCATGTCACAACCCTGGACGCCGCGGATCATCCAAACGCGCGAGATCATTGATTGGGACATCGCGTACCAGCGCGTCCTAGCAGGCCAAGTGAACGCAGCAAGCTTTCCCCGGGCGGACTTGCGGCGGTCTGACGGTACAGCGCGCATCTGCGCAACCGCCATTTGATTCTGCGGCGCCCAGGAAAGAAGTCGCGCACGGCCGCGAATGCAGTCCGTCTCAGGTTCTTGCGGTGCGTGGTGCGCCAACGCACAGACGCTGGCGTATTGCGCTCATATATTGGAATTGCGCGCATCGTGTGCGCCCGGTTCATCCCCTGATCGGGCGAGCCGGACATCGGGCCGACCGCACCGCGGCGCCGCCACAAGCCAGGAACCATGGCATGCAATACCGGGCGCGCCGACGCGATGGAGACATGCAATGGCGCGATCGCCAGTGTGACCGACTCGCCCGGCAAGGGCCCCGATCCGACGGAGCAACTTTTGACAGAGAACCCGCGTCAAGACGCGCAACCAGTTCACCAACATGACCGCCACCACGCACAGCGCACGCATTACCGGACCGTTGACCTATGCCAAGCCGGACGGTGCAAAAACAGATATCCCGCTCGGCGCATGCCTGGTCGAGCAGATCAGCGGCAGCCAGGTCAACATCATCTGGGGCGCGAACGGACAGATTTCCGCGTCGCTGCCGGTGGAAGACGTCCA
>JBBKVW010000488.1:0-3103 GCA_037968655.1 Burkholderiaceae bacterium
TGGCCGTCCAGGTTGACGCGCACGCAGGGCCAGTTCAGGCGCGCTGCGACCTGCTCGATATGGGTCGACTTGCCGGTGCCGTGCAGGCCCTGCACCATGACCCGGCGGTCGCGCGTGAAACCGGCCAGGATGGCCAGCGTGACGTCCGGATTGAAGCGGTAGGCGCTGTCGACCTCGGGCACATGCGGATCGGATTCGGAGAACGCCGGCGCCATCAGGTCGGTGTCGATGCCGAACACCTCGCGTACGGAGACTTGGCGATCGGGTTGCAGGTCCAGGGTGTCGGTCATGGTGGCTTTCAAGTGGGGCGCGCGGCTTGCGCGTCAGTATCAGTAGTACTCGCCGCTTCCGCGTCGATGAGGCTCAGCGCACTGGCGGCGCGCTGCAGCGCGGGCAGCCATTGGCGCGCCTTGTCGGCAGAAAGGCGCACGATCGGGCCCTGGATCGCGATGCACAGGTTGGACGGCCCCGCTTCGCGCGGCACCCGCACCGCAATACACAGCAGGCCGGGCAGGAATTCCTCGTTGTCCAGCGCGTAGCCGTCCTTGCGCACCTGGGTGATCTCGGCCTCCAGCGCGTCGAGTTCGACCAGCGTGTTGCCGGTGAAGCGCTCCAGCTGCGCATGCGACAGCAGGCGCCGGCGCTGGGCCGGCGCCATCTGCGCCATCAACACCTTGCCGCTGGCCGAGCAGTGCGCCGGCACGCGCGAACCGGCATGCAGGTAAAAGCGCAGCGGCGCGGCGGTTTCAACCCTATCCAGATAGACCACCTCGCTGCCCGACAGCGCGGTGATGTTGCAGCTCTCGCCGATTTCCTGCACCAGCTGGCGCAGCACGGCGTGGCGCGCGCCATGGTGGGTGTCATGCAGCAGCAGGTTCTCGGCAAGGCGGCGCAGGCGCGGGCCGGTTCCATATTGGCGGCCATCGCTGTCGCGCAGCAGCAGGCCGGCGCTTTCGAGCTGGGCCAGCATGCGGTGCAGCGTGGGCTTGGGCAGGCCGGACTCGTCCACCAGACTTTGCAGGGAATGGCGCCGATCACTGCTGGCGATCAGTTCGAGCAAGGAAAACAGGCGCAATGCCGGCGTGTCGCCGCTGACTTCGGACGTGCTGTGCAAGTTGGTGACAGGGCTGTTCATGATGCCTCGAATATAGCAATATTTCGAATATTAGTACACCACGTATCGAATTTTAGAATTTTTGTTGATATTTTTCGAATCGGCTGTTATATTTAGCCAGGTTCCGGGGCCACGGGTGTGTGTTCCGGCTTATTCCAGTGACCCCAACGTCCCCCAACGTCCGCCAGGAGAACCCCATGAGCACCAAGCCCGCCACCAAGCCCAGCGCTACTGCCAAACCCAGCGCCGCCGCCAAGAAGTCCGCCGCCCCCAAGACCCGCAGCGCCGTGACCGGCGTGCAAAAGATGACGCCCTCCGAGGCCTTCGTCGAAACCCTGGTTGCCAACAACGTGACCGACATGTTCGGCATCATGGGCTCGGCCTTCATGGACGCGATGGACATCTTCGCCCCGGCCGGCATCCGCCTGATTCCGGTGGTGCATGAGCAGGGCGCCGGCCACATGGCCGACGGCTATGCCCGCGTCAGCGGCCGCCACGGTGTCGTGATCGGCCAGAACGGCCCCGGCATCAGCAACTGCGTGACCGCGATCGCCGCCGCCTACTGGGCGCACAGCCCGGTCGTGATGATCACGCCCGAGACCGGCACCACCGGCATCGGCCTGGGTGGTTTCCAGGAAGCCAACCAGCTGCCGATGTTCCAGGAGTTCACCAAATACCAGGGCCACGTGACCCATCCCAAGCGCATGGCCGAGTACACGGCGCGCTGTTTCGACCGCGCCATGAGCGACAACGGCCCGACCCAGCTCAACATTCCGCGTGACTATTTCTACGGCGAGGTCGAGTGCGAGATTCCGCAGCCAATGCGCGTGGACCGCGGTGCCGGTGGTGAAGCCACCCTGGCCGCTGCAGCCGAACTGCTGGCCACGGCCAAGTTCCCGGTCATCCTGGCCGGTGGTGGTGTCGTCATGGGCAACGCGGTCGAAGAGTGCAAGGCCCTGGCCGAGCGCCTGGGCGCACCGGTCGTGACCGGCTACCTGCGCAACGACGCCTTCCCAGCCAGCCACCCGCTGTGGGCCGGCCCCCTGGGCTACCAGGGCTCCAAGGCCGCGATGTAACTGATCGCCCAGGCCGACGTCGTGGTCGCGCTGGGTTCGCGCATGGGCCCGTTCGGCACCCTGCCACAACACGGCCTGGACTACTGGCCCAAGACCGCCAAGATCATCCAGGTCGAAGCCGACCATACCAACCTGGGGCTGGTGAAAAAGATCTCGGTCGGCATCTGTGGCGACGCGAAAGCCACCGCCGCCGAACTGACCAAGCGCCTCGCCGGCAAGACCCTGGCCTGTGACGCCACCAAGGCCGCCCGCGCCAAGACCATCAAGGCCGAGAAAGACGCCTGGGAGAAGGAACTGGACGGATGGACGCACGAGAAAGACGCGTTCAGCCTGGACATGATCGAAGAGAACAAGAAAGAAAAGACCTTCAACGGCGGCGACTATCTGCACCCGCGCCAGGTGCTACGCGCGCTGGAAAAGGCCATGCCCAAGCGCGCCATGGTCTCGACCGACATCGGCAACATCAACTCGGTGGCCAACAGCTACCTGCGTTTCGAAGAGCCACGCAGCTTCTTCGCGCCCATGAGTTTCGGCAACTGCGGCTACGCGCTGCCAACCATCATTGGCGCCAAGCTGGCGGCGATGGATCGTCCCGCCATCGCCTACGCCGGTGACGGCGCCTGGGCCATGAGCATGGTCGAACTGCTGACCGCCGTGCGCCATGACATCCCTGTGACGGCGGTCGTGTTCCACAACCGCCAGTGGGGCGCCGAGAAGAAGAACCAGGTCGATTTCTACAAACGCCGCTTCGTTGCCGCCGAACTGGAGAACGAAAGCTGGTCCGACATGGCCACAGCCATGGGCGCCGAAGCCATCGTCGTCGACAGGCTCGAAGACGTGGGCCCTGCGCTCAAGAAAGCGGTGGACATGCAGATGAAAGAAGGCAAGACCTGCGTCATCGAGATCATGTGCA
>JBBKVW010000489.1:0-5573 GCA_037968655.1 Burkholderiaceae bacterium
GGTTGCGGAACGCTGCGGCGTCGAACATGCAACCGAGCAGCGTCGGGGGTCCGGCTTGCTGGCCGTCGAGCCGGCGCTGCACGCGCACGCGGTTGCCGGCAAGGGCCTTCTGGTACGTCCAGCGCGCCGGCGCGATCGCGTCGCGCATGAACAGGTCGATCTGCGAGTACAGCTTTTCCCAGAAGCGCGGCGGGGCGAACAGCACCTGTGGCGCGACCTCGCGCAGGTCGTTGAACACGGTGCCCGCGTTCTCCGGGAAATGCACCACCAGGCCGACCGCGAGCGGGTTGAACACGGTGGACATGCGTTCGGCGATATGGCACAGCGGCAGGAAGGACAAGGACCGGTCGCCCGGCGCTGCGTCCAGATACGCAGTGGCCTGGCCGAGCTGGAACACCACGTTGCGGTTGGACATCATCGCGCCCTTGGGCGCGCCGGTGGTGCCCGAGGTGTAGACCAGAAACGCGGTGTCGTTTGGCGAACCGGCATCGATGGCGGCGTCGAAGTCGGCGGCATGGGTGCTGGCCAGGGCCATGCCGCGGGCCAGCAGGTCGTCAAAGAAAGTCACCGCGTCGTCCTGCAGATCGCGCAGGCCTTCGCGATCCATCACGACGATGCGCAGCAGGTCCGGGCAGGCGTCGCGCACCGCAAGCGCCTTTTCAAGTTGTTCCTGGTTCTCCACCAGCAGTACGCGGGCCTGCGAATGCTGCAGGATGTAGGCCACCTGCGCGCTGGACGAAGTCGGGTAGATGCCGTTGCCGATCATGCCCATGCACTGCGCGCCGATGTCGGCATACAGCCACTCGGGGCGGTTCTCGGCCAGCACGCAGATCACGTCGCCGCGCTGCAGGCCGAGTTCGGCCAACACCAGGCCGATGGCGCGGGCATGGTCCAGATAGACGGCCCAGCTGACGCCTTGCCAGATGCCGCGGCGCTTGTGGCGCAATGCGGCGCGCGCACCCCAGGCGCGGCAGCGGGCACGAAACACCTTGGCCGGGGTGTCGCAGTCCAGAAATGTGATCGGGTTCATGTCGGTGTCTCAGCGCCAGGTCTTGCGCCGGCTCCAGCGCTGCGCGGTGCCGCTCAGGCCGTGGGTCTGGCCCAGTCCCAGGTAGGCGTCGCGCACGTCCGATTTCTGCGCCAGCGCCGTGCAGCTGTCGGCGGCGACGATGCGGCCCAGCTCCATGATGTAGCCGTCGTCGGCGTGCGCCAGCGCAATCGCCGCGTTCTGCTCGACCACCAGCACGGCGGTGCCGGTTTCATCGCGGATGCGCCGCACGATGGCAAAAATCTCCTTGGTCAGCAGCGGCGACAGGCCCAGCGAGGGTTCGTCCAGCATCAGCAGCCGGGGCTGGCCCATCACCGCACGCCCGATGGCCAGCATCTGCTGCTCGCCACCCGACAGCAGACCGGCATGTTGCTGCGCACGTTCCAGCAGCCGAGGGAACCACTGGTAGACGCGCTGCAGGTCGCGCTGCACCGCGTCCTTGTCGCGCCGGGTATAGGCGCCCATGGCCAGGTTGTCACGCACGCTGAGAAACGGAAACACCTGGCGACCTTCGGGTACCAGCATCAGGCCCTTGCGGCAGACGGCGTCGGCGTCCAGACCCTGCACCGCGTCGCCGCGAAACACCACCTGGCCCTTGAACGGATCGATCACGCCGGCAATGGTGTTGAGCAGCGTCGTCTTGCCGGCGCCGTTGGCGCCCAGCACGGTGACGATACGCGCATCAGCGACTTGCAGATTGACGCCCGATATGCCCACGATCGGGCCGTACCAGGTTTCCAGATTGCGAACGTCGAGCATCACAGCCATGTCGGTTCAAGCCCCCAGATAGGCCGCGACGACCAGCGGATCGCGCTGCACCTCGCGTGCGCTGCCCATCGCCAGCAGTTCGCCCTGGGCCATGCAGATGACCCGATCGGCGACCGCGCTGACCAGCGACATATCGTGTTCGACCATCACCACGGTGATGCCCAGGTCGCTGCGAATGTCGTCGATCCAGAACGCCAGGCGGCGCGTTTCCTCGGGGTTCAGGCCGGAGGCCGGCTCGTCCAGGAACAGCAGGCGCGGGCCGGTCGCCAACGCGCGGCCCAGTTCGACCACCTTGCGCACGCCATAGGGCAGGCCCCCGACCAGGCTGTTGCGCCAGGGCGAGAGGTCAAGGAATTCGATCACCTCCTCGACCGCGGCGCGCGAAGCCTCTTCAAGCTGTATGACCGCTGGCGTGCGCAGCAGTTGCTGCCACCAGGCGCCATGGCCGAAGCGATGCCGGCCCAGCAGCAGGTTGTCCAGCACGCTGGCCGCTTCAAACAGCTCGATGTTCTGGAAGGTGCGTGCGATGCCCAGCGCCGCCACCGCATGGCGCTCGATCCGGGTCAGTTCATGGCGATCGAAGCGGATGCTGCCGGCGCTGGGATCGAACACCCGTGTCACCACATTGAGCACCGAAGTCTTGCCAGCGCCATTGGGCCCGATGATGGCCAGCACCTCGCCGGCATGGACCTCGAAATCCAGCTGCCGGATCGCCTGCACGCCGCCAAACGACAGCGCCAGGTCGCGCGCCTGCAACAGGACTGCGCCAGGCACGTGCGTCGGCTGCGATGCGGCCGGCGCGCCATGGCCAGTGGCGTTGCTGGTCGCATCCATTGCCGCGATGGATGGCGGCGCGTTCATTTGTAGCGCTCCGATTGCATATAGCGCTTGCCGCGTTTGAAGGTGTCACGGCGGTACAGCGGAAAGCTTTGCACCAGTGCGCGCAACTTGATCCAGCGCCCGTTGATGCCGGCGGGTTCGAACAACACGAACAACGCCAGGATGAATCCGAAGATGAAGGTCTCCAGCCCGAACTGCTTGGCAATATGGTCGGGCAGCATGGGCTTGATGCGCGAGATCAGTGTCGGTAGCAGGCTGATCAGGATGGCGCCGAGGATGGCCCCGCGCAGGCTGCCCAGGCCGCCGATCACGACCATCAGCACCAGTTCCATCGACAGGATCAGCGTGAACGCGTCGGGTGTCAGGTAGCGGGTGTGGTGCGCCAGCAGCGCGCCAGCCAGACCGGTCACGCCGGCGGACAGGGCGAACGCGGTGACCTTGACACGTCCCACTGGAATGCCGAGCGAGTACGCCGCCGCCTCGGAGTCGCGCACGCCGACAAAGGCCCGCCCGAGCGCCGAGCGCAGCAGGTTGAGCAGGGCCAGCAGCACGATCACCAGCAGCAGCAGGCAGAAGAAGTAGAAGGCCTTGCCGCCACCCAGCGAGACGCCGGCCAGCGTCGGATCGGGCACCGCCAGACCGGTGAAACCGCCCGTCACCGCAGTCCATTGGCCGATCACATGGGTGGCGATGACCGAGAACGCGAGCGTGACCATTGCCAGGTAGAGGCCCGACACCCGGATCGCGGGAATACCCAGGGCCAGTCCGCACATGGCGCATAGCAAGCCAGCCGTTGGCAGCGACACCAGCAGCGGCACGCCCTGGGTCAGCATCCAGGCATGCGCATAGGCGCCAACAGCCAGGAAGGCCGCGTGGCCGAGCGACACCTGGCCGGTATAGCCGGTCAGCACCATCAGCCCCAGGCTGGCAATGCACAGGATGAACACATAGGCCAGTTCGCCGACCAGGTAGTTCGATGCCAGCCAGGGCAGGGCCAGCAGGGTCAGCGCAAGCAGCCCGTAGGCGATGCGCTGGTCGGTGTGGCGCAGCAGCGTCAAGCTGTCGCGGTAGCAGGTGTTGTAGTCGAATCGCATCGCGTCAGACCCGCTTGCCGTGGGCTTCGCCGAGCAGGCCGTGCGGTCGCACGATCAGCACGCCGATCAGCACCACATAGGCAACAACATCCTTGGAACCGTCGGGCAGGTAGACCCCGGCATACTGTTCGATCAAGCCAATCAGCAGGCCGCCGACGATGGCGCCGGCGATGCTGCCAAAGCCGCCCAGCACCAGCGCCGCCAGCGCCTTGAGCACCACGTACCACAGCGTGACATCGACCAGCGTGATCGGCGCCAGCAACACGCCCGCGACCGCAGCGGTCGCTCCGGCCAGCGCCCAGACCATGGAGTTGACGCGCTTGACCCGCACCCCGCTGAGGTAGGCGGCCAGCTGGTTCTGCGACGCCGCCTGCATTGCCACGCCGAGCCGGGTGCTGCGAAAAAACAGCAGCAACGCGGCGGTCACCACCAGCGCGACGCCGACGATGACCAGTTGCAGGTTGGCGATCGCAACGCCGGCGACGGTGGTGGTCTGACCGGTCCAGGGCGTTGCATAGTTGCGCGACTCGGGACCAAAGCCCATGCTGACCAGGCCGCGCAGCATGAAGGCCAGCGCGATGGTCAGCATCACGCCGGCAAACTGCGGCTGGCCGGCGATGCGCCGCACGATGAGGGCATCCAGGCCGTATGACAAGGCCGCTGCGATCAGCACCGTCGCCCCCAGCGCAGCCCAGAACGGCAGGCCGGCGATGGCGATCAGTCCCCAGGCGGTGAAAGCCGATACCACCAGCATGTCGCCATGCGCGAAATTGAGCACCTCGGTGGCCTTGTAGGTCAGCACCAGGCCCAGCGCGACCAGTGCGTAGATCGAACCCACGGCGATGCCGTTGACCGTCAGCTGCGCGAACACCTGCAAGCCGGCGTCGCTCATCAGGCATCCTCCATGGCGTTTTGCGCACCGCTCAGCAATCCGTCACGCAGGTCGGCGCCATTGGCCCAGCACGAGTGCGTGCCGCTGCACAATTTGTGCGGCAATGCGATGCGGCACACCGGCCCTGCCTCGAAGCGCTTGCAATCGATCAGCAGCGCCTCGGAGCCCTGGGTTTTCTCGTTGGTGATGAATGTCACCAGATAGCCATCGTCTTCATCCTTGGCGCCGATGCGCGGTGCGAACGGCGCCTCGCTGGCATATTGGCCCTCGGGCAGGCGGATTTCCCACGACTGCCCGGTTTGCAGGTCGTGCTTGACGTAGCCGTGAAAGAGGAACCAGCCCGGCACCTGAACTGCGCTGTAGGCGTAGCGATATGGCTTGCCGGCGTAACGCTGGTTGAACATGCCGAATTCCAGCGTGCGCTGGTCCAGCCGCTGTTCGGTGGTCTTGCCGCTGGCCAGGTTGAAGCGCCAGCGGTGCAGCCGGGTTTTCATCTTGTACTGGTCCAGGTAGGACATCATGCGTTCGTAGCCCTTTGGCGCGCCATCGAAGTTCTTAGGCTCCGGATCTTCCTCGAAGTAGCCGTCCAGGATGATCTCGTCACCTTCTTCATACGCATTGAGCCAGTGCAGCACGAAGGTGGGCGCGGCGTCGAACCAGCGGATGTCCTGCGTCTGCCCGCGCCGCGGGATGATCGCAAAGCGCGATGCCTGCTCCGGATGGAACTTGACCACGTGTTTGCCCTGCGCGAGCAGCTCCGGCTCCCAGTACAGCGGGAAATCGTTCAGGATTGCAAAGTGCTCGGTGAAGCACATGTCGTGCGGCAGGCGCGGGCCGGGCAATGGGATCGGCACGTAGTGCACCAGCTTGTCGTGCCGGTCGACGACGCCATAGTGCATGTAGGGCGCATGCTTCGAGTAATTGAAGAACA
>JBBKVW010000490.1:0-3951 GCA_037968655.1 Burkholderiaceae bacterium
GGCCTGCAGCGCCCGGCAATCCTCGCAACGGCAGGCCAGAGCTGCCGGCTGGCTCCAGTCGCCCGGCGCCGGGGGGGCAAACTCGCTGCGCACCAGCAGGAAGGCGCAGCAATGGCGCCACAGCGGCAACGGTTGCGCGTTCCGATCGATTCCGCCGTGCTCTTCTGCGGCGCACAAGGCTTGCAGCGCGGGAACCAGAATCCGTCCGGGGTCGAAGACCTGGGGCTGCGCGATCAAGGCGATGATGGCTGCGCCGTGGTGTTCTCCATTCGCCAGCCGTTCCAACACCCACAGTAGACGGTGGCAGCTATTGGCGTCGGCGGCGGTTTCGTCGTACTGCAGCGCCCAGCCGCATTCGCTGCGTGACGGTCGCGCTGCGAGCCCCGGCAGGGCATCGACCAAAGCCGCCGCAAAGCGGCGCAGCGCCAAGTCGCCGGCCAGGCTGGGTCGTGCCCGGTTGCCGGCTTCCAGCAGGAACAGCAGTTCGCACAGTGCGCGCGGGCAGCGCAGGAACACCGATTCGACCAGCGCAGCGAGCAGTTCCTGGAGAGGCTGGGCCACCAGCAGGGCCGGCGCGGCCTCGGCAAGAGCGGCGTTCTCGCTGCCGTCGTAGTCGGCAAGCAGCACCTCGCGCAGAAAACGTTCGCCGGGCGCCGTGGCGCCCAAGCGGGCCAGACAGCGCAACATGCGCGCACGCAGTGGGCCTTCCCGCCGGGCGGCGTGGCGCGGGGGGCTTTGCCGCGCCCAATGGGCCACGATGCGCCTGGCCATGTCCAGCGCTGGCGCATCTGCGCTCGCACCGTCGGCCGCGAGCACCTCCTCGAGCATGGGCAAGGCCTCGCCCACCCCGGCTTGAAGCAGCACTTCAATCTGCCGCGCCCGCGGCCACAGGATGAGCGCTGCGCGCCGGTAGGCGCGCTCGAAGCTCACGCCCTCGTTGCCGGTGGACTCCAGCAGGCGGTCCTCGTCCGGCGGTTCGCCTTCAAGCGCGCCCGCCGGCAGCAACTCTCCGTGCCCCAGCGGCAACCGGCCGAGCGCGGGCCTCTGGTCGCCGATCGTGACCCAGTGATCGATGTAGCGGGCGGTGTCGGAGATTTCGACGACCTCGTAAGCGACCCCCGCGGCATCCATCTCGTCCTCGTCGTCGAAGTCGTCACGATAGCGACGGCCCCGGTTCGGCACGTAGTGCACCTCCGCCGCCCCGGACTCCTCGATGTGCACGTTACCCAGATACGCAATGCTGGCCGCCGCATCCGCCGCACGGCACAGCACCCCGGCCACCGCCGCGTCGACGCCCTTGAGCGCGGAGAAGCCCAGTTCGGCCTGGCTGTACTGGTGCGCCAGCAGCCAGGCCAGCTTGCGCGGCGCATCCTCGGCCGCGAACGCAGCGCCGATCAGCCGTGCCGCCTGCGCGACTTCGATGTCGTAGCTGGGCGCACTGGCCAGCGGCGTGTCGCTCGCGGCGCCGCGCAGCAGGTTGAAGACCAGGCAGACCCGGTGCCCGGATTCGACCTGCCGCACCTCGTGCTCGCAATCGGCATAGAAGGCCGCAAAGCCAAGCTCGGAGCAGTCGGTGGCCGATAGATCGATGCGTGTCTCGCGGCTGGCATGGCGGATGCACAACTCGCCGCCAGAATGCGGGGATGGCAGTTGCAGCAGCAACGTGCCGAACATGCCGGGCGCCTTCTCGCTGTCGCGGTGCGCCAGAAAGAACCCGCCCGGGTCGTACACCAGCAGCTTGTACAGCTTGGCTTGAAACGCGGTGTCCTCGCAGCCGAGTCCGCGTCCAGTGTCGGCGAGGATCCGGCCCAGCGACTGCGTCCAGCTCTTGCCGCTGATCCGCACCCGCGCCGCGTCGATCTGCCAGACCCGGCGCACCGACGTGTCGACCACCGTCTGTTCGCCACGCCCGTAAGGTGCGCGCTCTGCGGCAGCAATCAGGGCCGCAATCTGCGCCAGCGGAAGCGGAAACGACAGTGCGCCAACGCCGTCAACCTGGATCATTGGCATTGGCAAGGCCAGAGCCCCGTGCACGCAGAAGCCGCCAGGCCGCTTCACGCCCGCGAGCAGTGATTCCAACGGGGCAAGCGAGCGGTTGTACGGGAAGTCGTTGTCGGTCATGGAGGACGAGTTTGACACACCGGCCCATTGCCTTGCATGGGTCGAAAAGGCCTTTGAATGAAGCGTGATGCGCTCAAGGCTGAACGGCTGGTGGACGATGCACTGCGTCTTGGCATCGGAGCGGTCGTGCGCCGCGTCGGGTACCTGCTTGAACACGATGGCATGGCCGATGCGGGGGTCATCGAGCCATTGCGAGCCGAACTCACTGCGACTTACCAGCGTCTCGATCTACTGCTGTCCCGCCAGGACTATTTTTGTAAACGGGTCGAGGAACTGGGAGCAAAAGGATTGAGTATGCGCACTGTGCCCACGGTTTCGCCCGTGCTCATGTCTTCAGTGAAGAGGAAGCCGCAGCCAGCTGTTTGTGCGCTTGCCACAACGATGGCATCATAAAAAGAAAGGCTACGGGTCTGATGCAAGTCCAGTCCGACCCGGATGATGGCCGGAGTGACCTGAATGACTTCGAACTGTGCGTACATGTCCAGTTGAGCGCGCACATGTTGAACCGGAAGCTTGAGCTTCTTCAGCGCCACGTTGCAATATTCCTGGAGAACCTGGGTTGACAAGACGCCGTTGGCGCCGTCAAACAACTGCTTCAGAAGGGCCAGCGCAGCCAGTTGCTTTGCCGGCACATCGCTGGCCTCGGCATAGATCAGGATGTTGGTGTCAATGAAACCACGTGCGCCCATCTTTTCAACGCTCGTTGGCTTCATCACGATTAAAGTGCCAACCGCCGAGCTGGGCGCCCGACTGAAGGCACCGCGCTTCAAATTGCGACCATTGCTGGTCACGTCCTGCGCTACCGGCCAGTTGCTCTAGGTAGTCACGAACAGCCTGATTCAGACTCTTGCCCATTTTTTGAGCGGCTTCACGGGCGCGTTGCGCAATTTGCTCATCGACAGAAAGCGTGATGTTCATCTCAGTCCCTCAAAATCATGATGCACATATTATGTGCGCACACTAAATGAAAGTCAAAAGCTATCTCGGTTCACACTCTCGACGCTGGCGTCGCTGCTTGGGAAGTCGAGCACCTCGACGCGTTTGCCTAACGCAGCACGGTCTTGATCAACTCCAGCCACTTGGCACGAGTTTCCGCCAACATGTGTGACACGCCCGCAACGTTACCGCCGGTCTTGGCGAAACTCGCCATAAACCTCCTCCTGCACGGGGTCGAGACCGCTAAAAACCATGCCTGTTGATGTCGACATGGGAGTGACCCAGGGTGCCGATTTCAGCTGACCCACCTCGTCCTCCGGGAGAGCCGCTCCGCGCAACGTTTCCAGCGCCGTGGCGCTAGGGCAGTCACAATCGGCACCCTGGGTCAAATGTACGTCGACGTACGTCGGCCGCAACACACCGTTGTTCTTTCGTGAACCTCGCTTGCACTATTGCGCGCACGCAGAGCCGTCATCAAGGACCTCATTTCCCTATGTCCGCCCAGCTAGCTTGGGGCTTGCGAACTCCGCGCGTTTGTAGGCTTGGGTGGGAATCGCCGGCTGCGGTTCTGGCATGCCAAGCGTGCAATGTTGCCTGCGCGACTTTTTGCGCGAGTTCTATTTGCATCCATAGGCACCAATGCGCGACTTCGAGAAATTTGGGCGTCCGTAAGTCGTTGATTTGAAATAAATCGGATAACATAGCCATGGTTTGGGACCAGAGGGTCGAAGGTTCGAATCCTTTCGCCCGACCATCAATTCACATCCGTGCTCCTCCTTGCTGCCCGTAGCTCAGTTGGATAGAGCATCAGCCTTCTAAGCTGAGGGTCGGGGGTTCGATCCCCTCCGGGCAGGCCAGACTCGATGCCCCACTGATTTCCGCTCTGTCAGCGCA
>JBBKVW010000491.1:0-5721 GCA_037968655.1 Burkholderiaceae bacterium
GGCGAAGCGTATAGGTGAACATGCGAAGCGACTTCGGATGGGCCTGAGCACCACCGGCTCAGGCCTGGAAAATGAGGCGGGTGAACGCGGATTGGCTGGCGGGTTTTTGCCCGTCAGCCACCGCGGCCAGGACCGGATTTACTTGACGCGGACCCAGTCAGCGACGTTCCACAATTCGCTGTCCCAGGTATTGAGCTTGATGCCGCCCAATGAGTTGGCATGGGCCGAAATGCGACCGCGATCGACCAGTGGCACGACGACATAGCTGTCCTTGGTCAGCATCTCGTTGAGCTTCTTGGCGATGACGCCGCGTTTCTCAACACCCGAAGTTGCGCTCAGCTCCTTGACCAGCTTGTCGTATTCGGCATTGCAATAGCGGTTCATGTTGGTGCCCTGCCACTGCGTTTCGGGACGCGGGATCGAAGCGCAGACATGTTCAGCCAGGTAGTTGGCCGGATCGGTGCCGTCAAAGTTGTTGGCATACATCTCGACGTCGGCGAAGAACTTCTGGAACGTGTCCGGCGAATTGGCGTCACCGCCGAAAAACACCGATGCCGAGATATTGCGCAGCTCGACCTTGATGCCCAGTTCGTTCCACCACTGCTTGATCAGGGCCTGGAAGTTCTGGCGCACGGCATTGGTGGAGGTCTGGTACAGAATCTCCATCTTGACGCCGTCCTTGGCGCGGGTGCCGTCAGAGCCGACCTTCCAGCCGGCCTGGTCCAGCAGGGCCTTGGCACCGGCGATGTCCTGCTTGATGCAATCGGTGTTGCTGGATGCGAAGGCCAGAGGTGCCGGCACCAGGTTGCAGGTCGGCCGGCCGGCCGGGCCGTAACCGATTTCGACCAGGATGGCCCGGTCGATCGCCATCGACAGCGCCTTGCGCACCCGGATGTCGCTCAGGAAGGGGTGCGGATGCTTGGTGGTTGCGCGCTCGTCGCCGAGCTTGGCCGACGGGTCGGTCAGGTTCATCTCGATGCGCTCGACCAGGGTGCCGAATGCCGCCACCGTCTTGCCCTTGCCACCTTTGGCCATCTTGGCCAGCACGTCGGGTGCCAGTTGCAGGTTCCAGGCGTAGTCGTATTCGCCGGTCTCCATGACCGCGCGCGCGGCCGATGCAGCGTCGCCACCACCTTTGAAGGTCATGGTCGCAAACGCCGGTTTGGCCGGGTCGCGGAAGTTGGTATTGGCCACCAGCTGGATCACGTCATTGGGACGGAATTCCTTGACCATGAACGGGCCGGTTCCGACCGGGTTGAAGTTCTGCGTGGTGCAGCTCGGTGCCTTGTCGCCCAGGCAATCCTTGAACTGTGCCCTTTGCAGGATCGGAGCGGTCGCGCCACCGAACACGTCGTAGGGATAGGGCTTGGCATCCTTGAACGTGATGCGCACCGTGTTGGCGTCCACCGCCACGACCTTGTCGACCGGGGTGAAGGTATTGGCCTTGGCGCAACCTTTGATACCGGTGCAGTACTCATGGGTGAAAACCACGTCCTGGGCTGTGAACGGCGTGCCGTCGGACCATTTGACGTCTTTGCGCAGCTTGTAGGTGATGGACTTGAAATCGGCGGCAAAGCCACCGTTGGCCACCGTGGGCACCTCGGATGCGAGGTAGGGCACCATGGCACCGGTCTCGTTGAAGCGGATCAGCGGCTCGAGAATCAGCGAAGCGCTTTCCAGGTCCTTGGTGCCGCCTGACAGATAAGGGTTCAGGATCGAGGGCGCCTGCCAGTAGATGACGTTGACGTGACCGCTGGAGCCGCGCTGGGCCAGCGCGGACTGGGACAGCGCGACGAGCGCGCCCAGGGCTATGAGGGAATATCGGGTTTTCACAATGGTCTCCTTTTCCTTGAGGTGGGTGGGTTGCAGAAATGCTCAGTGCGCCGCTCTTGGTGCAGCAGTCGAATTGTTGTTGGAATACAGATGGCAGGCAACCTGACGTCCCGGCTCGATCTCGACCAGTTCGGGCGCATCGACCTTGCATTGCGCCATCACCTGCGGGCATCGCGTACAGAATGCGCAGCCCTTGGGCGGGTTCGACGGCGAGGGCACGTCGCCGGTCAGCACGATGCGCTGGCGTGTGGATTCGGTCTTGGGGTCCGGCTCGGGAACGGCCGACAGCAGCGCCTGGGAATACGGGTGCTTGGGGTCGGCATACAGCGCATCCCGCTCGGCCAGCTCGACAATGCGACCCAGGTACATCACCGCCACCCGGGTCGCGATATGGCGCACCATCGACAGGTCGTGGCTGATGAACAGGTAGGTCAGGCCATGCGTCTTTTGCAGGTTCTCCAGCAGGTTGACGACCTGGGCCTGGATCGACACATCGAGTGCCGCGATCGGCTCGTCGCAGACGATGAACTTGGGGTTCAGCGCAAGCGCCCGCGCAATACCGATGCGCTGGCGCTGGCCGCCCGAAAACTCATGCGGATAGCGGTTGGCGAAATTGCGGTTCAGTCCGACCTGGTCGAGTAGTTCGTAGATGCGGTCGCGCTGCACGTCGCCGCGCATCGTGGTGTGCTCGACCAGGGGCTCGCCGATGATGGACGCCACCGACATGCGCGGATTCAAACTGGCCTGCGGGTCCTGAAACACCATCTGCATGGTGGGACGTATTTTGCGCAGCGCTTCGGTTGCCGCCTTGGTCACGTCATGGCCGTCAATGACGACCTGGCCCGCTGTCGGTCTGTACAGACGCAACATCGCCCGCGCGACCGTGGACTTGCCGCAGCCGGACTCGCCAACCAGGCCCAGGGTTTCGCCGGCGGGGATCTCGAAACTCACGCCATCAACCGCCTTGACCTGGCCGGTCTGGCGCTGCAACAGGCCGGTGTAGATCGGAAAATGCATCTTCAGGCCACGCACCTGCACCAGCGCAGGGGCCTGGCCGGACGCGCCAGGCGCAGTGCCTGCGGGTCTGGCGCGCACGCCGTCCAGTACCTCAGCCATTGCGCGCCTTCCCGGTTGCGAAGTCCCAGAAACAGGCCACGTCGTGCGCCGGGGCGATCGCCTGGCGAACCGGATTTTCCCGCCCGCAGCGCTCCATCGCCACCGAGCAACGCGCCCGAAAGGCGCAGGCTGTGGGGGCAGCCTTCATGATGGGCGGCTGGCCCTCGATCACGTCCAGCTGCGCTGCACGCGCGCCGCGCAAGCGTGGCATGGTCTTGAGCAAGGCCCGGGTATAGGGATGCGCCGGTCGTTCGAACAGCTCCTGGATCGGCGCCATCTCGACGATCTGGCCACCGTACATGACCATCGCGCGGTCGGCAATGCCGGCGATCACGCCCAGGTCATGGGTGATCCAGACAATGGCCATGCCCAGACGCTGGCGCAGCTCCTTGACCAGTTCGAGGATCTGCGCCTGGATAGTCACGTCCAGTGCGGTTGTCGGTTCGTCGGCGATCAGCACCTTGGGGTCGCACGCCAGCGCGATCGCGATCATGACGCGCTGGCGCATGCCGCCCGAGAACTGGTGCGGATAGTCCTTCAGGCGGCGCTGTGCGTCGGAAATGCCGACCAGTTCCAGCAGTTCCTGCGCCCGTTTGCGCGCGGCTTCCTTGTCCATTCCCATGTGCTCGCGCAGCGGCTCCATGATCTGGAAACCCACGGTGAAAACCGGATTGAGCGAGGTCATCGGGTCCTGGAAGATGAAGCCGATCCGTCCGCCGCGGACTTCGCGCAGATGATCGCTCGAGCAGCGCAACAGGTCCTTGCCTTCGAACATCACCGAGTCGCCCGTGACCTGGGCCGGCGGGCTCGGCAGCAAGCCCAACAGGGACATCATGGTGACCGACTTGCCGGAGCCGCTTTCACCGACCACGCCCAGCAGTTCTCCGGCCTTGAGTTCGAAACTCACTGCATTGACGGCATGCACGTCGCCGCCACGTGTCGCAAAGCGCGTGCTCAGCTTATTGACCTGCAGCACAGGTGCGCTGGCTTCTGACAATTCTGACAATTGCAATCCTTGGTCGTTGACGCGCCGTCCAGATGGCTGGGCGCGTGCGGGCTGGCTTCGAGGGGCGGACCATCTGCGTTGCCGCATTTGCGCTGGCAGCAAGGGTCCTTGCAGCCGCTTTGCGAGGCATTATGCGGTTGATTTACGGCCCGGTGCACTAGGGATTACGATGGCGTCTGCTGTTGTAAATGTGACCCGACATGACTGGAATTGCTGCAATCGAACTGTCTGTGCCCGACATCACGCCACTGCGCGTCAGCGGCAGCGGCGTCGACTTTGTGCATGTAATCGATTCAGGCCGGCCGGGGCCGCATGTGTTGGTGCAGGCGCTGACGCACGGCAACGAAATCTGTGGTGCGATTGCCCTGTGCTGGCTGTGGTCCCAGGGCATTGCGCCGGTCCGGGGCACGCTGACCCTGGCACTGGCCAATGTCGAGGCGTTTGCGCGCTTTGACCCGAAGGCGCCGCATGCGTCTCGCTATGTCGACGAGGACTACAACCGGGTCTGGGCTGACGATCAGCTGTTTGGTGGGCGCGATTCGGTGGAATTGCGCCGCGCACGGGCGCTGCAGCCTTTTGTCGACGCAGCAGATTTCCTGCTGGACATCCACTCCATGCACGATGCCTGCCGGCCGATCATGGTGTGCGGCCAATGCGACAAGAATGCCGACTTTGCACGCGAACTGGGCGTGCCGGCGGACTTGCTGATCGATACCGGACATCCGGCCGGACTGCGGATGGTTGAGCGGGGCGGCTTCGGCGACCCCGCAAGCCCGAAGCGGGCCCTGCTGATCGAGTGCGGGCAGCACTGGGAGCGCGCTGCGGAAGATGTGGCCGTTGATACCTTGCTGCGTTTCCTGGCATTGACCGGTGTCGTAGATCGTGCCTGGGCCAGTTCCCGGTACCGTGTACAGGCTGCTGCGCAGCAAAGGGTGGTGCGGGTTACCGAGGCAGTCGTGGCGCGCACGAGCGATTTTCGCTTCCTGGTGCCCACCATTGGCCTGGGTGTCGTTGCCAAGGCAGGTACTCCCATCGCGCAGGATGGCGACCATGTCTGGACGGCGCCCTATGACGACACCGTGCTCGTGATGCCGTCGACCGAACATCTGCGCCCCGGCAACACGCAGGTGCGGCTGGGGCGGTACGACCCAGCTTGATTTCGGCGCGCCTCGCGCGTGTCGCTGGGTCAAGGCGAGCGATAGGACAACAGCTCGAAGACGTCCATCTCGCTTTCGCTGTTGCCGGCGGTCGTGACGCGCCTTTGCATGCGCACATAGCGCTTGACCTGGGGCGCGTACCAGATCAGGTAGTGCACCCGGGTCGGTTCGAGGCGGGCCTCGGTCGCCGTGCCGGTACGCCTGCGATTGCTCCACACCTCGACCTTGAAGGCCTGGAATGTACCTGCCGGCACACTGACCGACTCCTGTCCGATGACACGGGCCTGTGATTCCCACTGTGTCCACTGCGGCTCGATATTGGGCGTGGCAATGCCGGACACTGGCGACTGCTGCTCCAGCGCGACAAAGGCGCCCAGGTAAGGGCTGAATTCGGGCCCTATCGATTGCCAGCCAACGAAGGCGGCCTGGTCGCCACGCGTGCGCAGCAGTTCGCTGGCCGCTGCCGACGCAGGTGACAGCACGTTGAGCGCATCGGTCACGACGCTGCCCGCCACCGAGCGCGCGGTGACCTCGATGCGCCGGCGCGGGCTGGTCGGCCATTTGCCGGATGACTGGTAGACCCATTTTTCACCCGGTATGGGCAACGGC
>JBBKVW010000492.1:0-3928 GCA_037968655.1 Burkholderiaceae bacterium
GGCGAGGCGATTCGCAAGAAGTCTGGCCGCACCGAGTACCAGCGTGGCATCGTCAGTGCCGTGCCCGGTGGTGGCTTGCAGGTGCGCACCACCGGCAATCAGGGCTCGGGCGTGCTCAGCTCGATGGTGCAGGCCAACGGCCTGATCGTGCTGTCGCACGATCAGGGTAATGTGGCTGTCGGAGACGAGGTCGACGTGATGCTGTTTGATGGCGTGATCTGAATCACGCTGCCGCAGCGCCCTGCCCCTGGGCCAGCGCAGCGCCCACCGTCGGCGCCGGCAAATGCGGCGGGCCCTCTTGCGCAGCGTCATGCATGTCCGTTGCCTCCTTCTTTGCCCCTGGCGCATGGCGCCGGGCCAGCAAGGAGTACATCGTGGGCACGACAAAAATCGTCAGCAAAGTGCCCAGGCTCATGCCACCGACGATCACCCAGCCAATCTGGCGTCGGCTCTCGGCTCCGGCGCCGGTGGCCAGTGCCAGTGGCAGCGCGCCCAGCACCATGGCACCGGTGGTCATCAGGATCGGGCGCAGACGCTGCGCCGCCGACTTCTGGATCGCCGCCATCATGTCCAGGCCCTGCTCACGCAACTGGTTGGCGAACTCGACGATCAGGATGCCGTGCTTGGTGATCAAGCCCACCAGTGTGATCAGTCCGATCTGGCTGAACACATTGAGCGTGCCTCCGGACCATTGCAGCGCCAGGAGTGCGCCCGCCATCGATAGTGGCACGCTGAGCAGGATCACGAAGGGATCGATGAAGCTTTCGAACTGCGCAGCCAGCACCAGGAAGATGAAAAAAAGTGCCAGCACGAAGACCAGCGTCAGTGAATCTGCCGACTTGCGAAACTCGCGGCTGATGCCGTTCAGATCGGTTGCATAACCAGGCTTGAGCACCTTCTTTGCTGTCTGGTCCATGAATTCAAGCGCCTCGCCCAGCGCATAGTTGGGCGACAGATTGGCAGTGATGGTGGCCGAACGGCGCTGCGCGAAATGGTTCAGCTCGCGCGGCACCACAATCTCGCGAATCTTCACCAGCGCGGACAGCGGAATCATGGTGTCGTTCTTGCCGCGCACGAAAATGCGCTCGATGTCCGACGGCGTGCCGCGCCCGCTGTCCATGGTCTGGACGATGACGTCGTATTGCTCGCCCTCACGCTTGAAGCGGGTCACGATGCGCCCACCCAGCATGGTCTCGACCGCGCGTGCGATGGCGTCGACACCGACCCCGTTGTCGGCAGCGCGTTCGCGATCGACCTCCAGCTTGATTTCGGGCTTGTTCAGGCGAAGGTCGGTATCGACCTGCGCAAAACCCGGGTTCTTGGCCAGTTCGTCCTGGAATGCGCGCACCACCTGCGACAGGTTTTGATAGCTCTCGGAGGTGATGATCACGTAGTTCACCGGCCGCTGCGTAAAACCCTGCCCCAGAGACGGCGGCGTGATCGGGAAAGCGCTGACACCAGTCAGCCCGGCGATCCTGGGCGTCATCTCGCGCGCCAACTCCTGGGTGGTGCGCTTGCGCTCCTCCCAGGGTTTGGTGCGAAAGAAGATATTGCCCTGCGCGACGGTCGGATTGCCAATGGTGGCAAAGATGCGATCGAATTCCGGATAGCTCTCGCCGATACGCTCGATCGCGGTCGCGTAGCGATTGGTGTATTCCAGCGTCGCCCCATCGGGCCCGTTGACCTGGGCCAGCACGACGCCACGATCTTCCAAAGGCGACAACTCCCGCTTCAACTCGCCCAGCACGTGCCAGGACACTAATCCGCTGCCGATCGCCACCAGCACGATCAGCCAGCGCACCTTGAGCGTCCAGCCCAGCACCCTGGCATAGCCCCGGGTCAGGGCCCGCAGACCACGCTCCATGTTGCGATCGAAGAACCCGGGCTGTGGATTGTGGCGCAGCAGCAGCGAGCACATCATCGGCGACAAGGTCAGCGCAACCACGCCCGACACCACCACGGCACCGGCCAGCGCCAGCGCGAACTCGGTGAACAGGCGCCCGGTGCGCCCGGGCGCAAAGGCCAGCGGCGCATACACCGCCACCAGGGTCATCGTCATGGCCACGATTGCAAACCCGACTTCGCGTGCGCCCCGGATGGCGGCCTGGAATGGCGTCAGGCCTTCCTCGATATGGCGGTAGATGTTCTCCAGCATCACGATCGCGTCATCCACCACAAGACCGATGGCCAGCACGAGGGCCAGCAGGGTCAGCGTATTGATGCTGAATCCGGCCAACGCCATCAGCGCAAAAGTACCGATCAGCGATACCGGTATCGTCAACAGCGGAATCACCGACGCGCGCAATGTGCGCAGAAAAACAAATATCACCAGCGCCACCAGCACCACCGCTTCCGTGATGGTGGTGTAGACCGCCTTGACCGAGCGGTCGATGAACACCGAGTTGTCGTTGGCGATTTCGATGCGCACGCCCGCGGGTAGATCGTCGCGCACCTTGTCCAGCAATCGGCGCACGCCGGCCGACAACTCGAGCGGATTGGCCGTTGCCTGGCGAATCACGCCCAGGGCCACTGAATCGCGCCCGTTGAGCCGCACGCTGGAGCGCTCCTCGGCTGCGCCGGTCTGCACCCGGGCCACGTCGGCAATGCGGATTGGCATGCCATTGACGGTACGAATGACGACCTGGCGAAACTCCGCCGGCCGCTGCAGGTCGGTCGCCGCCGTGACGTTGAATTCGCGCTGCCGACTCTCGATGCGTCCGGCCGGCACTTCCAGATTGGAGCGGCGCAGCGCATCTTCGACGTCCTGCACCGTCAACCGGTATGCAGCCAGACGATCAGGATCGAGTCCTATGCGCATCGCCAGCTTGCGTTCGCCGAATATGGTGACGTCGGCCGCGCCAGGCGCAGTCTGCAATACCGGCTTGACCAGCTGGTTGGCCATGTCGGTCAGTTGCAGCGCGCTATGGGTATCCGAGCTTAGCGCCAGGAACACAACCGGGAAGGACTCGGCTTCGACCTTGGCGATCACCGGCTCGTCGATGCCCTGGGGCAGCCGCTGGCGTACCCTGGACACCTTGTCGCGCACGTCGGCGGCGGCCGAGTCGGGGTCCCGGCTGAGCGCAAAACGGATCGAGATCAGGCTGCGTTCCTGGCGGCTGATCGAGGTGATGACGTCCACCCCTTCGATGCCGGCCAAGGAATCTTCCAGCACCTTGCTGACCTGGCCTTCGACAACTTCGCTCGATGCCCCTGCAAACCGGGTCTGTACGCTGACCACCGGCTCGTCGATCTTGGGGTACTCGCGCACCGACAGCCGATTGAAAGACACCGCACCGATCAGCACGATCAGAAGAGACAGCACGGTCGCAAAGACCGGGCGGCGGATGGATGTTTCGGCCAGTTGCATGCTCGGAGCCTGTTGGCTTGCCTACTTGCTGGCCGGCGGAATTGGCGCCATCGCTGGTGCCGTCGACGCGCCGCCCGTTGGATCACTGGCGGCGCCTGCCGGCGCGCTGCTGGCATCGGCAGGGCCCGACGCACCACCGCGCAACGGTGGCCGACCCAGTTCAACCACCCGCAGTGGTGTGCCGTCGCGCTGCAGGCGTTGCTGACCGGCCACGACGACGGTTTCGCCCTCCTGCAAGCCTTCGAGAATTTCAACTTTGCCCAACTGGCGCACCCCCAGTTTTACTTCCTGGCGTTGGGACACCAGCTTGGTATCGGGCGGCAGCGGGAGATCCGGCGCCGGCGCCAGCATGGACGGATCCACGACCTTGATGACGAACTGACGGCCGCCCTGGGGAACGATGGCCTCTTCGGGCACGACGACGGCCTGGTCCTTGATCGCAAAAATGGTCGTGACCCGGGCAAACATGCCTGGTCGCAAGGGCGCTGGATTGCCGCCGCCCGCACCTCGGCCACCACCGCCACCAGATTGGACGCCCGCCCCGCGCTCGGGCTGGCCGGC
>JBBKVW010000493.1:0-2553 GCA_037968655.1 Burkholderiaceae bacterium
GTGGCGTTGCCCCTGTCATGGCTTGCCGCCAGCGCTGATGCGCTCGGTTTTCTGGCTGAAAAAATGCGCCGGGCTAGGAGTCGGCCGGCGCTTGTTGCGCTGGCTCGTCTGCCGGGCGCATCAGCGCTGGCGGCAAGCCATGACAGGGGCAACGCCACCCACTGGCTTGCGCATTCTTTTACGCCATTACGAAAGCGAGCGTGGGAGCGTACAGTCGCCCACTTAAAACAACATGAACGCAAGGGAAAACCAACATGAAAACCGTCAGCCTCACCCGCTACCTTCCCATTTCCGATTCTCAGTCGTTCAACGACACCGAACTGCCCACGCCAATAGCCAAGGGCCGCGACCTGCTGGTGGCCGTGCACGCCGTGGCGGTGAACCCGGTCGACACCAAGGTGCGCTCGCCCAAGGACAAGGTGGAAGACACGCCGCGTGTGCTGGGCTGGGACGCCAGCGGCGTGGTACAGGCCGTTGGCCCCGACGTCAGCCTGTTCAAGGTCGGCGACCCGGTCTATTACGCCGGCGACATCACGCGTTCCGGTTCGAACGCCGAATTCCAGCTGGTTGACGAGCGCATCGTCGGCCACAAACCCAAGTCGCTGTCGTTTGCCGAGGCAGCCGCGCTGCCACTGACCACGATCACGGCCTACGAGTCGTTCTTCGACCGCCTGGGCATCGACCGCGACGGCGCCAACGTTGGCCAGTCGATCCTGATCATCGGCGCCAGCGGCGGCGTGGGTTCGATCGGAATCCAGCTTGCCAGACGCGCCGGTCTCAAGGTCATCGCCACCGCCTCGCGCTCGCAGACCATCGCCTGGGTGCAGGAACTGGGCGCCAACCATGTGGTGAATCACCACGGCAATCTGGTCGAGCAGGTGCGGGCGCTGGGCCTGCAGCATGTGGACCACATTGCGATCTTCAACGACATGCGCCACTGGGACGCTGCGGTCGAGCTGATCCGCCCGCAGGGTGGCATCGTCGCGATCGACGACACCGACCTGCCGATGCCGATGGCCGGCATGAAGATGAAGGCAGCCAGCCTGCACTGGGAATTCATGTTCGCGCGCGCCATGCACCAGACGCCCGACATGATCGAACAGCATCACCTGCTCAACCATGTGGCACAGGAGATCGACGCGGGGCGCATCCGCACCACGGTGACCGAAGTGATCAAGCCAATCAACGCAGCCAATATGCGCCGCGCGCATGCACTGCTCGAATCGGGTCAGGCGCGCGGCAAGACCGTGCTGGAAGGCTTCTGAAATAGTGCGCTGCAGGCGCTGCCGGTCATGCCAGCGCGCATTCGCTGACGTTCAATCAGGCGGCCAGGCCACGCAGCCTTGCCAGCACATGCAGGCCACGCGCGCTCAGGGCCTCGCCATGGCTCTGGCTGGGCACATCGAGCAATTGCAGGGCGCGCGCGTAGCGTTGCACCAATGCGGCTCCGCCGAGCAAGTGCACCGCGCCAGGGTCATCCGGCAACAGGCCGCGCAGTTCATGGCCTACCAGCAGCCCCGACAGAAACGACGGCGCCTGTTGCGGCTCCAGTTCGCCGAACAGGCCGCGGGTGCGCACGCCGAACAGATGGTGCAACAGCCCACCGGCTGCGGCGCTTGCACCAACGCCCCGGGCAAAGGCCGCGGCATCGTCGATGTCGGACGCGATCGCCTCGGGCATCAATGCCCCCAGCAGGCTGTGGCGGCGCAGCAGCGCGAACAACTCCCCCGTCATCGCGCTGCGCAGCGCAACGATGCGACCGGCTTCATGGCACACCCACTTGCTGTGCGTTCCCGGCAGGCAGATCCAGTGCGCCCCGGGGCCGTCAAGCGTGTCGGTCAGGCCGATGATCTGGGTCTCCTCGCCACGCATCACCTCGGGTGGCGCATCGCCGGGCCGATGCACCAGGCCAGGCGCGATCCACACGCTGCGCCCGGGCAGGGCCGGCGCAGCCAGCTCGCGCATGCCGGCGGCAATCTGTTGCGGTGTTGCGGGGCAGTCGACATAGGGCACCTCGAGCCAGCCACTGCGGCTGCCGATCATGCCGGCCATGACGATGCAGGCGTCGTCCCAGCCCGCGATCTGCTGCACCAGCATGGCTTCGAAGCGGCCCTCGCAGGCAAGCAGGCCACCGGCGGCGCTGCGCTGTTCAATCACCTCGCCCTGCGCGTCGAGACGGTAGGCGCGCAGGCTGCTGGTGCCCCAGTCGATGGCGATCATGCTGGCTGTCCGCGCGATTTGCCCATGTCCCGGCGAAGTTTCGGGCCAGACCAGTCAAGCGCAGCCCCGACGCCAGCAGCGGCACGGCGATGGACGTGCAAGCGCGTGATCGTCATGCCTGGGCCTCGCGATAGGCCGTGACAAACGCGCGCGCCGTCTCGGCGGTACGCTGGGGCGTTTGTCCGGGTTTGTAGAGATCGCTGCCCAGGCCGGCGCCGATGCAACCGGCGCGCAGGTAATCGGCCAGATTGGCCGGTGTGATGCCGCCGACCGCGAACAGCGGCACCGGCGGCAGCACCGCGCGCAGCGCCTTGACGTGGCCCGGGCCATAAC
>JBBKVW010000494.1:0-15099 GCA_037968655.1 Burkholderiaceae bacterium
TTTCAGTGTGGCGGCGTGAATGCCTTGCGCGCCGCCAACGCGCGGGCCCGCGTCGCGCAGCCTTCGACATGGTCATTGACCAGGCCCATGGCCTGCATGAAGGCATAGACAGTTGTGGGCCCGACAAAGCTCCAGCCGCGCTTCTTCAAGTCTTTCGATAGCGCGACCGACTCCGGCGATGTGGTCATGGCGCGCAGGGCCTCGCGCGTCAAGCGCGCAGGCCGTGTGGCGGGGTCGGGCTCCATGCGCCAGAAATACGCGGCCAGCGAACCGAACTCCTCGCGCAGCGCAATGGCACGGCCCGCATTGTTGATCGCCGACACGATCTTGCCGCGGTGGCGCACGATGCCGGCGTCTGCCACCAGGCGCTCCACGTCCGCGTCGCCAAAGCGCGCCATGGTGTCGATCTCGAAATTGGCAAAGCCACTGCGAAATGCATCGCGCTTGTTCAGGATGGTGAGCCAGCTCAAGCCGCTTTGAAAACCCTCCAGGCAGATTTTTTCGAACAGGCGTCGGTCGTCGTCTACCGGAAATCCCCATTCCTTGTCGTGGTAGGCGCGGTAGACCGGCGTGGCCTCGCACCAGGCGCATCGAATGGCGCCGTGATCGTCTGCGAAAAGGCCGTCGGGAATATTGGCAGTCATGGGCTCGTGTTTGTGCAGGTGCAGCGGTGGGGGCGCGGTGCTGTTGACGGGCATCGAACCGCACGAGCGATCAGACCCGCACCACCCGTCCCGGATTCATCAGATTGCCCGGGTCTAGCGCGCGCTTGATCGCGCGCATCATGTCCAGCGCCACCGGCGACTTGTAGCCCGGCAGCTTGTCGACCTTCAGGCTGCCGATGCCGTGTTCGGCCGAGATCGAGCCGCCGAACTGCGCCACCGAATCGAATCCCAGCGTATTGACGGTCGCCTCGTGCGCGCGCAGGAACGCGGCGGCGTCGACGCCTTCGGGTGCCTGCACGTTGTAGTGCAGGTTGCCGTCGCCCAGATGGCCGAAGTCGACCATGCGGATGCAGGGCAGGGCGCTTTCCAGTGCCGCGTCGGTGACGCGCACGAACTCGGGAATGCGCGAGATCGGGATCGAGATGTCGTGCTTGATGTTCAAGCCCTCCATCGCCTGCGCGATCGGCAGGTTTTCGCGGATCTGCCACAGCGCCTTGGCCTGCGCGATGCTCTCGGCCACCACGCCGTCGGTGATGCAGCCCTGTTCCATGCCGGCTTCGAGCAGGCGTTCGAACTGGCTGCGCGCATGGTCCTCGGACTCATGGTCCGAGACCTCCAGCAGCACGCACCAGGGTGTCGTGTCGTACAGCGGCACCTTGGCCGCCGGCATGTGGCGCGCCACCAATGACAGCGCGAATTGGCCCATCACCTCGAAGCCGGTCAGGCCCGCGCCCAGCGTTCTGTGCGCCAGCCCGAGCAGCGCCACGGCATGCTCCATCGACGGCACTGCCGCCCAGGCCGTCAGTTGCGCCGCCGGCAGCGGCACCAGCTTCATCGTCGCTGCCGTGATGATTCCCAGCGTGCCTTCGGAGCCGACGAACAGGTTGCGCAGGTCATAGCCGGTGTTGTCCTTGCGCAGGCCGCCCAAGCCGTTCCAGATCTCGCCCTGTGCCGTGACCACCTCCAGCCCCAGGCACAGGTCGCGGGTATTGCCGTAGCGCACCACCTGGGTGCCGCCGGCATTGGTGCCCAGGTTGCCGCCGATGGTGCAGCTGCCTTCGGCCGCCAGGCTGAGCGGAAACAGGAAGCCCGCCTTGCGCGCCGACTCCTGCAGGTTTTGCAGCACACAGCCAGCCTGGGCGCTGATGGTCAGGTTGCCGGCGTCCAGCGCCAGCACCTTGTTCATGCGCTGCAGGCTCAGCACGATCTGGCGCCCGCTGTCGTCGGGCACCGCGCCCACCACCATGCTGGTATTGCCGCCCTGCGGCACGATGCTGACGCCGGTCTCTGCTTGCGCAGCTGCGCACAGCTTGACGACTGAAGCCACCTCGTCGGTCGAGCCCGGCCGCACGACTGCCAGGGCCCGGCCTCGGCTGCGCTTACGCCAGTCCTGCTCCCAGGCGTCCAGGTCGGCGTTGGGGTCGTCATGGGTCATTACATGCGGATCGCCAATGGCGTGGCGCAGGCCGTCGAGCAGGGTATGCGGTGGGTTTGTCATGGGATTGGATGCAGTGCAATCAATTGGGAGTCGCCGCCCTTCCAGCCGCCAGGCCGGGCGGCACGGGTTCAGGTTTCAGCGGCCGCGGCGCTGGCCTTGGCGCCGCCGCGCAAGCGCAGCCGCACATGCAGCGCGCAGGCGACAAACAGCGTGACACACAGCAGCACCTGCGCCAGCGCCAGCCAGTTGCCCGGCGGCTTGTCGCCCCAGGCGCGCACCACGCCCTCGGTGAAATACAGCCACACCATCAGACTGACCCAGCGGTAGGTATACATGCGGTTCTTCAGCAAGCCGGCCAGCGGGATGCACAGTGGCAACACCTTCAGTGCCAGCCACGAACCGCCCGGGCGCAGCGGCGCCAGCCACAGCTCCCAGGCCAGGCCCAGCACGATCATTCCGAGCAGGCTTCCCACGGCCAGGATGCGGGTTAGAGCGACTGTCGAATTGGATGCGTTCATGTGGCTGGCATCATACCGGCCATGCAACTGCCCACCCCACTGCAGGCCTTGCAGGACGATCTGATCCGCTCGCGGCAAGCATCAAGGTTCTGGCGCTGCGCGTGCCAGCGGTGCAGGCCGTGTGGGAGGTGCAAATTGCGCGCATCTATGCGTTGTTCGCGCTGGTGTGTCCCTTGTGCGGCGGCAACGGGCGCCATATTGCGTTCGTCGTTCACCGCCAGCAAGCGCGAACTGGGTAGTTCGCTGCGCCGCGGCCCGCGCCGGCTGTCAAAGCAGGAGCCGGCCGCACTCGAATCGCCAGCGAACCTGATGCCGGCGTCAGGTCCCCGAGATGTACTTCTGAAAGAACAAGGTAGCAGCAAACCCCGCGAGAGCAAATACTGCCAACAGTGCCGACCCGCTCGCTGCGATCAAGACCGCATCGAGCAGTGAAATACCGGCTATCAGGCTGACCACGGCGCGCGGGATGTCGCCCGGCTGGCGTCGACGCAAAAACCAGAGTGCGACCAGCGTCCAGGCGCAAAAAAGCGACCAGAACAATAACAACATGCTGTTGTCCACCATCATCCAGGCACCAAACAGCACTGGCGCGGCCAGAAAAAGTAGTGGCCAGAGATTTTGCACTTCAGCCAGGTTCTCCTGCTTGGCCACATAGGTCAGGCCAATCAGATAACACAGGATCAGCACGGCACCAATCCACAGGCCGGGCAAGGGCGCCGTGGTGTAACACAGACCGGCACCAACATAAACCAGCACGCGGCAAAGTCCCATCACGACCGGGCTGAACAGGTTGCCCTTATGGTTCCAGTTGTAGTACGTGACAGTAGCGGCCAATGCCAAACCACCGAGCGCAGGCCATAAACCGGTGCGTGGCGGCATTGCCATGCCTACAAAGGCGAGAAGTGCCACCGCCGCGATCATCAAGCCAGAGGCGAATCCAAAAACCTCTCGCTGGCTGATTTCACCCGATGGAATAGGGCGCTCCGGTCGCTCGCGCGCATCGATGTCGGCATCAAACGCGTCGTTAAGGAACATGCCCCCGGTGTAGAACAAGGAAAATGCCAGCAGCATGACGGCAAACTGCGCGCCAAAATCGGTTGCGCCAGCCAACACAGCGCCAGCCAGCGTGTTCGTCCACACGGTGGGCAGATTGGAGACCCGTCCCAGCCTCAGCGCGGTACGAAGCTTCACCGACCCAGCTCCGCCTTGACCCAGTTGATTTCACGGGCGATGGCCGTGCTCAGATCGACGTTGCGGTAGGCATCCGGCAGCACGTCCCAGGTATAGGTTTCGACTTCCATATGGCTGGTGAACGGGTCGGCGCGGTGCAGGCTCAGAACGTCCTTCAGGAACTCCTGGGTGGTATCGAAATGGGCCATGCGCTCAAGAAAGACCGGCACATGAAAATGCACCCGCCACTCCGAACCGTCCACACCGGCTGGATCTGACAGAGCCTGCTGCAGGTCGACAAATCGCTGCAGCGAACCATTTGACTTCTGAACCACCTGATGCAGATAGGTCGGCTCCGCAAAGGCCGCCAGGTGTTTGCGGCTCTGGGCATCGATGGCGCTGACCCTGAGCGCCGAGCTGAGTTGCGCTTTCGCAATCAGGATTCCCTCGGACCGCAGAAGGGCAATGCTGGTCTTCGCGTCCTCGAATTCAACCGCCGCATGGCAGACGTCGTAGCACACGCCAAGATGCCGGCGCATGGCGGCCTCTGCCTGCGCCGCCGGGAGACCCGTCAACTCTGCCAGTCGGGCAATCCCGGTCGCGTCGAACAGATGCGCCTTGAAAAACGCCACCGTCTCGTCAATGGTCTCGAGGTAGCAACACGGTTCGGGCTCGAGCGCCAGGCTGATGGTCTGCCCGGTCCTGTTCGAAATACCGACAAGGTGTGCAACATGCTGGATCAACTGGTCGACGATCGCGCCCAGCCGGTCGCCAAGCCAGGGCTTGAAGGTACCTGGTACTGTGCTGATGCTGCCCAACTGCCCTGGCGGCAAAAGCGCGCTCATGATGTCAGCCAGATGGTTGGTATAGGCCAATCGCTCGGGGGCGCTCCAGTCAGGCCGGTATGCGTTTTCCTTGACTGCACGGCCATGAAACGCGCCGTATGGAAAGCCGTTGATCGTGAAGACGTAGCAACCTTGGTCGGCCAGCAAATGCTTGAGACGGTCCAGCGCGCCGGGCGCGCGCAAGCTGTTTGCGGCGGCAAAACCAAGCCGCAAGCCGATGCCAAATTCCTGTTCGCCGGCGACCTGCGCCTTGATAGGGGGCAGGTGCAGCGCCAGGCTGCGCATCACCTCGTCCAGCTGTTCACCGGCGTGGATGTTGGTGCAATAGGACAAATGGCCCAGGTCGCGCCCCGGGGAGGATCCCGCCAGATGCATCAGGGACTCGATCGGGATTTCAGCCAGACCATCGCGTCCCGCATGATCTCGCGGTCGATCTCGTGAACCTCTGTGCCGACTCCGATATCTGCCAGCAAGGTCACTGTCAACGCACCGCCCAGGTGCTCCTGGAAGTCATCGAGGCCATCGAAAATAGCCCATTGACCACGTTTGCCGGCTGTTTCCAGCGCCGGGTGCCACAGGTTAAAACCGAGGAACTCCAGCAAGCTGCAAATTCGCTCGTCCCCGCCAGCGGGAAGGAGTCCGGCCAGGACCGAATATCGCGCATCGAGCGCCATGCCGATGGCGACTGCCTCGCCGTGCCGCACATGGTGGCGGGTGAGGCTTTCCAGTTTGTGCGCAGACCAGTGGCCATAGTCGAGCGGGCGGGCGCTTCCTTGTTCAAACGGATCTCCACCCTGGCCGATCTGTCGCATATGCAATTCGGCGCAACGGCGAATTACATAGGCCATCGCAGCGCGCTGGAACGTGGCCAGATCGTTCATGTGGCGTTCAATCCAGCCAAAAAACTCTGCATCGCGAATCAACGCGACCTTGACGGCCTCGGCCAAACCGGCGATCTTGTCGCGTTGGGGCAAGGTCATCACGAACTGCAGATCGTTCAAGACGGCGAACGGCGGCGCGAAGGTGCCGACAAAATTCTTGACGCCCTGCAGATTCACGCCGTTCTTGACGCCCACGCCTGAATCGTTCTGCGCCAGCACGGTGGTCGGGATCCGAATATGGCGAACGCCACGATGCGTCGTGGTCGACACCAGCCCGACTGCATCGAGCACCGCACCGCCGCCAACCGCCACCACGTAGGAGTGGCGGTCGATGTGCAGGTCAAACAATCGTTGCTGCATGCTCTCGATGAAATGCAAATCCGACTTGATCTTCTCGCCGCCGGGAATGCTGATCGGAGGGCAGGCCAACTCGATGGCGTCACTGTGCGCCTGTGCATATGCAACGATCAGGTCAAGCAACTTCTCCTGCCCGGCAAGAAGACCGTCGTCGACGAAAAAAATGACACGATGCCGTTTAGTCGGTTCCAAACGGCATAGCACATCGCGCAGGGCCAGATTTTCTGGATCGAAGACCCCTTCCGTGAAGACAACCGGAAACTCGTAGGGGACTGCAAACCGCTGCCAATGGATAGCGGTCTGGGTTCGCGTCGATTGTGTGTTCAATGTCATGGCGAGCGGGCATTTTTTCGCTTCTGTTGTCTGGCACTCATCAAAGATGGGCGGCTCAGCGTGAGGGAAATATATCGCACAAATCGCGCCTATGCGCGGGTCTGCCCGACGCCGGCCTATTCGATGTTCAGGTCATCCATTGAAAGCCTGTTCTTCGGTTGTTCTACCAATGGTTCACGGCCGCCGCGCAATATGGAATTTCCTTCAAAGTCGCCGCGCTGGTCGATCACAGCCGGATTCAGCCAGTCGTCCTCTTTCATCTGGCCACTTTGCCCATACGCATCCAGCGCGTTTTGATAACAGGCCAGGCGCACGTGCTCAGGCGGTATGCCCTGTTGCAATGCAAGCTTCGCCGTTTTGGCAACCCCGAGCGGCTCCGAAATACCCCAGTCGCAAGCCGAGTCGACGATCATCTGCTTGCCGCCGTATTGGCGCAGCAGTTCGACCATCCGGGTACTGCCCATCTTGGTCGTTGGATAGACAGAAAACGCCGCCCAGTAGCCGCGATCCAGGGTCTCCTGGACCGTTTCTTCGTTGTTGTGGTCGACGACCACTTTTCCCGGGTCCATGCCGTGTTCATCGCACACGTCCATGGAACGGGTCGTGCCCCTCTTCTTGTCGCGATGCGGTGTGTGGATCATGACCGGTAGATCCAGCTTTTTGGCCAATTCGAGCTGAAGGCGAAAATACTTGTCTTCGAGGGCGGTTTGCTCGTCGTAGCCGATTTCGCCGATCGCCACGACACCCTCCTTGAGCGCAAAGCGCGGCAACAACTCCATCACGCCTTCAGCGAGTTCTTCGTTGTTCGCCTCCTTCGAATTCAGGCCGATGGTGCAATAGTGGCGAATGCCGAACTGACTTGCCCGAAAGCGTTCGAAGCCGACAATCGATGACAGGTAATCGAGGTACGAACCCACATTGGTTCGCGGCTGACCGATCCAGAACGCCGGCTCGATGACGGCGACGACACCTGCTGCGGCCATCGCTTCATAGTCGTCCGTGGTTCGGGAGATCATGTGGGCATGCGGATCAATCAGCATCATGTGAACACTCGACTTGGTTGGTTGAAAGAATCCATCGCGCCGCAAAGGGTCGCGCGCACATTCAGCGCAAGCTGGCCCAGGCAAGTTTACCGTCGGCCAGTTCAATTGCGAGGTCGGGGGCTTCTTTCAGCACTTGTGCTGCACGGCTGTCCGTGCTGACCGCCAGGGCGAGCGCGGCGGCGCGACGCTCGGTGGCGTCGCCCGTGGACAACACCCGCGCCAAGTCGTCGATCATCGCGCCTAGCGCGAACGGCCCGACACAACGCCATATGTCAAACGGCACCCGCCGGCCAGCCGCCCATCGCTCATGCGCGAAATCACACATGATGCGTGCCAGTTCCGCGTTGGCGCGCTTGTCCAGACCCTGAATCGGTGCCAGGGGACTTTCGATGAACAGCGCCTTGAGCACCATGTGATTCCAGCGGTGCAAATCGAAATGCGCATTCGGATAAGGATTGTTGTGGGCAATCGCCTCGAACACGACACGCATGTTGCTTCGCAGGCCCTCGCCAACTTGCTGCTGCAGTGCAGCCGGCTCGGGGTACAGCGGCAAGCCCCGATACAGGGTGACCAGTTCTGCTGCGTCCGCTGTCTGGCACAAGGACCGCAAGCGCATTGCGAAAGACTTTGCAGACGGTGGAAGTTCACTGAGCACAAGAATGCGAGCGGCATCGCTCACTGACCAGCCGGCCGGAGTCCATCCTTCAATCGCATGGTGTGCCGAGGCAAGGTCGGCATCGGTCAGTGCAAGTGCGCCTTTGCCCAGACGCCTCGGAATCATTCCAAGAGCGATGTCCAGCGTCTGTTCACTGTCATCGTGGATCAACGAATTCCTGCGCACATCAAACCAGGCGGCAGACTCCGGATCCATGCTTCGCACCAACCAGCCGCGCAGCATTTCGATGGCATCTTCGCGCATGGGCTGGCCCTGAAAATCTGTTAATCTTTATCATACATGCACCCTACGCTCGTCATCCTTGCCGTCGGCCTGTCGCCCGTGATGATCGGAGATCACACGCCCCACTTGAGGCGGCTTGTCGAGCGCGGTGGCATTAGGCCCCTGAAGGTGCCCATCCCGGCCGTCACCTGCACTGTTCAATCAACGCTGCTCACGGGGCTGCCGCCCAGCCAGCATGGCATCGTCGGCAATGGCTGGTATTTCAGGGATCTGAGCGAGATCGCGTTCTGGAAGCAGTCAAACCACCTTGTCGCCGGCGAAAAGATCTGGGAAGCAGGGCGGGCGCAGGACCCGCAATTCACCTGCGCCAAAATGTTCTGGTGGTACAACATGTATTCCAGCGCCGACTGGAGCGCAACGCCTCGACCCATGTACCCGGCTGACGGCCGCAAGATTCCTGATCACTATGCTTTTCCCCAGGAACTGCACGACGAGCTCGATGCCAAGCTGGGAACCTTTCCGTTGTTCAAATTCTGGGGCCCGCTCACCGACATATCGTCCAGTGAGTGGATTGCACAGGCCACACTGCACGTGATGCAGACCCGCAACCCCACTTTGACGCTGACCTACCTCCCGCATCTGGACTACTGCCTGCAAAGATTGGGGCCTGACCTGGGTCATCCGCGCATCCAGCTCGATCTGAAAGAACTCGACACGGTTTGCGGAACCCTGATCGACTATGCCGCCTCGACTGGCCGCGAGGTGATCGTCGTGTCCGAATACGGCATTACGCCCGTATCCGAGGCGATACACATCAACCGTGCGCTGCGCAAGGCTGGTTTGATCAAGGTGCGCAGCGAAGAGTTTGGACGCGAAATTCTCGATGCCGGTGCAAGTGCGGCGTTCGCCGTCTCCGACCATCAGCTGGCCCACATCTATGTCAACGATCCTGACAAGTTGGCAGAGGTCCGGACTCTGGTCGCAGGTCTGGACGGTGTCGAGCGTGTCCTGGACGAAAACGGCAAGCGGGAGTTCGGTCTCGACAACAAGCGCTCGGGAGAACTCGTCGCCATTTCCAAACCGGATCGCTGGTTCAGTTATTACTATTGGCTGGATGATGCGGTGGCGCCCGATTTCGCCCGTACGGTAGATATTCACCGCAAGCCAGGGTACGACCCGGTCGAACTGTTTGTCGATCCGCAATTGAACTTTCCCATGTTGTCCACCGGCTGGCGGCTGGCAAAACGCAAACTCGGCCTTCGCACATTGCTGGACGTCATCTCGCTTAAAGATACCGCTTTGGTCAAAGGATCCCATGGCCGCACCAGCGACGATCCGGATCACGGGCCGCTGGTGATCAGTTCGCGTCCTGATCACTTGCCGCAAGGCGCGATCGACGCTATGGCATTCAAGCAACTCGTGCTAGACCACGTGTTTGCCGAGTAGCCCGCGATGGCAAGTTCCCAGGATTGTCAGCAGGCAGCCGGAGTCTTTCGCCCGGTCATTGACCGCAATCGTTGCGAGGGCAAGGCGGAATGTGTCAAGGTTTGCCCGGTCTCTGTTTTTGGCGTTGGTACTTTGCCAAAGAACGAACGGACAGGGCTGGGCATCAGGGGGAAACTCAAAGGCTTTGCACACCGCTGGCAACAGGCATTGCTGGTCAATCCGAACGCATGCGAGGCCTGCGGACTCTGCGTCAAGGCCTGTCCCGAAAAGGCCATCAGCCTCAAGCGCGTCCAGGTTTAGGCTAATCGCCGGCTATCAGCAGCCGGCTTGACTTGCGCCGTCAACGTGGCGATCAGTGCGACAAGCCAGGCAATCATCATCCCCATACCTTCGCGCGCGGTTTCTTCGACCATGAAGACCTCAGACTTCCAGAAGCCCGGCATTTGCGGCCAATACAAGACCATCAAAACCAGCCAGATGGCAACGCAGGCCCACATGATTTTGGTGACCGTCGGCGAACGCAACCATTCCAGACGCAACGCAGCCAAAAAGGCCAATGCCGCAGGGACCAGGTAGTAAAAGGCCCATAGTGCGCCATCCGGGTCGTTGTACTGTACGCCGGTAAATCCCAACATGATCAGGCCGGGCAGCAGGTTCAGGTAACGCATGTCAGCCTTTCCAGGATTCGAACTCGAACTTGCGATGCAATGAGGTCAAGGGGCAAATCCGTCGCTCTTGATCCACGCCACAAGCGCTTTGCGCTCCTCACGTGTGAAAACCGCTCTCCATGGAGGCATGCCCTTGAATCCATAGGTGATGCGGTCAAATATGAAGACCGGCTCCAATTCGCCTGGCTTGAGTTTGGGCGCCTTTCCCGGATATGCCTTGCTGCCATGGCAGTGCATGCATTGCGTATTCCAGACTGTCTGCCCCAATTTGATGTTGACGGGGTTGCCCAGGTATTTCTGATCAAACGTCGGAACAGGTTCATCAGCGACAGCCGCGGGGGCGGTCTGTGCGATAGCCAATTGACTTGCCACCACTGCTCCAGCCGCAATCACCAAAAGCAGACTTGCAAATCCAGATTTCTTACCCATTCGATCCTCCAAAGACCGGTTCACTACCGCCGATCCTGCACCCATCGTAACTGCGCCGCCACAGCACAGGCGTGCGGCGGCGGCGCTTCATCAAAAACACCTTACTTAAGGAACGACCTTATAGATCGTGTCGAGCGAACCGTTCGGCCCCGTGGTTATGGACGTCAGCACATAAACGTCGCCGGCATTGTCCTGCGCAAAAGCCAGAATATAGGGCAGTTTTCCGGGCATGTTCGTGACCTCAGCCACTTCCATCTTCCACTTGCCATCACCACCTTTGGAGCCAACGAAAATCTGGCCGTCCATCTCGCCAAAGCCCTTGCTCCAGTCGCCAAAGATGTACTTTCCCTTCCAGGCTGCATTGGCACCTTGATACACGTAGCCGCCGGTGACGGAGATACCGTTGCAACCATTGGGCACGGCCGTGCAGTTGGGATACTCGATGATGGCTGGCGTGATGCCTGATTTGTCGCAGGTGGCTGGATGGGCATCCGGCTTGGTGTAGTCGAAGCAGCGATTGTTGCCCTCGACCCGGCGCCAGCCCATATTTTCACCTTTGCTGATCAGCTTGATGGTCTCATAGCTGTTCTGTTGCACGTCGCCGCAATAGAGTTTGGCCTCAGAGGAGCCCTTGTCAAAGGAACAACGCCACGGATTACGTACACCGTAGGCCCAGATTTCCGGGTTGGCATCGCGCCTGCCGACAAATGGATTGTCTGCCGGAATTCCGTATGGTTTGGAGCCGGTACGGGTATTGACGTCGATGCGCAGAATCTTGCCAAGGTTGATGGTCAAGTCCTGGCCGTTGCCGATCGTCACATTGTGGCCAATACCCCAGTCATTGGCGTAACCACCGTCACCGGTCGAGATGTAGAGCATCTTGTCTGGACCAAACCCGATCCAATGCCCGTTGTGGTTGAACTGAGGCCAAGAATTGGACATGATTCGGCGCGCACTGCTGGGGTCCGCCGTGTTCTTGTCGGTTGACGACACGGTGTATTCCTCAACCACGTTGCTGTGGTCATACCAGAGCAATTGGCCCAGGTCTGACTGGTAATCGAGGTGTGCGCTGTAGGCGACATAAAACTTGCCGTTCGTGGCAAAGTCGGGGTGCAGGGCAATTCCCAGCAGACCACGCTCGTCAAAGTCGTGATTGAGCGGCTTGATCTTGCTGCGGATGTCCAGGAACGGACTCGCTTTGAGTTGCCCGTTCTCCAAAATCTTGATTCGCCCGTTTTGTTCGATGATGAACATGCGGTTATCTCCCGGTGCCTGCACCATGGCCAGCGGCGTGTTTATCCCGCCGACCACCTTTTCCAACTTGATTTTCGGCTGAGCCATTGCTGACGCGCTGAAAAAGGCTACCGACGTCGAGACGGCCAGCGCAACGAAAAATTTCGCAGTTCGCATTTGTTTACCCCCACCTTTGGTTTCTGAACACAACCGACCGCGAAATGTCCAGCTTGGCCTCGATAAAGTCGCCGCAAGACGTAGTCGCATCCGAAAGGACCCGTTGAGCATAACCCTGTCATCTCGATGGCATATTGGGGTTTATACTAATTAGTAAACATATAAATTTTGAAACAAAAATGAACAAGATTCCATTCTGCATCTTGTCACAGGAAGCGCCATGCAATGATGATTGGCAATGCGCCGATTCATGGGCCGACTGCTGAAGTTCTTGATCACACGCCCCGCCATATTCGGTCGGCTCGCCCGGCTGGACGCGCGATGGTTTTCAACCGTGGCCAACGCGTTGCAAGCGCTTCTCTCCGATGCAGGTCGATGGCTCGGTACGGGACATCGGTCGCGGGGGTGGCGCAAGAAACGCGTTCGTTCGTCGTCTCCGCGACTCGCGCAGGACACCGCCGCACTGCGTTGCCTGGCAAACGGGATCAAGAGCGTTCTTTCAGCAAGCGCCGCACCGTCTCGCGACTAACGCCCGACAGGCCAGGCTCCTGGCGGGCGACTCGCTCCAGTTCAAGCATCGTCCAGCGCCGTCTTCCCGCCGGTGGAGTCGATTGCGCCAGCGCCGCGATGCGTGCCCGCGCGTCAGTGTCGTAATGGCGCGGGCGCCCTGGACGCTTCACGTCGCAAAGTGACAGATCCACGCCCCCTTGCAGATACGCCGCACCAATGCGCCAGACGGCGGTTCGACTGATTCCCAGCACCGACATGATCTGCAATGGCGGGATGCCGCGGTCCAGGCAGGACAGCACATGTGCGCGGTTGACCTCGCGCGACTGATGCACTCCTCTGGCACGAATTCCGTCGACGATGGAACGATCTTCCTCACTCAGATGCAATTGCGTCTGGCGCATGGCAGCTCCTGTGGATATCGGTGGACGAAGTGGCGATCATAGCTATGATTCATTATTTAATTGTTGACGCAATAGTTCCTAATTATTCTCTCTGGTATAAGTGGTCTTGGTTGACATCCTGCCGGCAGGCGGGAATCGTTCGCCTCACCACCTGGACATGCCCGCTTGAGGCGCGCAGCAAGCGCATCTGCGACTGAGGCTCGACCTGCATCACGCCCAGGATGACGGCGGTGCGTCCGGTGGAATTCGTTTAAGTAAAAAGGGGGGTTGACATGAAGTTATCCAGGGATCTCCGATGGCTTTCCAGCATCGCCTGTGTATTGGCCATGCTGTGGGTCAGCAGCAGCGCCCATGCACAAGGCCTGCGCCTGCAGTTGCTGGCCCAGGACCTGACCGCGCCGATTCATCTGGAAGAGCTGCCGGATGCGTCAGGCCGCATGCTGGTCGTGCAGCAGAACGGCTTGGTCAAAGTGCTGGCGCCAGACGGAACGATCGCTGCCGAGCCATTTCTGGATTTGCGTGCGCACATGCTGCCGCTTGCCGACGACTTTGAAGAGCGCGGCCTGCTGGGTTTTGCGCTGCACCCGCAGTACGCGCGCAACGGCCGTTTCTTTGTCACTTATTCCGCACCGCTGCGCGTCGATGCGCCGCAAAACTGGAACTACACCCGACGCGTATCCGAATTCACCGCCAGGGTCGGCAGCACGTCGCGGGTAGATTTGTCGACCGAGCGCGTATTGTTGGCACAGGACTGGCCCAGTCGCAAACACAACGGGGGTGGCCTGGCATTCGGCCCTGACGGCATGCTGTACGTAGGCATGGGCGATAGCGGTGCATCACATGGCATTGGCAAGACCGTCATCTGGCAAGCGTTCAACGTGCCGGCAGAAGGCTTGCTGTGGGACCAGTTGGCGCAGGACAAGCATAGTTTGTACGGCAAGATCCTGCGCATCGACATTGACCATGGTTTCCCAGGCTATGCCATTCCGGCCGGCAACCCTTTCAACGCCGCGCAAGGCCGCCCTGAAATTTGGGCCTGGGGGTTTCGCAACCCCTACCGGATGGCGTTCGACCGCAACGGCAGTGGCGACCTGTATGTCACCGCCATTGCGGAAACCCTGTGGGAGGCGGCTTACCGTGTCCGAGGCCCTGGCAACTTTGGCTGGCCATTGATGGAAGGGGCCCATTGCGTGGACCGCTTGCAGCCTCGCAAACCACCCCTGCAATGCCCACGACAAGGCGCCGGGGCAGAGCCTTTGCAAATGCCTGTGGTCGAATACGCCAACATGCAGGTTGACCACCCTGATTCGCGACTCGGCGTGAAAGGCGTGGGGTCTGCCATCACCGGCGCGCGCATGTACCGGGGCACGGCGATACCTTTTCTGCAAGGCAAACTGGTGGTATCGGATTGGAGTGCGTCGTTCGAGCGATCGTCCGGGCAGATTTTCATTGCCACACCCCAGCCAAAGGACGACATGCAGTGGCCTATGGAAAAGGCCATGCAGCTGGGCGGTCGTGTCATCAGTTTGTCGGAAGACCGCCATGGCGAGATTTATGTGCTGACGCACGAAGGGCTGGGCCCGTTTGGCAACACCGGCAAGGTGTTCCGTTTGGTGGCGCAACCCTGAAGTGACGCGCGCATGGCGGTTTGGCCAGGCTGCGGTCGGAGACCGCAGCCTGGGAGAGTGGTTTCCGATGCATCGCGCGCTATGACTATTTCGTCGCCTTCGCCTGCAAGGGCCGATGGGTGTGGCGCGAAACACGGAAGCGGGCTGGGCGGCGCCACAATGACCCGCCAGATTGGCCTGCCGTTCAGCCGCTAATATCGCACGCGAACCGGGCCCGCAGCGCCGCGTCTTTCGGCGCCGGGCGAAGGCTCAGGGCAGATGCTCCAGCGACGAGTCGCCCGAATGCAGGTCGACGCTGACCGGCGCGCCGGCCTGCAGCTCGGCATAGAAATAATCGGCAATCTGCGCCGTCGGACCACTTGGCGGATCACCCGGGAACGAGCGGTTCAGGTTGCCGTCGTCGATCGGCGATCGGCGATGTGCGATGTGCGATGTGCGATGTGCGATGTGCGATGTGCG
>JBBKVW010000495.1:0-5826 GCA_037968655.1 Burkholderiaceae bacterium
GCGCACTGGCGCGGCGCACGACGCGCCAGACGCCGCGCCAGTGCGCACGGCCATTCTGGCGCGCGTGCTGGCCCTGGATCTGCAGGCGCGCCAGTTCGAGATCGGCAATCTGCCGCTCCCGGCCAGAACCGCATTGGCAGCCGTGCGCGCAGGTGACGCTGACCCGCAGGCACTGCTTCAGGCGACACGGACTTGCGGCGAGCAGCTGGTGCAGGCGACGCTGCAACAGGGCCGCCAGACCCATGCCATGCTGGCGCGACTGGCGGTTCCCGACGACTATGTCGACGCCTACCGCGTGCTGGGGCTGTATCCCCTGACCCGCTTGCCGTTCCTGTCCGGCGTGCGGCGCTTCGAGCGCCAGGTGCTGAGCGACTTTCGCGCACCTGCCGCGTCGGTATCCGGTCGGTCGCGCCTGCTGTTGGCTCCGGCGTCGCGACCGGCTGCGCATCTGATGGGGCCTGCAACCGTACGCGACTGGTTGCAACCAGAGCCCGGCGATCCGCTGGCGATCCCCGCGCCCTCGGCGCAGCAACTGGACCTGCTGTTTGCCCATTTCGCACCCGTGTTCGATATTGAAGTTGCCAGCGACGACGACAGGCCCGGGCTTGTGCACTGGCCCGACAGCAGCACCGCGACGCGCGCGCAGCCGGTTCCCATGGTGGACAGGCAGACGCCAGTGGTCTACCGGCATGTGGCCTACACCCGCCACGGCCGTGGCAGCCTGTTGCAGCTGGTCTACACGATCTGGTTTGGCGCACGCACCGCCACTACGCAGCCGGTGGACATTCTGGCGGGTCATCTCGATGGCCTGGTGTGGCGCGTGACACTGTCGCCAGAGGGCCTGCCGCTGGTGTACGACAGCATGCACCCGTGCGGCTGCTACCACCATTTCTTTGCGCTGCCGGCCATCAAGGCGAGGCCTGCGCCGGACCCGGACATCGAATGGGCCTTCAGCCCCCGCAATGCCCCGGCGCTGCAAGCGGGCGAGCAGATGGTGTTGCGCGTCGCAGCGCAGAATCATTACTTGCAGGGACTGCAATCGCAGTCGGCCGGTCCGGCCGCGCACTATGGATGGCGCGACTACGACAGCCTGCGCTCCCTGCCCCGGCCCGACGGCTCGCGGCGCAGCGCGTTCGACCCACAGGGCTTTATCGCCGGCACCGAGCGCGCCGAATCATGGTTGTTCTGGCCCATGGGAATTGCCCGCGCGGGCAGCATGCGCCAGTGGGGCCGGCATGCGACGGCATTTGTCGGTCGCCGGCATTTCGATGACGCGCGCCTGATGGAGCAGCGCTTTGACCTGGGCCCGTCAGAGCCGCACGACTGAGCCGCCTGCCGGCGCGTCAATCGGCCGTTGGCAAAGGCCCGGCCAGGAAGCGCTCGAACTCGTCTATCGGCACTGGCCGCGCAAAGAAGAATCCCTGGAAGGTCTCGCAGCCCAGGTCCAGCAGGAAGTGATGCTGCCCCTGGGTTTCAACGCCTTCGGCAATGACCGCCAGCCCCAGGCTGGCGCCCAGCGCGACGATGGTGCGGGCGATGGCGGCATCGTTGGGGTCCACCAGCAGATCGCGCACGAAGGACTGGTCGATCTTGAGATGGGCCAGCGGCAGCAATTTGAGGTAGCTCAGCGATGAATAGCCGGTTCCAAAATCATCCAGCGAAAAATCCACGCCGCTGGCGCGCAATGCCGTCATCTTGCGAATGACCTCGTCGATGTTGTCGGCCAGCAGGCTTTCGGTCAGCTCCAGTTTGAGCCGCGTCGGATCGGCGCCGCTGGTGGCCAGCGCCAGCTCGACCTGGGCCACGAAATCTGGTTCCATGAACTGGTGCGCACTGACGTTGACCGCCAGCGTCAGTTGCCGCGTCTGCTCATGCGAACCCCAACGTGCAAGTTGCGCACATGCCGTATCGAGCACCCAAAGCCCCAGCGGCACAATCAGCCGCGTCGATTCGGCCAGGGAGATGAACTGGCTTGGTGCGACCTGACCGCGCACCGGGTGCTGCCAACGCGCCAGCGCCTCGGCACCGATGACCCGGCCGCCCTTGCCCACCACCGGCTGGTAGTGCAGCGTGAACTGGCCCTGCTCCAGTGCCAGGCGCAGGTCAGCCTCCATGTCGACCCGCGCGTCCACCGCCGCCTGCATGCCCTGGTCAAACATGCGCAAGGTATTGCGGCCGGCGGCCTTGGCCTGGTACATCGCAAGATCGGCTTGCTTGAGCAGGTCCTCCACGCTCTGGCTGCCATGCCCGAACAAGGTGATGCCGATGCTGGGCGTGCTACGGTATTCGCGTCCGCCCAACTGAAAGATCGGTGCGAACGCCGACAGTATCTTGTGGCCCACATGTTCCGCGTCGGCTGCTGCGTCCAGTTCGGCGGTGCTCAGTTCCTGCAGCATCACGACAAACTCGTCGCCCCCCAGTCGCGCCACCGACTCGGCCTCGCGCACGCAGGACAGGAGGCGCTGTGCCACTTGCTGCAGCAACAGGTCGCCGGTCTCGTGGCCCAGTGTGTCGTTGAGCGTCTTGAAGTTGTCCAGGTCGATGAACAGCAATGCCGCGTGCTTGTGGCTGCGGGCATGCGTCAACAGCGCCTGCTTGAGCTGCTCGAGCAGCAGGCGGCGATTCGGCAAGTTCGTCAGCGCGTCGTAAAACGCCAGTGCATTGATCTGTTCTTCTGCTGATTTCTGCACAGTGATATCGCGCCCGATTCCACGATAGCCCGTGAAAACGCCCTGCGCATCGAAGATCGGCATGCCGCTGATCGACGCCCAACGCGGACTGCCGTCAGGCGTTTCGAAGCACATCTGCAGATCGCGAAATTCCCGGTGTGCCTCCAAGTCCGCCTTGTGCTGCTCCCATTGCGATGCCGTCAAGTGCTTCTCGCCCAGTTCCCAGCGCCGCTTGCCCAGATAACCCGTGCCCAGGAAAATGCGCCTCGCGGCGTCGGCCCGGTCGGCCTCGTCGCCAATTGGGAGAACGAAGGACAGCTGTGCATCCTGTTCCCAGTACCAGTCCGACGACAGACTGGTCAGCGCGCGAAAACGCGACTCGCTTTCACGCAGTGAGGCCTCGGCCTGCTTGCGCGCGCTGATGTCCATAAAACTGATCTGTGTTGCCGGCTCGCCCTGCACGTATATCCTGCTGGACTGGGCTTGCACCTCAAGCTCGATTCCGTCGAGCCGCAGGGCACGCCACTCCTGCATCGGCAGATCGGGCAGTTGCGTCTTCTCGCGCCGGGCCCGCTCCGCCACCAGCGCGTGCTGGTCCGGGTGGACGAAATCCCCCATCCAGCGGCCCATCAAGGAAGCTGCATCCGCGGCACCCAGCAATTGCAGGGCAGCAGGATTTGCAAACACGATTTTCTGATGCTGGTGCACCACCACTGCGACCGGCGAAGCGTCCACCAGCGTGCGATAGCGCTGTTCGCTTTCCACCAGCACCTGCTGCAACCGGTATTGCTCGGTCACATCGCTGAACACCAGCACCACGCCCACCAGTTGGCCTTCGTCGTCCTTGATGGGGGCCGCACTGTCCGAAATCTGCCGTTCGCTTCCGTCGCGTGCCAGCAAGGCCGTGTGGTTGGCCAGACCGACGACTTCGCCGGTTTCCAATACCCGTTGCACCGGGTCCTGCGGTATGGCGCGGGTGACCGCATGCACGATGCGAAACACCTCGACCAAGGGCAGGCCGCGCGCGTCCTCGAGCGTCCAGCCGGTCAGGCGCTCGGCAACCGGATTCATGCGCGTGATGCGACCATCCGCATCGGTTGCCATCACCGCATCGCCAATCGACTGCAGCGTGATCGACAGGTTCTCCTGGCTTGCGCGCAGGGACATCTCGGCCAGCTTGCGCTGCGTGACATCCTGCACGGTCGACAGGCTTCCCACGACCTGGCCCTGGGAACTGCGCACCGGCGCATGGCTGACCGTCACCCACACGTCCGGATCGTGTCTGATCAAGACATCGGGCCGCACGACCGACTTGCCCTGCATGGCCTGGGCAACGGCGTCGAGTACTTCGCGGTACATCGCGATCGGTTCATGCGGGAAGGTCTCGGCTACCGTGCGCCCCAGCATCTCCTCCTTGCGCCGACCCCGAATCGCCTCCATCGTCGGATTCCATTCCAGGTAGCGGCCCTGGGCGTCCATCACATTGAGGCCGATCGGCAGATTGTCCAGAATCTGGCGCATCAAATTGAACGCCTCGCGCAGGTCGCGCTGGGCCTTGTAGCGTTCGGTCACATCGCTGAAAACCAGCACGACGCCAACGATGCTCCCATCGCGAGCCCGAATCGGTGCTGCGCTGTCGGCGATGTGATAACGCGTTCCGTCGCGCGACAGCAGCACGGTGTCATTGGCCAGGCCAACGACCTCGCCGCTCGCCAATACCTGACGCACCGGATCCTGCGCGACGTCGCTGCCGTTTGCGCCAACGATCCTGAAAACCGACTCGAGTGGCTGGCCGTTGGCCTGCACGCGATCCCAGCCGGTCAGCCGCTCCGCGACCGGATTCATGCGAATCACCCGACCATCCAGGTCGGTGGCAATGACGGCGTCGCCAATCGATTGCAGCGTGATCGACAGGTTTTCCTCGTTCTCGCGCAGTGCCGACTCGGCTTGCGCGCGCGCCTGCAGCATATGGTTGAATGCGTCGCCCAGTTCCGCGACGTCGACCGGCCCGCCCGAATGCGCCACCCGCGCCTGGGTGTCGCCTGCAGCAATCCTGGTCGAGGTGGCGACCATGGTCTCGATTGGCCGCACAATGCCCCTGGCAAGGCGCCAGGCCAGCACCAGGGCCAACAGCAGCAGCGCCAGACTGCCGATCAGGCTGTTGCGCAGCACCCGATTGGCCTCGGCGAACACCGTGTCACGGGGCATACCGGCGATGACCAGCCATCCGTGGTCTGGCAGTTGCCTGTAGGCGAACAGGCGCGGCACGTGTGCGGCGTCAGTGATCTCGATCACACCCACGGGATTGGACTGCACCGCCCTGCGCAACTCCTCCAGACTCTCGGTCCCCGGCTGCGCGACAAACGTGGGCAAGTCGGCAGAGCGCAACATGATCCTGAAGTCTCGATCCAGTACGCTGACCATCGCATTGGGCGGGGTGTTCTGCATGACGACTTGATTGAACGCCAACAGATCCAGTGGCAGCAAGGCCAGCCCAATGCGCGCGCCGCCGGTGTCGCGAATCGGCGCCGACAACACCGTCACCCAGCGCTTCGCCAACGGCGCCAGGAACACGTCGCCGGCATGAAATCCGTCACTTGCCAGTGCTTGCGCAAACCAGGAAAACTGTTGCACCTGTTCGGCGCTCGGCGGGTCAGGGCGAAAAGTGCAGATGGGCCGGCCCTGCAGGTCGCGGGTGCCGATCGTCACGAATTCCGGATTGAGGCGCACGAAACTGTTGATCAATGGATCGCAGACGCCCGGATCCATCGCCTTGATCAGGGCCTGGTCTGCAATCAAGGCCAGCGTGCTTGCGTAGTTGTCGAGACTCAGCTGCAGGCGGCTGGCGGTGTCATCGGCCACCAGCCGGACCTGGTCAAGTGCCAGCCGTCCATCCGCTTCACGCTCATGCAGCAGATGCACGATCGAGGCGATGAAGGCCGGCAGGATCGCCACCAGAACCAGTACCGCAAGTTGGAAGCGAATCGATCTGCGACCCAGTCCCCACAGATTGCTGGAGCGACCGCCTGCGGCGCGCAGCATGGCGCTATCGGCGCACGTGCGGTTTTCTGCCGCCCTGCAAGGGCATGGGGCTATACGCGCGTTTCATCGACTGACAACATATGGTGCGAGCTCCCGATTTGTCAGATGTCCCGAT
>JBBKVW010000496.1:0-3895 GCA_037968655.1 Burkholderiaceae bacterium
GCAAGGGCATGGACGTGGTGGGCGTGTTTTCGGTCGCATTCGTCAGTGCCTTTGGGGGTGGACCGGTGCGTGACCTGCTGCTCGACCGTCGCCCTCTTTTTTAGGTCGAGCACGAGGCCTACCTCTGGCTGGTTTTCGCGACGGTGATCAGCGCGCCTTGGTGGCTCAAGGCTGTGCTGCAAGACACCGGCGCGCGGCTCATGGAGGTCGCAGACGCTTTCGGCCTGGGGCTGTTCGCCATCTCCGGCACCAGCATCGCGATGGCGGCTGGCATGTCAGCGAGTGTGAGCGTTCTGCTGGGCGCTACCACCGCCATCGTCGGCGGCGTGGCGCGCGACGTGCTCTGCAACGAAGTGCCCAAGGTTTACCAGGATCACCGGCCGTATGCGCTGTGCGTGGTGGCAGGCGGCCTCAGTTTTATTGGGCTCACCGCGCTGGGCGTGGCGTCCGAGCTGGGCAGCCTGGTGGGCATCGGTGTGGCCACGGGCAGCCGCCTCCTTGCCATCGCCCTCAATTGGCAGCTTCCCAGCTGGCGTTTGCCACAGAAATGAGAAGCGCTGTTGGGTGGCTGCACCAGCGTGCGCTCAGCGCCTCCTTGGTTTGGTCATGCCATGGACAAGGCCCGCGGGACGGCCTGCCAGGCCTGAGGCCACCGAAGGACTTGCGCCGCTGAGCTCCGATCGTGACTGCCGCAAGGTGTCGCGCATGCCGATCGCGCGCAGGTGCTGCAAAAGGGCGTGGTGACGCTCGAAGGAAGTGCCCACAAGCTGTGCACTTGGAAGTTCTATTTCGGGCGAGCGCGGTTCTTCGTAGGTGGTGCCCCAGCGCTGGTCGCCGGATGGGACGGGAATGCGTTGGTCTGAAAGTCCAGCCACGGCGGGTTCTGGGCATACATCTCAACAATGAGCTGTTTGATCGCCCCGATGTACCACGAGTCGTCGTTGAGCCGGTGACTCATGATAATGGGCGACGTCACGTCCTCGTTGGCGATCAGCCGGTAGACGAGGTCCGAGCGCAGCCGCGAGGCGGCCGGCACGATACACAAGCCCACCTCCGCGGCGACCAGGCCGAGCGCGGCATGCAACTCGCGCACCTCATGAACTTCGCCCAGCCTGATGCCTCTCTCGTGCAGCATGCCCAGCACGTGGTCTGCAAAGCTCGGGCGCGGCTCCTTCGGAAACACGATCAGCTTGGGCTGCTTAAGGTCCTCAAGATGTATTGGCCCATCCTCAGCCGCCAATGGCCAGGCTGGCGGGATCGCCAGCACCAATCTTTCCTCGCGGAGCACCGTGCGCGCCACCGATGTGTCGTTGCTTCGGATGCGGCCGAACCCCAGGTCGATGCGGCCAGACTTGAGTTCATTGATCTGCTGGATCGAACTCAGATCGACCAGGTGCACGTCGGTATCTGGATAGCGCTGGCGAAACGTCCGCACCAACATGGGCAGCCCGCCGTAGAGCGTGGAGGGACCGTAGCCGATTGAAATGGATTGCCGGTGGTTGCGGCCTGTCTGCCGCGCCGTATTTTTCATCTGGTCGACCCGTTGCAGCACTTGCAGCGACTGCTCGTAGAACAGCCTGCCTGCCTCGGTCAGGCGAATCGGGCGAATGTTTCGCTGGATGAGTTGGACTTCCAGTTCTTCCTCCAGCAGTTGGATCTGCCGGCTCAGTGGCGGCTGCGCGATGTGCATCAATTCCGCCGCACGGGTGAAGTTCTTGGTGGTGGCCACCGCCACGAAGTACCGGAGTTGACGCAAATCCATAAGGGAAAACCCTATTTTATGAAGTAGTTGCCATCTAAGTCATTGTTTTTCAATGAAAAACAGATCAATTATACCGAATAGGTATTGATTCAGATGAATTTGGTGTTGGCTGGAAAACGACTGCAGTCGTCAAATACAGCCCATGCAACATACTGCCTTTCAACAACAAAGCATCGGACCTGCCGTCATCGAACGTGTCGAGACGATGCTGGTCGATCTGCCGACGATCCGTCCGCACAAACTGTCGATGGCCGTCATGAACGGCCAGACGCTGATGCTCGTTCGCATCCGCTGCTCGGACGGCACGGTGGGCATTGGCGAGGGCACGACCATCGGTGGCCTGGCCTACGGCGCTGAATCACCCGAGGGCATGAAGCTGGCCATCGACACCTACTTCGCCCCCCAGCTCATCGGCGCGGACGCGAACCGCGTGCCGGCCTTGATGGACCGCCTGCACACCGCATTTCGCGACAACCGCTTTGCCAAATGCGCGGTCGAGACCGCGCTGTTCGATGCGCTGGGCCACCGCACCGGCCTACCGGTTTCGGAGCTGCTCGGCGGGCGGCTGCGTGACCGGCTGCCGGTGGCTTGGACCCTGGCCTCTGGCGATACCGGACGCGACATCGAAGAGGCGCAGCGCATGCTGCAACTGCGCCGGCACCAGATCTTCAAGCTCAAGATCGGCCGCCGTTCGGTGCGCGAAGACGTGGCGCACGTTGCCGCCATCAAGAAGGCGCTGGGCGACCTGGCCTCGGTGCGTGTGGATGTGAACATGGCCTGGAGCGAGCTGGAGGCCCAGCAAGGGCTGGCTGGCCTGGTGGACGCCGGCTGCGAACTGGTCGAGCAGCCCGTGGCCAGCGTCGACGCCCTGGCGCGGCTCACGGGCAAATACCCGATCGCGGTGATGGCCGACGAATCCCTCGTCGGCCCGGAGAGCGCCTTTGCCTTGGCACGGGTGGCCGGTGCCAATGTGTTCGCCATCAAGACCGAGCAGTCCGGTGGCCTGCAGGCAGCCCAGCGCGTGGCGGCCATCGCCGACGCGGCCCACATTGAACGGTATGGCGGCACGATGCTGGAGGGCGCGGTTGGCACGATCGCCGCGGCCCACGTGTTCTCGACCTTCCGCGAACTGCGCTGGGGCACCGAACTGTTCGGTCCGCTGCTGCTGACCGAAGAGATCCTGGCACAGCCGCTCGAATACAAGGACTTCCACCTCACTGTGCCCACGCTGCCAGGCCTTGGCATCGCGCTGGACGAGGACCGTGTCCAGCACTTCCGGCGCGACCGCACGCGCACGACGGTCGGCCCAGCCGAGACATCCCCAACCTGAGCGGACACCTGCGCCCAAATCGCATTCCGCACGACCCCTTCCCAACCCCCACCACGAGACGGAGACACACCATGAGCATTCAAATTTTCAACACCACCGAAGTCCAGGACTTTCTGCGCCTGGCCACAGGGCAAGACCAGGAGGGCGGCAACCCCCGCACCAAGAAGGTCCTCCACCGCATCCTGTCCGACCTGTTCAAGGCCATCGAAGACCTGAACGTCACCTCCGACGAATACTGGGCCGGCATTGCCTACCTGAACCAGCTCGGCGCGAGCAGCGAGGCCGGCCTGCTGTCGCCAGGCCTGGGCCTGGACCGCTACTTCGACATGCGCATGGATGCCGAAGATGCAGCACTGGGTGTCGAGAACGGCACGCCGCGCACCATCGAGGGACCGCTGTACGTGGCCGGCGCGCCGGTGGCGAACGGCTTTGCCCGGCTGGACGACGGCAGCGACAAGAGCGGCCATACGCTCATCATGCACGGTACGGTCTACGGCGCCGACGGCAAGCCCCAGCCCAATGCCACGGTCGAGGTCTGGCATGCCAACACCAAGGGCTTCTACTCGCACTTCGACCCCACCGGCGAGCAACAGTCGTTCAACATGCGCCGCACCATCGTCACCGACGGACAAGGCCAGTACAAGTTCCAGAGCATCGTGCCCGTCGGCTATGGCTGTCCGCCGGACGGCCCCACCCAGGCGCTGCTGAACCAGCTCGGCGCGAGCAGCGAGGCCGGCCTGCTGTCGCCAGGCCTGGGCCTGGACCGCTACTTCGACATGCGCATGGATGCCGAAGATGCAGCA
>JBBKVW010000497.1:0-2694 GCA_037968655.1 Burkholderiaceae bacterium
CGCCAGGCGGGGCCTGGATCCGGGGCGTCTGGCGCGCCGTCTTTTGGCCGCGCGCGCGAGCCGTGCTGAAACGAGCCGCCCGAATAGACGCTGCTGATATTGATGCCGCCCAGGAATGCGGTGTGGCCATCGACGATCAGCAGCTTGCGGTGGTCGCGCTGGTTCAGCGACCAGGCCTTGCGCGCGGCCAGGGGGTTGATCGGGTTGAACTCGAGCACGCGGATGCCGCTCGCGGCCAGACGCTCAAAGAACGCTGCCGGCGTGGCCACGGTGCCCACGCTGTCGCGAATCAGGTTGACCTGCACGCCCTGCGCCTGCTTGGCGAGCAGGACCTTGGCGAATCGCTGGCCGACCTCGTCATCGTCGAGGATGTAGGTCTCCATGTTGATGTGGTCCTTGGCCGCATTGATCGCGGTGACCATCGCCTGGTAGGTGGCGGGGCCGTCCTGCAGCAGGCGCACTTCGTTGCCGGTGGTCAGCGGGCTGCCGACAATGGCCGCCTCCACCGCCAGGTGGCGATCGAAGAGGCTGGTCTGCCTGCCGCTGGCCTTCAGGCGTTCGATTGCGGCCGTGCTTTGTGCCGCCGACAAGGGTCCGCGTGCTCCTTCGAGCTGCACCGGCGTGCGCGACTGCCGCGCCAGGTCCGGCGCAATTCTCGGCAGGCTGCTGCACGTAGCCATGGCGAGCGCCAGGCCAAGGGCCAGGACGGTCCACCAGAGCGTGCGACGGCTCATCGCGGCACGCGGACTCGCCAGACCACGTTGTCGACGTCGTCGGGCAACAGGGCTCTGTTGCGTGCGTCTGGCGCGTTGACCGCAGAGCGCAGTGCCGCGGTCCGCGGCTCGCAGGCCGTGCCGTTCGGGTTTCGCAGGCCCGAGGCGACGACGCGGTGGCCGTTGCCGGCGAGCTGCACTTCCAGGATGGGCCGGGCCGCGACGTCGGCATAGGCGCCGAGCGCCGGTGCCATCGCCGCCAAGGTCGGCCAGGCCGCGCGGGCGGCGACAGGCGCTGCGATCACAAGTGTCCCGTGAGCAACAACACGATGACGATGATGACCACCAGGCCGAGGCCACCGCTGGGCCCATAGCCCCAGCTCCTGCTGTGGCCCCAGGTCGGCATGGCACCGACCAGCATCAGTATCAAGACGATCAACAGAATCGTACCCAGGCCCATGATGTTCTCAAAAGGTGTTGCGCAGGTACACCGCCAGCCCGCCGCGGCGAGACTTCAGCGACAGCCGCATGCCCGAGTCGAGTTGCATGCCAAGCGCGCCATGCTCGAAGATCAGGCGCGAACGTGCCGGCTTCCACTCCAGGCCGACCTTGGCCGTGACCTGCGTGGCGGCCGGACCGCCGCCCAGGCCGCGCGCACCGGAGGCATCGGCGAACAGCAGCTGATGCGCCGACATGCGGTAGCGCATCGCGACCGGCACGGTCGGCACAGCGCCGACCGCAGTCCTGTGGCCATCGCCCGGGGGCAGCGCATGGCCAAGCGCGCCCAGACCCACGCCGACGTCGGCGCGGGTCTGCGTGATCCAGTGCAGGTAGTTGATGCCTGTCAACTCGGGCCCCGTGCGCCCGCCTGCGGACGGGGCGGCGTGAACAGGGCGGTTCATGGCTTGGACTTCGAATGATGACGACAGCGCTGCGTCCGAGCCTGCGGCCGGCGAAGCGACCACCAGCCTGGCCACGTGAACGGGCATGTCCTGCGCAGCGGCCGGAAGCAGCGCGCCAAGCAGCATCGGCAGGGCCAGCCACAATGAACCCGTCAAGCGTGCGCAAGTAGGGGCGGCGATGTTGAACATGGCGGTGTGCGGGTGGCTGCCCCAGTCTGGGCTGCGCGGCGCCTGCGGTCTGTAAGCGGTGCCTGATATCGGCGTAGGACGACAGGCGGCTGGCGCGCCGGTGCCACGCCGCTGCGACGGCCCGGTGATGCGGGTGCGGGTGCGGGTGCGGCCAAAGGGCAGATGCGCGGCAGGCGGGCCTTGTCCTACATCTCAACGCGTGCTGCCCTGAATGCGCTGACCGGGTTTGACGGCGAACATGCAAGCGCACCACGCGGCCTGCACGCAGCCTGCACGTGGCCGACAACGACAACCCGGGACGCCACCATGAAGCCCTTGCACAAACCACTGCTGCGCCACGCGCGCTGCGGCCGGGTGCTGGCCCGGCTGGCGGTCGTACTTGCACTCTCGGCGGCGGTGCCGGCGCAGGCGCAGAATGCGGCGTCACTGCAGGCGCGCCACGACGCGATGCGCGAGGCCCTGGCAAACAATGCCTTTCAACGCCCGCTCTCGCTCGAATCGAGTGAGAGCGAAGACAGCTTGCAGGGTGACATCTACGCGCGCGTCGACCAGCCGATGGCGGCGGTCGCGCCAGCCCTGACGGGCATCGATCACTGGTGCGAGATCCTGAGCCTGCACCTCAACGTCAAGCAGTGCCGCGCCGGCGGCGCGAAGGCCGGTGATGCGCTGCACCTGGTCATCGGCCAGAAACATGACCAGGCGCTGGACCAGGCCTACCGCTTCGCATTCGCCTACCGCTTAGTGGCCTCGCGGCCCGACTACCTGCAGGTGCAGTTGACGGCCGATGAAGGACCGCTGGGCACTCGCGGCTACCGCATCATGCTCGAGGTGGCGGCGCTCGATGCCCGGCGCAGCTTCCTGCACCTGTCGTACTCGTACGGCATCGGCAT
>JBBKVW010000498.1:0-28738 GCA_037968655.1 Burkholderiaceae bacterium
CTCTTGTCGTCCCGAAACAGAATGTTGTATTTCGGACCAAGGGTCTTGATCAGGTTGTTTTCGAGCAGCAGGGCCTCAGCCTCGGACCGCACCACGGTTGTCTGCATGCGCGCGATGCGACCGACCATGTGTCCGATGCGCGTGCCGCCGAGTTTGTTGCGAAAGTAGCTGGCGACCCGCTTCTTCAGATTGATGGCCTTGCCGACATACAGCACTTCGCCGGCGGCGTCGAAAAAACGATAGACACCGGGCAGTCCTGGCAGTGCGGCGACCTCTGCCAGCAACTGCACGTCGTGCACCGGAGCTTCGGCTGGCGCGGACCCGTCGCCCGTCGTCGGCGCAGATGATGGCTCGGCATCGGGTGTTTTCCCGCTGTCGGAAGAATTCGGCATAGCCCCTATTGTGGACAATCCGGCTCATGAAGCAGGCACTGCGCTGGGACATCTTTTGCCGGGTCATCGACAACTACGGCGACATCGGCGTGTGCTGGCGCCTGGCAGCCGATCTGGCAGCGCGTGGCGACACCGTTCGCCTGTGGGTCGACGATCAGTCGCCACTGAACTGGATGGCGCCTGGAGCGCGACAGGGCCAGTGCAGTGGTATTCAGGTGCTGGACTGGGCGCGGGCCAGCGACGCACAAACCCTGGCCGATCTGGAACCGGCCGATGTCTGGATCGAGGCATTTGGCTGCGAGCTGCCGGTGCCATTTTTTGCCCGACATCTGCCACCGTCGGGCGATCAGGGCCACGCACCGGTCTGGATCAACCTGGAGTACCTGTCGGCTGAAGCCTTTGCCGAGCGATCACATAGGCTGCCCTCGCCGGTCATGGCAGGTGTTGCCAAGGGCTGCACCAAGCATTTTTTCTACCCCGGCTTCACGCCGGGCAGCGGAGGATTGATTCGTGAGCGGGACCTGGCCAAGCGCCAGGCTGCATTCGACCGGCGCGCCTGGCTGGCTGCGCGGGGAATCGGCTCGCGCGGCGAACAACTGGTATCGCTGTTTTGCTATGAGCCCGAGGCACTCTTGCAGATGCTCACGTATTGGCAGGCGCAGCCCCAACCAATCCGGCTGCTGGTGACTCACGGGCGCGCTGCGGCAGCGCTTCGGGCTGCGCTGACGTCCGACGCATACGACCCGTCCAGCGAGCAAGCCGGCCGCAACCTGTCGATCAGCTATCTGGAACCGCTGACACAGCTGGATTTCGATCACCTGTTGTGGACTTGCGATCTGAACTTCGTGCGTGGAGAAGATTCGGTGATCCGGGCCATATGGGCAGCCAAGCCGTTCATCTGGCAGATCTATCCGCAACACGACGATGCGCATCGCGCCAAATTGGAGGCCTTCCTGGATGTGCTGGAGGCGCCAGTCGCAGTGCGCCAGGCACATCGGATCTGGAATGGCATACAGCGGCAAGCGATGCCGGCGATTGAACTGACCGATTGGGCTGCCTGGGCCGGCACCGCCTGCGACCGCCTGCGCGCCCAGACTGACCTGTCCAGCAGATTGACCACGTTTGTCCAGATGCAGCGCGAGGGCCGGCACCGGACACCACAAACGCGTTAAAATTCAAGGCTTTGCGGAAAATCCCCGACCAATACAGGCAGGGACCGCAGCAATCCACCGCAGACACGGGTCGAACAGAGCTTTGCAGAGTTGCATTGCGCCCGATGCGCGGAACTTGATGGGAATCCCGAATGAAAATCGCACAAGAAATCCGTGCCGGCAATGTGATCATGCATGGCAAGGACCCGATGGTCGTCCTGAAAACCGAATATAGCCGCGGCGGCCGCAACTCTGCCACGGTGCGCATGAAGCTCAAGAGCCTGCTCAACAACTTCGGCACCGAAGTGGTGTTCAAGGCAGACGACAAAATGGACCAGATCGTGCTGGACAAGAAGGAGTGCACCTACTCCTACTTTGCCGACCCGATGTATGTGTGCATGGATACGGAATTCAACCAGTACGAGGTCGAGTCCGAGAACATGGGCGACACGCTCAATTACCTGGAAGACGGCATGCCGCTGGAAGTGGTGTTCTACGACGGCAAGGCGATCTCGGTCGAGTTGCCCACCAGTGTCGAACGCGAGATCACCTGGACCGAACCCGCAGTGAAGGGCGACACGTCCGGCAAGGTGCTCAAGCCGGCCAAGATCGCTACCGGATTCGAAATCGGCGTGCCGATCTTCGTGGCCCAGGGCGACAAGGTCGAGATCGACACCCGCACCGGCGAGTACCGCCGGCGCGTCTGATCAGATTGACGCGATCTGCAAAAGGCTCCTGCGGGAGCCTTTTGCGTTCCTGAGCCACCATGCAATATTCCGGCGCCCTGCCCTTCGATCCGCGCCAGATTGACGCGCCGTTTCGTATGCAGCCCGGCTTGCGGCGTTTGCCGCCCGACGCGGTGCACCTGCATCGGCTGGATCCGGCAAGCGCCCTGTATGCGCAAAAGCGTGCTGTCAGTCAATCCGCGCAGGTACTTCACAGGGCGCCAGGCTTCGATGCCAGCTTTGCGCTGGACAGCATCCGACGCCAGGCGGGACGCGATGGGCTCGCTGGCCTTGACTCGGGCAGCCCATTGGAACTGCAGATGGAGCAGGATCTGGCCGTGCTGGACCTGCGCACCGGCTGCGCGCCCTGGATGTGCGTCAGCGTGCCGAGCGGCTGGGCACCCGAAGACAAAATCGGCCAGCATCTGGCCACCATCCATGCGCCTGTTGCAGACAATGCGCAACTCAATGCAGCCTGGCCGCAAGTGCTGGGCCTGCTGGCGGGAGCCGGCCAGTGGGAGCGCCATGTCTGGAATATCAGCCCGAGCGACCGCTTTGACCAGCATCCGCGCCGGCACATGGTGCCCGATTGGCCATCGACCGACGATCCGCAGCTGTTTGCCAGCCAGTGTTTCCTGCGCAGCGAGCGGCAGACGTTTTTTCCGGTATGCGACCCTGCGGGTCAAGCCATGGGCCAGGTGATATTCACGATTCGCGTGTCGTTGGTTCGCCTGACCGATGCAGTGCGCGACGCCCAGGGCGCGCAGCGGATGCAGCTGGCCCTCGTGTCGATGAGCGACGCGGTGCTCGACTACAAGCGGTTGCAAGCGGCACACGCGCCTTTGCGCGCATGGTTGAGCGCCAAGAGTGCACAATCGGCGCGAGATCCCAAACAGTTGAAATCGCCCTGAGCATGCTGCTGTATTTTTCCGACCAAGACGACGCTGCCTGCAAGCTGGCCCAAGCCGCCGGTTTGCCGTCGGCCTGCATCGACCGCCACCGCTTCCCCGATGGTGAACTGCGTTTGCGTCTGCCGCCCGCCCTGCCCAGCCGCACCGTCCTGTACCGCAGCCTGGACAATCCAAACGAGAAGCTGGTCGAGATCCTGCTGGCAGCCCATACCGCCCGCACCTTGGGCGCCAGCCACCTGACCCTGGTTGCGCCCTACCTGGCCTACATGCGCCAGGACATGGAGTTTTCGCCCGGCGAAGCGGTCAGCCAGCGTATCGTTGGCAAAGTGCTGGCAGGCTGCGTCAACGCCATCGTATCGGTGGACCCGCATCTGCATCGGGTTGCCACGCTGCAGGAATTGGTTCCGGGTGCCAGCGCCGTGGTGCTGACCGGCGTCGGGGTTCTGGCCGACCTGATCGTGCAACGACGCCAACGACCCATATTGATTGGGCCCGACGCGGAATCAGCCCAGTGGGTCGCGCAGGCCGCATCGCGTCATGGGCTGGAGCATGCGGTCTGCACCAAGGTCCGCAGCGGCGATCGCGATGTGCAGGTGCAGTTGCCCGATGTGCAAGTGGGCGGGCGCGCCTGTGTCATCGTCGACGATGTAGCCAGCACAGGAAATACGATTGCCGCAGCCGCGCGCCTGTTGCGCGCGGCTGGCGCGGCGTCCATCGATGCGGCGGTCACGCACGCGCTGTTTACAAAGCAGGCGATGGACCTGATGCGCCAGGCAGGTGTTGGCGAGGTGTGGAGTACCGACTGCATCGTGCACAGCAGTAATGTGGTGGGCATGGCGCCCTTGCTGGCGCAGGCACTGATCGAACTGGGCGCGCACAGCGAGCTTCACTGAGCCGAACGGGCCATTTGCTGCGCTGCGGCCCGGCGCATTGGCGACAGGTTGCAGCTCACTTCAGCACGGCATGCATGTAGGTTTGCTCGAACGCGCGCACGAAATCAGCCAGTTTGTCCTGTTCCAGCCGGTCGATACCCGCCGCTGCAGCGCGGCCGCCACCAGTGGGAAACCGCCGGCACAGGCGATCGGCGTCGACCAGGCGATTCAAGGGGGCACGCACACTGACCACATAGGAGCCGCTGCCATCGGGCGTCAGCACCGCATGCGCGCGTTCCGGCCGGGCCTGGGCCAGCGTATTGCCCCAGTCGCCGCGCACGCGCCGGCTCCAGGCCGCGTCCGGCAACAGCACCAGGCAGGCGCCCGGCGACAAAATTTGGGGCGCCACCAGTTCGGCCTTCGCCCGGTCCTCGCGCTGTCCCTGCAAGATGGTCTGCAGTGCCGGCTCTGCGTCCAGGAACTGCAAGGGGTCGCTAAACGGGCGCATGCGCTGGTACAACGCTGCCGGCGCAATGATCAGGTCGAATTCACTGTCGCCATAGGCGTTGTAGTTCAGGCAACGGCCGAGTTCGCGCAGGGCTTCAATCTTTGCGCCGCCCAGGTCGATCGAAGCGGCCAGCCCCAGTGCCAATTGGTCCAGGTTGTCGCCGAAGGCGCCAACCACGGCCCAGGCCCGATGCGCAGCGCACAGGTGCCGATCGACCAGCGCGCTGGTGCAGAGATCTGCAGCAGTGTCGATATGCGCCCGCAATCCGGCGTGGACCGGAATATCGCCGGCAAAGTGGTGATCGAAATAATCGACCTGCATGCCGCATGCCAGCAGGCGCAGCAGGGCATCACGATTGCGCTCCAGCGACACGTCGAGCACGGTCACCAGCGCGCCGGCGACACAGGGCACGCGCTGCAGCAGCGCGATGTCGCGCTTGGTGCCGCTCACCAAGGTCGCCTCGCGCGGCTGCGCCAGCCGCAGCTGCTGCAAGGCACACAGACCATCGGCATCGCCATTGAAGACATCAAACCCGTTCACACTTGCTCCTGCCACGGCGAACGATAGCAGTACTGCGTCTGCCGGCCTGGAAAATGCCAGCCAGATTTACTCCACAATGGTGCGCATGGAACAAACCCAAAACCTTACCGAACGCCGCCTGGCCGATGCCTGGGCCGAATTGCAAGCCCATTCCGACCAAGGCAATTCGCTTCAGGGCGATGCTTACCGGCTGGCATTTGCCGATCCCGAGTTTCTGTTGCGCAGGGAAACCCGCGGCATCCGTTTCCAGCTGGAAATGCTCAAACCCGATCTGGCGCAGGCAGCCGCCGGAATCGAGAACACCGTCGTCGTTTTTGGCAGCGCCCGATTTGCGGCCCCGCAGGATGCCGAGCTGGCACTGCAGGCAGCCAAGCAAGGCAGCGATGCAGAGGCACTGCGGATTGCTGAACGTGATCTGCGCAACTCCGTCTACTACGAGCAGGCGCGGCTGTTCGCCCAGGAGGTTGTCCAGTTCAGCTCCGACAAGCCTGCGGCCGAGCGCCTGTACATCTGCACCGGCGGCGGCCCGGGCATCATGGAAGCGGCTAACCGGGGCGCGCATGAGCTGGGCGCCGCAACGGTGGGGCTCAACATTGCGCTGCCGCATGAGCAGCAGGCCAATCCCTATGTCACGCCGTCCCTGAGTTTCAAGTTTCACTACTTTGCGCTGCGCAAGATGCACTTCATGATGCGCGCCAAAGCCCTGGCCGCATTCCCCGGCGGCTTTGGCACATTGGACGAACTGTTCGAAGTCATCACGCTGGTGCAGACCCGCAAGGCCAAACCGGTTCCGATCGTGCTGTTCGGCTCCGACTACTGGAAGCGACTGGTGAACTTCGATGTGCTGGTTGAAGCGGGTGCGATCTCGCCGCAGGACCTGGACCTGTTCCGCTACGTCGACACGCCGCACGATGCCTGGGAACACATCAGGGCGTTTTACGATCTTTAGCCCCGCCAGGCGATACCTGAGCTGGCGCAGCATCTGGCGCCAGACGCCATGCCATGCGAGAACCCGCAGCCACCACCAGCCCGATCGACCAGAACAGGGCCGAGACCCCCACCACGGCACCCAGGCTGCCGAAGACCATCGGCATCGCCACACTGGAGGCGTTGATCGTCATCAGACGCAAGCCGAGTGCTTCGCCATGGCGCGCATCCGGCGTGATCTGGTGCAAGGTACTCATGACCATGGGCTGGACCGAACCCAGGGCCAGTCCCAGCACAACCGAGCAAACGCCCATCGCCAGTGCGCTGTCCATGAAGGGGTAGATCGCAAGCGCTGCCGCAGTGATGAGCATGGCGCCGGCGATCACCATGTTCTCGCGCAGGCGCGCGGCGAACCAGGGCATGACCAGCCGGACAAATGCAGCAGCCAATGCAAATCCACCCAGTATGGTTCCAATGACCGAGGCATTAAAGCCCCGCTCATGGCCCAGCAGCGGCACGACAAACAGATGCACATCCCAGCACGATGACAGGCACCAGTTGACCAGCATCAGGCGGCGCATCATCGGCTCGCGCAGCAGATCCCAGGCACGCGAACTGGGCATCGCGGCCAGACGGCGTGCAGGATCCAGGTCCTGCACCGGCCGGATCAGCAGCCATGTGGCCAGCGGCATCACGGCCATCAGCAGGAATGCCCAGCGATAACCGGCGGTGTCGCCCGCGCTGGCACCGGCATAGTCGATCATCAATCCGGCCGCCAGCGGGCCGACGAAGTTCGACACCGCAGGCCCGATAGCCAGCCAGCTGAACACCCGTTTGAGTTCGGTCGGCCCGCTGGCTGCCCGGCCGACATGGCGCTGCAAAGAAATCGACGCCGCGCCAGTAGCGCCGCCGCTCATCAGGGCGCTGACGCAGAGTACCGGAAAGATCGGAAACATCAGCGCCAGCAGGGCGCCGCAGACCGCCACCACCACCGCCATGTGCACCGGGCGCTTGAGCCCGTGCCGATCGGCAAAGCGCCCGGCCGGAAGGGCCAGGAACACCGGCGCCAGTGCAAACAGGGCCAGCAGCACGCCGACGTTGAAGGCACTATGCCCGTCGCGCAAGGCCAGCAGCGGCGCCGCCATCCGGGTGCCGGCCATGCAGGCATGGATGCAGACCTGGCTGCAGATCAGCCGCGCAAGCTCAGAGGGCTTCATCGGGTTGGTCGAACGCGCTTTCGGGCTGCGCCGGAATCAGTACCCGCGTCTGCTGCTCCGGCAGGGCCTCGACCTGGCGCAAGGCCTTGCCCAAGGCGCGCCCGCGCACCTGGGCCGAGTCGATGGTCTTGAGCACAGTTTCGGTCTGGCTCCTGACCCTGGCCAGTACATCGCCAAACTTGCCGAATTCGGTTTTGACGGCTCCCAACACCATCCACACCTCGCTGGCACGCTTTTCCAATGCCAGGGTTCGAAATCCCATCTGCAGTGCGCCCAGCATCGCCAACAAGGTACTCGGTCCGGCCAGCGTCACCCGATGCTCGCGTTGCAGGCCCTCCATCAGCCCCGGGCGGCGCAGTACTTCGGCGTACAGGCCTTCGGTCGGCAGGAACAGGATCGCAAAATCAGTGGTGTACGGTGGTTCCAGATATTTGTCCGCGATCGATCGCGCCTCCAGGCGTATGCGTGCTTCCAGCGCCCTGCCCGCGCTGTCGGCAGCGGCCACGTCGGCGCGTCCCTGGGCGTCGAGCAGCCGCTCGTAGTCTTCATTGGGGAACTTGGCGTCGATCGGCAACCACAGCGGCTGGTCGCGTTCGCTGCCGCCGGGAAGTCGGATCGCGAAGTCCACCAGCGCTTTGCTGCCCGGCCGCGTGGCGACCTGCGCTGCATATTGATCCGCCACAAACACCTGTTCCAGCAGCGCTCCGAGCTGGGCCTCGCCAAAGATGCCGCGTGTCTTCACGTTGGTCAGCAGATGCTTGAGGTCGCCCACGCCCTGGGCCAGCGTCTGCATCTCGCCCAGGCCCTTGTGCACCTGCTCCAGCCGGTCGGCCACCTGTTTGAAACTCTCGCCCAGACGCGCATGCAAGGTGGCCTGCAGCTTCTCGTCGACGGTGGCACGCATCTCTTCCAGCCGCGCCGAATTGCTGGCCTGCAATTGCGCCAGTTGCTGTTCCAGCGTCTGGCGTACCTCAAGCATGCGCCGGGCGTTGCTTTCGCTGAGCTGGTGCAGCTGTGTGCTCAGCGTATCGGCCAAGGTCTGCTTGAGCAGCGCCAGTTGCTGGCCAAAGGCGTCGATCTGCGCATTTTGGGTGCGACTGGTCTGCGCGCCCTGGGCCAGCAAGGTCTGCTGGAACATGGCTATCGACTGGGCCAGTTCCTGACGCGCCTCGCGTGCCGATTCCGCCATGTCGTGCCCGAGCATGCGCTCGAGCTGGTCGACGCGCGCGGTGGTGCTGCGCACCGCCTCCAGCAGCTGGGCCTGGGCGGCCAGCGTGGCCTGGCTTGGCTCCTCACTGCCAGAGCGCAAGAGCAGCCACAGCAACAGCAGTGCGTTGACGCACACGGCCAGCAATATCCACCATGGCTGCACCGGCAAGGAGGCGAGGAATTCCATGGCGCTAGTAATTCTTGGTGACCGAATCGAGCCGCGGCAGACTGGACGCGGATGCCGGCGCGCTGTGGCGCGCACGCTGCCTACGCATGCCCTGCATCAGGCTTTGCCCAGGGCCTGGGCGTTCAATGCAGTGCGCGTGCGGCCGGCGGTCAGGTAGTCGATCAGGTTGTCGGCTGCCAGGTTGGCCATTGCCAGTCGCGTGGGAATGCTGGCGCTGGCGATGTGGGGCGTCAGCACCACGTTGGGCAAATCCAGCAAGGCTGGGTGCAACTGAGGCTCCCCCTCGAACACGTCGAGCCCGGCTGCGGCGATCCGTCCGTCGCGCAGGGCCAGGGCCAGGGCGGCGTCATCGACGATGCCGCCACGCGCAATATTGACCAGCACGGCGGTCGGCTTCATGCAGGCCAGCTCGGCGGCGCCTATGGTGTGGTGGGACGCAGCGGAGTACGGCAACACCAGCACTACATGGTCTGCACTGCCCAACAGCTCCTCTTTAGAGACAAAGCGCGCCTGGCAGGACGCTTCGGTCGCCGGGTCAAGCCGGCTGCGGTTGTGGTAGATCACACGCATCCCAAAGCCCAGCGCGCCGCGACGCGCTATGCCCTGGCCGATGCGTCCCATGCCGATGATGCCCAGCGTGCTGCCGTGGATGTCGTGCCCGGCAAACATGTCATAGCTCCAGCGCTGCCATTTACCCGCGCGCAAAAAATGTTCACTCTCGGTGACGCGCCGTGCGGCCGCCATCAGCAGCGCAAAGCCGAAATCGGCCGTGGTTTCGGTCAGCACATCGGGCGTGTTGCTCGCCAGCACGCCGGCTGCGCTCATCGCGTCGAGGTCGAAGTTGTTGTAGCCAACTGCCATGTTGGCGCAGATCTTCAGCTCCGGGCAGGCTCCCAGAAGAGCCGCGTCGATCCGTTCGCTGCCAGTACACAGCATGCCGTCGCGCCCCTGTGCAAATGCCGCCAGTTCGGCAGGCGACATCACCTTGTCCTGCTGGTTGTCCAAAACGTCGAAATGGCGCTGCAAGCGATCCAGCACCTCTGGAAAGATGGCTCGGGCCAGGGCGATGGCAGGTTTGGTCATGGCAGATCAACGAAAGCTGGGGGGCGAAATTGCCTGCTGCACTGCGCCGGTGAGCGGCTGATGGCCGCCGTGCGGTGGTGTTCAGGCCTCCTGTGGAATATTGAACACCTGACGCAGATAGCCAAGGTAACGCTCGTCATCGCACATATTCTTGGACGGCGTGTCCGACAGCTTGGCCACTGGCTGGCCATTGCAGCGCACCATCTTGATGACGATCTGCAGCGGCTCATAGCCCAGGTCATTGGTCAGGTTGGTACCAATGCCAAAGGCCAGTTGGCAGCGCCCGCGAAACTGCTTGTACAGCTCGATGGTGCGTGGAACGGTCAATCCATCACTGAAGATCAGCGTCTTGGTGCGCGGGTCGACCCGGTTGCGGGCATAGTGGGCCAGCATGCGCTCGCCCCATTGGAATGGGTCGCCGCTGTCATGTCGCGCGCCATCGAACAGCTTGCAGAAATACATGTCGAAATCACGCAGGAAGGCATCCAGGCCGTAGACATCGCTCAGCGCGATGCCCAGGTCGCCGCGGTATTCCTTGGCCCAGGTCTCGAAACCATAGATCTGGCTGTCTCGCAGGCGCGGGCCCAGGGCCTGGCAGGCCTGCAGGTATTCGTGCGCCATGGTGCCAAGGGGCGTCAGACCCAGTTTCATGGCAAACAGCACATTGCTGGTACCGGCGAACTGGCCGACCAGATTGGCCGGGCTGCCGGGGCGCTGATGGGTGCCCAGGCGCTCGGCCAGGACCCGCAGGACTTCCTCCTGCCAGTCCTTGTTGAACCGCCGGCGCGTGCCGTAGTCGGCGATCTTCAGGTCGGACAGTTCCGCGCCGCGCAACTGCTCGATCTTCAGGTCCAGACGCCGGCGTCCTTCATCCAGGTCTGGCTTGGCGCGGGTATTGCGGAAATAGACCTCGTTGACGATTGCCAGCACGGGAATTTCGAACAGGATGGTATGCAGCCAGGGGCCTCGGATCGTGATGTCGATCTCGCCCGATGGCAGGCCGGTAACAGTGATGTACTTCTCGTTGAGCGAAAATAGCCCGAGAAAGTCGACAAAATCGCTCTTGATGAATCGCATCGAGCGCAGGTAGGCCAACTCCGGCTCCTGAAAATGCAGGGTGCACAGGCCGCGGATCTCCGCGCGAATCTCATCTGCGAACGGCGCCAGATCGACATCGGTCGCGCCTGGCGCCGACTGGGCCCGGGCATTGCGACACTTGAACCGATATTCGACCTGCGCCCCCGGAAATTGATGCAGCACTGCCTGCATCATGGTGAACTTGTACAGGTCCGTGTCGAGAAGGCTGGTAATGATCATGGCTGCGGTTTAATTCCGGCGGCAGCACCGGTCACTGGCAGTGTACGGGAAGGGCAGCAATACATTTGTGCAGACAAGCGGCGATGGCAGCCAATACGCTCAGGCTTGTGTCCAAAGCCAATCGGGTGAACGGCGACACATCAGAAACAGGTGCTAGTCATTCCAGCGGCAAAACTCCGCCACCGGCAGCCGGGGCGTATGAAAGCTGTTGACGAGGGCCTGGTCATCGGCATATCCCAGCGACATCGAACATACGAGTGACTCGTCTGGGCCGGCTCCGACATGCGGCAGGATGATGCCGGAAAACATGTTCCAGGCCGCCTGCGGACAGGTATGGAGTCCATGCACGCGCGCCTGCAGCATCAGGGCCTGCATGAAGCGGCCGCAGGCCAGCAATTGTTCGGCGCCCCTCGCCTTGTCGAGCGTGAACACCAGGCCCACCGGCGCGTCGAAATAGCGGTAGTTGCGTTGATGCTGGGCATGCATCTTGTCTTTATCGGTCTTGCCAATACCCAGCAGTCCATATAGTCCCCAACCATTTTCGCGCCGGCGATCCAGGTAAGGGCTGTCCCACTTCTCGGGATAGTAGTCATAAGGTTCCGGGTACTGCGCCAGCAGCGTGGGGTCGGCCCGCACCGCGTCGTGCACCGCGCATACCCGCTCGATCAGTTCGGTGCGGCTGCGTCCCTGCAAAACATATACCTTGCACGGCGCAATGCCGCCACTGCCGCTTGCCATCACGGCATCCTGCAGCAATTGCTCCAGCAGGTCGTGCGGAACCGGCTGCTGCGTGAAGGCACGAATCGACATGCGCGAGCCGATGGCCTGGTCGATCGACTCCTGTTTAGCGGCAGGCTCGTTGGCATGCGAGAGATTGCTGGTCATGGTGATCCTATATGTGCCCAGAAAGTGGCCTAGCGCCAGCGCTGTTGCCAGACGCCCCTCGACAGGCCGTTGGTTCAGCGCCCGGCGCGTGCGCACAGTATCTGCGAAGTCACTTTCGACCTTGGCCTGGTCTGCCCAGATTCGGCTCGTTCACCGATTGGCCGGGCCACGCGGGCAATCGGTGAACGAGCGGCACGGTTCCAAGTTCGTCGATCGCGCAAGGCCGGTTCGCCGGTTTCAGCCTGTTCTAGAAAACGTCCTCTAGAATGCTGCAGTGCAACAAAAAAGTCTTGCCATACCGCGGGACAACCCTATAATTCGTTTCATGCTGCACTGCAACATAGACCTGAATCAACAGGGTTACGGAGCAGATACTGATTTCATTTATCACTTTTCTGGAGAAATATTTATGTTGACCGTTGAACAAGTCATGGCCTCGCACAAAGCCAACATCGAAACCCTGGTTGGTCTGACCAGCAAGGCCTTCGAAGGCGTCGAAAAAATCGTCGAACTGAACCTGACCGCTTCCAAAGTCGCGATGGCTGAGGCTGGCGACAATGCCAAGGCCTTCCTGAGCGTGAAAGACGCGCAGGAACTGCTGACGCTGCAGTCCGGCCTGATGCAACCCCTGGCCGAGAAAACCGCCGCCTACAACCGCCACCTGTACGACATCGCTTCGGGCTCGGCTACCGAGTTCACCCGCGCCTTTGAAGAGCAGGCCGGCGAGAACCAGAAGAAATTCATGGGTCTGGTCGACACCGCCGCCAAGAACGCACCGGCCGGCAGCGAGACCGCTGTCGCTGTGATGAAGAGCGCTGTCGCTGCTGCCAACAATGCGCTGGAATCGGTGCAAAAAGCTGTCAAGCAAGCCACCGAAGTTGCCGAAAGCAACTTCAACACAGTCACGGCATCTGCCGTGAATGCCAGCAAGACCGTCAGCAAGAAGCGCTAATTTGTCGTTCATTGCCGGCAAGGTCGCAGGGCCAGGCCACTTTTAGCGGCAGGCTCTAGCCAGCAAGGGAAAACCCTGACATACTTTGTCGGTAACGAGATCAGATTTTTTGGTTGTCTCCTCGGGTCCTTTCGAAACCTACAGGTTCAGGGATCCCTTCAAGGCCCCGTCGCAAGACGGGGCCTTTTTTTTGCTGCGACCCCATCCTGGCCAGCCGCGATCGCCATTGCGACCGCTCTCCGAGCAGGCTGCTTGAACAGGCCAAAGGTAGAATTTTTTCGTGAACAACAACTCCACTGCGGCGGTCATCGTTGCTTTGCTGGCCATCGGAATGTCGCTGGCCTTCATACTGGCAGACCGGCGTTCACCGACCAGCCAGGCACTGAGCACTTTCCTGTTGTTCGTCGGCATGTCCATCGCCATCGACGTCTTGTGGGTATTGCCGATGCGTGCCGAGCTCGGAGTGGTCTTCTGGGAGGGCATTCTGGTGCTGCCTCAGGCGTTTTCCGTCGTTTTCGCATTTGAGTGGGTATTGCGGGTTCGCCAGACCATCCCTGCCGAAAACCTGAACACGCAAGGCCCGGATCGCCTTTTGCGCCTGGCCCAGGCAATGGCGCTCGCGTATCTCATGGCTGCGATTGCCTTCCCACAACAGCGCGCGACCCATTTCGGCAACCTGGTGCTGTATCCAGGCGATCGGGTGCATTGGTCTTTCTGGTTGTTTTTCGTGCCGCTGGGCTTGTCGATCGTGATCGGCACTGCGGCAACCCTGTTCACCCTGTTTCGTCGGCCTGATCGGGCCGAGGTCCGCCGCCTAGTCGCTTTTGCCATCGGTGCTCCGATCATGGCCAGCGGGATTGTGCTGCCGCCCCAGGTTGCGCCACTGGCCACCACGCTGGGACTGCTGGTGCTGCTGGTCGGATCGGTGCAATACCACGTCGCGCAAGGCCAGCGCGCCCAGTTTCTGTCGCGCTTTCTGGCGCCGCAGGTCGCCAGCCTGGTCACGCGGCGCGGCCTGAAGAGCGCTACCGAGGAAAAGACGCTGGAGTTGTCTGTCGTGTGCTGCGACTTGCGCGGCTTCACCGCATTTACGGCAGCCACCTCGTCGCGGCGGGTGATCGAGATTCTGCGGGAATACTATGACGCAGTCGGATTAGCCGCTGCCGCCTGCGGTGGCACGATCAAGGACCAGGCCGGCGACGGCGTACTGATTCTGGTTGGCGCCCCGATCGAATATACCGACCATGCCCAAAGGGCGATTGCGTTGGCGCGCCAGATTCGCCAGGTCGGAATTGCCCTGACCCGGCAATGGTCCAATCAGGAAATGCAGCTGGGCGTCGGTGTCGGCGTTGCAAGCGGTTTTGTCACGGTCGGCGTGATCGGCGGGGCGTCCCGGCTTGAATACACTGCAGTCGGACCCCCGGTCAACCTTGCGTCACGCCTGTGCTCGGAAGCCGCCCACGGTGAAGTCCTGGTGGATCAGCGAACGACTGAACTGGTTTCCAGTACCGCTGCACAAAACGCGTTGGTGGTAGGCAACAGGCTCGAACTCAAGGGATTCGCAGCCCCAGTCCAAAGCTATGCACTCGGGTCTGAACAAACCTGAGACTCAAGCAGCAGTTTTGGTGTGGCGCGCGAGCAAGTTTGTCGTATTGGCCAGCCGCTCGGACAAATTGCGGATCAGTTCCAATGACGCCTCGGGGTTGTCGCAGACGACACTGCGAAACACTTCGGCTGAAATGCGCAAAACCTCAATCCGTGTCTTGGCTGTAGCCGTGGCGGTTCGGGGCACCTGGCCGAAGATCGCAATTTCACCCAATATGCCGTTGGGCCCCACCGTACCCAGTACCAGCGTGCCTTTGTCGTCCGGCGCCTCGACCGTGATCTCGACATCACCTTCGATCACGACATAGCAGGCATCTCCCACATCGCCCTGCCGAAACATGAGCTGCCCTGCGTTGTAAGTCAGTCGCTCGCTACTGAAGCACAGGAGCTTTTGCTTGGCAGGGGCAATCTTGTTGAAGATTGGAAACCTGCGAATCAGTTCCACTTCTTGTTCCAGGCTCATGTCGTTCTCCTAGACCGGCGTCCTGCCGTGATTCATCAAGCCATGCAATATGCCGTCGCTGTTGGCTTCGAGTTTGTCGAATCGACCCATCTCGACCACCCGGCCCCGTTCCATGACCAGTACATTGTCGAACTTTCGGGCCAGTTCAGCCCGGTTCAGTACCCAGCAAACTGCACTGCCTTGCTGGCTTTTTAGCACGCTTTCGACCAAGCGATCCTGAACTGCAGGGTCCATCACGGCGGTCGCCTGGTCCAGAATCAACAGGGCCGGGCGCTTGAGCAAGGCCCGGGCCAATGCCACCTTCTGCCGATCGGTCGCCGCGAGTCGACTGCCGCCAGTGCCCACCTGAAAATCCAGGCCGACAGTCAGAACCAGCGGGCGCAGTTCCAGCTCGCCCAGGATCTGGCGCATCAACTTGCCGATAGTGGCACTACCTTCCGCCTGCCCGCTAGCAATCTTGCCAAACAGGATGTTGTCCTGCAAGGACGCGGCGCTGTTGTAATGCTTGGGATCGAAAAACTCTATCGCCCCGCGCAGGTCCGCGGGAAGATTGGCGGCAAACAGTTTGCGCGCCTTGAGCACACGGCTCTCCAGGCCTTCATCAATCAGGCCCAGACGGTGCCGGCTCACGATCAATTTGAGCGACAGACCCACTAGCAGATTGCGGTCCTCTTGCGCGATGCGCTCCAGGCTGACTGACGCCACCCGGGCAACGATCTCCTTGACACGTGGCAGGTCGTCGTAGGCAATGAAGCTGAAACGCTCAAACAACTCATGGCCAGGTGGCAAATCGCTGAACAACTCCAGCATGGTCTCGGCCAACTTGCCACCTACCGCAAGCAGATCGCCGGACAAGCCGGTGTCATCGAGAATGTGGCGCACATATGGGTGCGTGACCAGGCTGTCGGTGTTGAGCGCCTTTCCCACCGTCGTGCCAAACAGCAGGTTCTCGGCCAGCGTGGCGTTTCGGTTGTAGCGCGACAGATCAAACTGCTCGACCAGGTCCATCAACTCGGGCTGTCCCAAGCGTTCATGCATGCTGTCACGCGCGCGCAATATGCTGGCTTCCAGTTCAGGACTGGCGTGGGTAGAGACAGCACTCCTGAGTCCGATCTCGAACAATGTCTCCTCCAGCCCGACGATCTGGAGCACTTCCAGGATACGCTGTCCCAGCGCCGCGTCGCCGTCGACACCAGCTGCCTGGTAGTCGAGCCAGGGGGCCTCGATATCCAAGGGACAATTGCCGGCGCGCACGGCTTCACGAATCCGGCCTTCATGTTTTCGCTGTGCTGCCCCCTCGTATCGCATCTCACCCATCGGCCGGTGCTTGAGTCCATACAGCAGGTTGTCGCGCACGCTGACCGGAAACAGGTAGGCCACCGCTCCGACATATGCAGTCACGCGACCGGTCACCGCCTCGGGAGCCCGGGACAAGTTGATACCGCCCATCTCCAGGCTGCCACTGCTGGGGATCGTCAACCGCGCCAGCAACTGCGCCAATTCGCCGCCACCAGACCCATTGGGCCCGACGATTGCCAGGTGCTTGTCCAGATCGGTCTCGAACGACACGCTGTCGAGCAACTTGGCGTTGGATTCATCGAGCAATGTCACATTGCTGGCCCGCAGCTTGCCCGTCCTTGGCAACTCCGGGTCGTCCATCAGTTGCAACTGCGCTGGAGGCGTCAGGTTGTCAACCGAAAACTGCTCGATCACCTGGCTGTACTTGATGCCAGCGTCCATTCGTTCCTGGTCCCAGTCGATCAGTTCCTTGACCGGGCCCGGCAGATCCTTGTAGGCCGCGATCACGGCGACCAGCGCGCCGATGTCCAGCCGCCCCACGATGGCCAGGTAACCACCGACCAGGTAGAACAGGAAAGGCGTTATTTGTGACAGCAGGTTGTTCAGGAACTTGATGAAGAACTTGCGCTGGAAATGCTCGAACCGGATCAGGAACAAGCGGCCCAGCCTGGCCGAGAATTCCGCCCGCTCGTAATTTGCAGTGTCGTGCGCGTGAATCTCGACCACGCCGTCCACGCATTCGGCCACCCGACCAGCCAGCTGGCGTGCTGCGATCTGCCGTTCGCGTGACAGTTGCAGCAAGCGCAGCCGCATTTTCGGGATGATGACGGCTTGCACGATAACCATCGCAAAGGCCACCATGCCCAGGTAAATATGCTGAAACAGGATGAAAAACAAGGCCGTCAGCGCCTGCCCCCCCAGGTACATCGGCGTGATGATGGCCTCGCCGACAAATCCTCCCAGCGGATCGACCTCGTCCTTGATCATGGTCGCCATCTCGGCCGACTTCACGCGGCGAAAGACCGGCAGCGGAAAACGCAGAATGTGGTCGAACAGGTAGTAGCGCAGGCGGCGCAGCATGCGCTCGCCCATCCAGCCCTTCATGGTGTTGATGCGCAGCTTGATCAGGCCGCTGATGATGATCAGCGACAGGAATGTCAGCGTGAGTGCAATCAGGTACTCGGTGCGTTCCAGCGCAAAGCCGTCGAACAGTTCCAGCTTGAATCCACCCAGGAACTCCGGCAGTGTGAAATGCATCTGCAGGAACGCAGCTGTCGCGCCGGGGTTGGCGAATCCCTTGCCCTGGATTGGCTGGTTGATGATCATCTTGGGCAGATCCAGCGAGGCGTAGTAAAACACCATCGACAGCAACACCAGCGGGACGATCAGCAGTTGTTCGCGCTTGCTGTATTTGAGGATGAAGCCGAACAGACTGCGTTCCATGGACAGCCTAGTTGTACGGATCGGCCGCGTCGCGCAGGCCGTCGCCCAGAAAATTGAATGCCAGCACCACAATCAGCACCGGCAGCACCGGCAGCATCAGCCAGGGGTACAAGGCCACCACATTGATGTTCTGCGCTTCGTTGAGCAAGACGCCCCAGCTGGTGATTGGGGGACGCAAGCCCAGACCCAGAAACGACAGCGCGGTCTCGCCCAGGATCATGCTGGGAACCGACAAAGTCAGCGAAGCGATCAGGTGACTTGTGAAACTGGGCAGCAGGTGCCGGCTGATCACGCGGGCGGGTGAAGCGCCCATCAAGACCGCTGCCGTGGCGAAATCCTCCTCGCGCAGTGCCAGGAACTTCGAGCGCACCGCCCGCGCCAGCCCCGGCCAGTCCAGCATGCCCAGGATGATGGTGATGCCGAAGTAGATCAGGATCGGGCTCCAGGTCACCGGCAACGCCGCCGACAGCGCCATCCACAGCGGCAACTCGGGAAACGAGCGCACCATTTCGATCAGGCGCTGAATGACGTTGTCGATCCAGCCACCGTAGAAGCCGGATATGCCACCCAATGTGATGCCGATCAGAAAACTGACCATGATGCCGAGCAGGCCGACTGTCAGCGATATCCGGGTGCCGTAGATGATGCGCGAGAACATGTCGCGCCCCAGCCTGTCCGTGCCCATCAGGAAGAAGGTCCCGCCCTCGGCCGGGCAGACCAGATGGAAGTTAGCGTCGAGCATGCCCCAAAAACGGTACTCATCGCCGCTGCAGAAAAAGCGCAGCGGTTCGACCTTGTCGGTGTCGGGCGTGAACTCGCGTTTCATCTTCTCCAGGTTCAGCTTCATGCTGTAGCCATAGACGAAGGGGCCGACGAACTTGCCATCGTGAAACAGATGCACGCTTTGCGGCGGCGCGAAGATGTTGGACGAATCGCGCGTGCTGACCTCATAGGGCGCCAGGAACTCGGTGATCAACGCCGAGCCATAAAGCAGCGAAAGAATCACCGCGGCAACGACGGCCAGCCGATGGCGCCGGAACTTCCACCACATGATCCGCCATTGCGAAGCCCGGTAGAACTCCTCCTGCTCGGGCGTCAGGGTTTCGGCGGCCTCCGGTTCGAACGGGGCCGTCGAGACATAGTGCTCCAGTGGTGCCGAATTGGTCTGCGCAGTGTTCATCGCCGTTCCCTGACCGGGCAATCAAACCGCATCGACCGAAAGGCTCCAACAAGCGGCAATCGGCGCATCATCATTGAACCGCCGTTCCCGACAGGCGGATGCGCGGATCGAGCGCAGCCAGCAACAAGTCCGAAACGAACATGCCCATCACCGTGAGCAGCGCAAGGAACATCAGGAAGGAGCCGGCAAGGTATTGATCCTGGCTTTGCAATGCGTCGAGCAGCATCGGACCTTCGGTCTGCAAAGACAGCACCACCGAGACGATGGCCGAGCCCGAGACGATGCTGGGCAGCAGATTGCCAATGTCGGCGATGAAGGGGTTCAGCGCCATGCGCAGCGGGTATTTGATCAGCAAGCGTGTCTGGGGCATGCCTTTGGAGCGCGCCGTCACCACATACTGCTTTTGCAGCTCGTCCAGCAGGTTGGCGCGCAGGCGCCGAATCATGCCAGCGGTGCCAGACGTGCCGATCACGATCACCGGTATCCACAGGTGCGACAGCACCGACATGAACTTGGGCCAGCTCATCGGCTGCTCCAGGTACTCCGGATCCATCAGGCCGCCGATCGACAACCCGAACTGCACATTGGCGAAATACATCAACACCAGCGCCAGCAGGAAATTGGGCGTCGCCAAGCCCAGATAGCCAATGAAGGACAGGCCGTGATCGCCCCAGCTGTATTGATGGGTCGCGGCATAAAAGCCGATCGGAAACGAGACCGCCCAGGTGAACAGGATCACCGTGATATTGAGCACGAATGACAGCAACAGGCGGTCGCCGACGACGTCGAGCACTGGCAGGTTGTATTCAAACGACCAGCCCCAGTCGCCCTGCAGCAAACCGGAAAACCCGTGCTGCCCGGGCCAGATACCGACCCAGGCCGCATATTGCTCCAGGAAGGGCTTGTCCAGCCCGAATTGCTCGCGCAGAAACCGCGCTTTTTCCAGGGCCGCCGTATCGCCCTGGCTGCGCAGCTCCGCAATCTGGTTGGTCAGAAAATCGCCCGGCGGCAACTGGATGATGACGAAGGTGACAAAGCTGATGACCAGCAATGTCGGGATCATCAACAGCACGCGCCGCAGCGTATACACCAGCATGGATCAGTTCCGGCGTGCGTCGGCGAACCAGAAGGTGTCGGGCCGGTAGATGCCCAGCAAGGCACCCGGGTCCCAGTTGTACAGACCTTTCTCGGGCACGTTCTTGAGCGCGTTGTTGACCACCACCGGCTGCATCACGTTGTTGACCACGCCGATCGACAACTGCTGGTCCGCGTGGATGGACAGCATGCGGTGCCAGATCTTGGCGCGTTCGTCATGGCTGGCACCACGCCAGGATTCCCACAGCTTCATCAGTTCGATCGCCGCCGGAAAATCGGGCGCCTCGCCCGACTTGCCCGCGGTCTCGTAGTACTGGCCGAACTTGGGCCATTGCAGCTGGGCCTGATCCTTGGGCGCCAGTTCGTCGGGTGCGGTTTCGGCGCTCGGCATGCCGTTATCCAGACCGAAGAACACCGACATCATGGCCTCACCGGCGAACACGCGGTTGCGCAGCAGGTCGCGCTGCGAGGGCTTGCTGAACAACTTGACGCCCACCTCACGCCAGGTTTCGCGAATCAGTTCCAGCACGTCGGTCTGCTCGGTGCTTTCACCGGCAGTCTCGACGATGATCTCCAACGGCCGACCATCGGACATGCGGCGAATGCCGTCCGAGCCGCGCTTGAGGCCGATCTCGTCCAGCAACTTGTCTGACGCCTTGCGATCGAACTTGGCCCATTGCGTCTGGTATTCCTTGCGGAACAACGGGCTGTCGGGAACCACCGTGTTGTTGCTTTCCGACGCCAGCCCGAAGTACAGCACCTGATTGATCTGCGCACGGTCGATCGCCATCGACAGGGCGCGGCGAAAGCGCACATCACGAAACAACTGGCGCCAGACCGGATCGACCACATTGAGATTGGGGTACAGGGCTATATGCGAACCTTTGGCGGTACGCCACAGGTAGGTCCGGTAGTTGTTGGCTTTCTCGGCCTTCTTCAGGAAAGTGAAGTTGTTGAAATTGATATCGCGCGCCTGCAGGTCAGACTCGCCGGCTCCGGCCTTGGCCGGAATCAGCTTGCCATCGACCACCGGCATCACGACCCGGTCGATGTAGGGCAATTGACGGCCGGCCTCGTCGATGCGATGAAAGAAGGGATTGCGCACCGAGACAAAGCGGTCGGCCGGGGGCTTGGTGGTGTTGATCCAGGGCTGAAGAGTCGGCAAGCTCGGATTGTCGAACTGGTACATGTTGTCTTCGCGGTTGTGAATCGCAGCCCAGCTGCGCTTGCCGGGTTCAGCCCTTTCCGCCTCCACAACCCTGGGTGAGTATTTCTTGTGGAAGCGCTTGAGGTAGTGCGCAGGTCGATAGATCAACAAGGGCGACGCTGCTGCCATCTGGGGCAGGAAGTCGGGGTTTGGATTGGCCCAGGTGTAGCGCACCGTCGTCTTGTCAAGGTACTCGACCTTGGGTGGCTGGCCATCGACCAGCAATGCCGCCGGCGGGCCGGCCGGGCTCAGGTCCTTGTCGTTGGCAACGTCTTCCCAGAAATAGCGGAAGTCCTCGCTGGTAAACGGCTGACCGTCCGACCACTTGTGGCCGGCGCGCAGCTTCATCGTGAATACCCGATCGTCCTTGGTGTCGATGTTCTGCAGTATGTCCGGCATCAGCGACAGATTGCGGTCGTAGCCGACCAGGCGGGCATAACCATATACGACCATCATGCGCACGTCGCGCGCCCGCGCTATCAGCATATTGAGCGTGCCGCCATGCTGGCCCATTTCCTGGGTCTTGCCGTCCATCGCCACCACCAGCGGGCTGTCCGGTACGCGATTCTTGACCGGCGGCAATTTCTTGGCAGCCACCTCATCGCGCAACATTGGCGTCTCGATCAGATTGGCAGGAGCAGCCAGCGCGCACGATGCTGCCACGCTCAGCAGGGACGGGACAAGCCAGCGGGCGACCATGCAACGCATCGGCACGGGTTGTTTCAAGTGCAGTTTCATCTCTTGAGCTCCGAAATGTCGACATCCGCATGGGCGCGGACAAAATGCTGGTGACCGACGTCGATCATGCCTACCCGTTTCGATCCGTCAAGCCGGTACGGCATCGGCCAGGCGCTCGGTATGGAGGCCTTGCCTTCCATCAGCGCGTCGAAATCGAGCTTGCGGCTCAAGTCCGGATCGGGTACAGCGGCGAGCAAGGCCCGGGTATAGGGATGCAGGGGGTTCTCGAACAATTCATCGAAGCGGGCAATTTCAACCAGGCGTCCGGCGCACATCACGGCAATCCGGTCGGCGATGTAATGCACCACCGCAAGGTTGTGCGAGATGAACAGGTAGGTCAGGTTACGCGCCTCGTGCAGGTCGAGCAACAAGTTGAGCACCTGGGCTTGCACCGACACATCGAGCGCAGACACCGGCTCATCGCAGATCAGCAGATCCGGACTGAGCGCCAATGCGCGCGCAATACCGATGCGCTGGCGCTGTCCGCCCGAAAAGCTGTGCGGATAGCGCCGCAGATGGCGCACATCCAGCCCCACCAGGCCAATCAGTTCCTTGACCCGGGAAAAGCGCTCGTCGTCGTCGCCGATGCCATGGATGACCAGAGGCTCGCTGACGATGTCATACACCGTCATGCGCGGGTTGAGCGAACCAAACGGATCCTGGAACACGAACTGCACCCGGCGCCGGTACTCGAACAGTTCGCTGCCTTCCAGCGTAAGCACATTTCGCTCGCGGCCGCGGTCATTGAAAACGATCTCTCCGCTGTCAGGCATGCTGGCGCGCAGGATCATCTTGGCCGTCGTGGTCTTGCCGCAGCCCGACTCGCCCACCAGGCCCAGGCACTCGCCCTGCGCGATGTCGAAACTCACATCGTCCACCGCGATCGTCCCGCCGCCAGGCTTGGCGCCGAACAGCGAGGTCTTGCGGGTAGAAAAGCTCTTGCTCAAGTGGCGCACCGACAGCAGCGGCGCCAGCGCATCGACCTTCTCGGGCGGATGACCGTGCGGCTTGGTGAGATGGCCCGGCGTGACCTGGATCTCGCGAATCGGCGTCAGGCGTTCGCCGGGCTCCATGTTGAAACGCGGCACGGCCCGCAACAGCGCCTTCAGGTAGGGATGGCGCGGATCGCGAAACACATCCTCCAGGGTTCCGGCTTCCATCACCTTGCCGTGGTAGAGCACAACTACCTCGTCGGCCATGTTGGCGACGATGCCCAGGTCATGGGTGATCATCATCATGGACATGTGCAGATCGCTCTGCAGCTGCTTGATCAGCTGCAGGATCTGCGCCTGTATCGTCACATCCAGGGCCGTGGTGGGCTCGTCTGCGATCAGCAGCGCCGGACGGCACACCAGCGCCATTGCGATCATTGCGCGCTGGCGCAGCCCGCCCGACAGTTCGAACGGATAGGTGTGCTCTGCCTTGACCGGATCGGGGAAACCCACCAGCTTGAGCATCTCGACCACCGCGGCACTGCGCTCCGCCTTGCCGATGCCTGAGCGGTGCAGCGCCAGCGCCTCGCCAATCTGGTTGCCGATCGTATGCAGAGGAGACAACGCAGTCATCGGCTCCTGGAAGATGATCGAGATGGTGCCGCCGCGAATGGCCCGCATCGGCTCGCCGGCCATGTCCAGCGTGGCGATGTCGATCACGCTGTCGGGCGTGCGCGGGTCGCGCAGTTCGATCGACCCCTGCTCGATGCGCGCCACGCGCGGCAGGATGCCCATGATGGCCTGGGCCACGATCGACTTTCCCGAGCCAGATTCGCCCACCAATGCCATCGTGCGGCCGGCCGGTATCCGGAAGGAAACCCCATCGACCGCCTTGACCTGGCCAGCGTCGACGTTGAGATAGACCTTCAGGTCTTTGACGGTTAATACGTTAGACATGTCCAGAAGTGTGTGACACCAAAGCTTGCTCCCCGTCCAGTGCCTGCGAGTTCCAACGACCGACGCTGAGTTTCGTCTCGTCTATCCCGGTGGGCGAGCACGCTTGCGACAGTGCTTCGGCAGTATAGGAGAAGGGTATCGACTGGCAGCCCCGTGTTTGTACCCGGTGCGCCGCGAAAACAACGCTCAGGAGCTTGGCAGCAATTTGGCTGAAAACAGCGCATCGGCCCCATGCCATGCCACACCGCCTACGGGCGCGGTGCGTTCAAACAGCAGTGCCAGAAAATTCCAGCACGCCTCGTCATGCACCAGGTGATGCGTCAACCAGCCAGTCGCTTCTTTGCCATCGGCGCTGCCCAGCCTGCGCGCCTGCAGATGGGCCACCGCGCTGCCCAGCGCTATGTCCTCGCCAACAAATCCACGCGTGCCGCGCCAGTCGATCAGATCGACATGGGTGTTCACCTGCACCAGCCCCGCCAACTCCGAACCCGGATCGCGGGCGCCAAAGCGACTCAGGCCGCGATACCCCGCAGCTGCCAGCCGGTCCAGCAGCGCCCCGGAACTGACCCGGTTCCAGGGTGGCACCAGCACCGGCAACGTGCGCGGACCATCGATCGCCCAGCGCCCCTTTTCAAGCCGCTTGAGCGCTACAGCGACCGGCTCGCTGGCCGCAAACTCGGTCTTCTTTTCGCCGTCCCTGCCCCGGTTACTGTGGTCGGCGCCATGCTGCAGCACATGCACCATGGCGCTGCCGGGGGCCAGCACCAGTGGGTCCACTTCATGTGGAATTACTGCCAGGGCCAGTGGCACCGCGCTCGATTCGGCCAACGCGACCAGGCGCGACAACTGCGGCGTGACACGGCAGGCGTCGTCGTCGCGCCACCAGAAGTCGACCACCTGCCCACCATCGCGCCAGCGCGCGATCTCGTCGAACAAATCAGACCAGCTCTGGCTCATGCATCCATCCTCATTGCTGTATTTGCGTCAACCAGCCGCGCAACAGTTTGGCACTGACATCTGCGCCATCCAGGCGAAGCGAACCTTTGGCCGGCGGCTCCCGGTCCGCGGCCTGGTCAAGCGCCCGTGCGAGCGACTCTGGCGAGAGTTCGCTCTCGGCCAAAAATTCGATCCAGCCGCGTTCGGCCAGCAGTCTGGCGCGCAGTTTCTGTTCCGTCTCCGATCCACCGGCAAACGGCACCATCACCGAGCGGGTGCCCGACTGCAGGGTTTCCATTACCGTGTTGTACCCCGCCTGGCTGACCGATACCCGGCAACGCCCCAACAGCTGCACAAAATCGGAGCGATTGCGCTCGACCACCATGCCAGGGCCATTGATCGACCACGCCAGTGCCTGCAGTCGGGCAAAGTCCGCTTCGCCGATGGCCGCACCCACCAGTACCCGCCAGCGCAGGTCCGCCAGGCGGGACAGTGGTCGCGCCCGGACGGCCGTCTCGAACAGTGCCTGGCCGACAGCCCCGCCACCAGCCGAGACCAGCACCTCGTCCCAGCCCTCGGAATCCGTGTCGTCTGCATGGTGTCCGGACAGCGACGCATTGACCACGTAGCCGGTGTAATGCAGGCGCTCGGCGAGCTCCGGAACATGCGCGAAAGTCTGCTCGAACCGCACCAGTGCCGGATCGCCATGCACCAGCAGCTGGTCAAAATACTGGTCGAAAAGCGCGAGCATGCGCTGCTGGCGCAGCGGATCGCTCTGCCCGCCGCCGAGCACATCACGCACCGAGGACACGATCAGCCGCCGGGGCGTCGCCTGGCGCGCCAGCTCCAGCAGCGGCAGCAACTCGAAACGCATCTGGCGCCGCCCGAACGGGAATAGCTCGACCAGCAGCAACTGCGGGTCGGTCTCCTGCCAGAGCGCCAACAGGGCAGCACGCCGCGCCTGGCGCAAGGCCTCATCGACCGGCCGACCCTGGCCATCGACCAGGGACTTGAATGACAGGTCGGCCGCGCCGACCGGCGGCAACTGCACGAAGCGCACGCCTTCAAGCGCCAGGCCCGGCACCGCAAAGCCGCCACTGACCAAGGTGACGTCCAGGCCGGCACGCGCCATTGCATTGGCCAGCAATGCGGCCCGCTTCAGGTGACCGCTACCCAGCAGATGCTGGACATAGACAAGGGCGCGCGGCGCAGTCACACATTCTCCCGGCCGGGAATCGCGGACGCGAGAGCCACGTTCAGTTGTCGCACGGCAATCCCACCTTGTCCATCCAGTGAGAACACGTGCAGCGCAGTCCAGTCCAGTCGTGCCGGCGGCTTTCCCAGCATGTCCCAGCCGGTGGCCATCGCGAACAAGACACGTATCACGCCGCGATGGGTGACGGCCAGGGCCGGGCGTTCCTTGGCCGCAACGTCAGTCAGCCAGGGTAGTACGCGCTGCCATACCAGACGCGGACTTTCGCCCTTTGGCGGCATCAAGTCCCAGCCCCTCGCCTCGTTATCGGCCATCGCCTGGCCCAGCGAAGCGCGCAGGCCTGCCAGTTGCTGCCCTTCCCAATCGCCCCAGGCCATTTCAATCAATCGTGGTTCAACCCGCACATCGATCAGGCGCAGGCGGTCCGCGCTCTGCCTGCAGCGCAACAGCGGACTGGTGCAAACCTGCATTCCGGCATATTCGTTCGGAAGCGCCCGGCTGGACAGAAACGCAGACCCCGCATCGGACAGGCCAATATCCGTGCGGCCCTGGATCCGCTTGTCGCGGCTCCATTCGGTCTCGCCATGACGCAGCACCGCCAGCAGCGTGCTCACGCGACCACCTGAGTGCAGCACGACGCGGCACCCTGGCACCGAGCAGCCGACGTCGTCACAGCCGGGCCGCCAGGGCAAGTGCCGCTGCATTGCCAGTCTTGTCGAATCCAGCCAGCAAACCACGCAAAGCGCTTCCCGCCTGCGCAAGGCTGCGCTGTTCATCGACAAACAACGCAGCTGCCTGACCCATGGCGGCGCGACGCGGCGCGTCAGCCAACAGGGCGCGCGCGCAATCTGCCAGTTCCGACGCATCGACGGAAGGCGCCAGCAGGCCGGTCTTGCCGTCCTGTACCACGTCGGGCACGCCCCGCGTCGCACAGGAAACCACCGGACATCCCGCCGCCTGCGCTTCCAGCATCGCCATGCCATAGGCTTCATTGACTGCGGGCCAGATGCACAGGTCGGCAGCAGCGTACAGCGCCGCCATGCTGCGCGCGTCGCAACTTCCCAGAAAGAACACCCGTGCGGGTGCGGCCTGCTTCAAAAGCGCCTCGACCTGGGCCCGCTCCGCACCGTCGCCAGCCACCAGCAATTGCCAGGGCAAGTCCTGCAACAGGGCCAGGGCCTGGGCCAGCACCCGGTACGAGGCCAGTTTGTCACCGGGTCGCATCATGGCCGCCACCAGCATCCACGGCTGGTCGGGCACCAAGCCGTGCCCGACTTGCAAGCGCCGACGCAGCAATGCGCGCTTGCGCGCGGCACGCCGGTACGGAGCCGGATCCAGAAACGGCGGCAGACGTTCGATGCGGGTACGCGTCGGCACTGCCAACTGCAAACCTTCTACATCATGGGCGGTGGGGCACAGGAGCAGGTCTGCCTCCTGCAGTGCGTCGTGCACTGCGACCTGCCCGCGCGCCCACGGACCGGTCAGGCGCTTGGGCGCATGCGACGCCTCGGCTACCACATATGGCAGGCCCAGGGCCCTGCAAACCGGCGGGCCAAGCCAATCGGGCGCCTTGTAATACAGGTGGTAGGTGAACCAGAGTTGTGGCCGCGCGTGTTCGCCCATGTGGCGCCACCGATCGACCAAGCCTTTGGCGATGGCGCTGCCCTGCGTTTGCAGCGCCTGTTGGCGCTCCAGGTCGCCACTGCCGTCAAAACTACGAAAGTCCGACACCAGTTGCACCGTATGACCAGCCAACTGCAGCGCATCCATCAACAGTCGGGCGACACGCCGGTCACCCGAGGCGGTCTCATGGGTCGGCGCCTTCAAGGGCGCGTAGAAGGCAATGCGCATGGGGCATTGTAGGAGTGCGCACCGGTGTAAAACTCCACTGGGCGACCCGTACAATCCGCGACGTCGGTCCTCCCCGCGATGGTCGCGATCAGGACCTGGCACTGGCAAGACAGCAGTCTTGCCCCACCAATCCCTTCCCCATGTGCGGCATCTTTCTGGTACTCGAACGCGGACGCCCGGTGGACCGATCGCGCGCCGAGGCGGCCACCGCCCGACTGCGCCACCGCGGTCCCGATGGCCATGGCCACGCGGCATTCGAATGGAAAGTGCATTCGCCACACGGACCGGTGCAGATCTGCGGCTTTGTCGGTCATACAAGGCTGTCAATACTCGATCCCGACGCGCGATCAGACCAGCCATTTCACCGTCATGGCCAGACGCTGGCGTACAACGGCGAGATCTACAACTTCAGGGCCCTGCGCGCAGACCTGGCCCGTGCCGGCGCCCGCTTCGAGACGGAGGGCGATACCGAGGTTCTGCTCAGCCTGCTGCAGCACGAGGGCGTGCAAGGGCTGAACAAGGCCAATGGCATGTGGGCGCTGTGCCTGCTGGACGAGCAGCGGCAACGATTGACCGCCGTGCGCGATCGCTATGGCAAGAAGCCGCTGTTCTATTACCGTGATGCCCGGACCCTGTGCATGGCCTCCGAACTTGGCGCCCTGCTGCACTACCTGGAGCATCGGCCGGCGATCGTCGCTAGCGACCTGGACAACTTTCTGCGCGACGGCTGGGCGTTTCCGCATGCCGACGGCGCCACCCATCTGCAAGGTATTCGCCAGGTACGCGCCGGCTGTGCGATGGTGCTGGACCTGGCCGACTGGAGCAGCAACGAGCAGGCCTATTTCGACCTGGCGCAGCATGTGCAATCGGGCGAGCGCGATCCGGCGCAGCTGGCCGACATCGTGCGCGACGCAGTCTGCGCCAGGCTGGTCGCCGATCGCCG
>JBBKVW010000499.1:0-3141 GCA_037968655.1 Burkholderiaceae bacterium
GTGCGCGCCTCGTCGATGAACACACTGTCGGCCTCGTCTACGATGCAAAAGGCCAGGCCACGCATCACCACTGCCGGCCCGGATGCGGCAGTTCCCCTGCCACGCCCCTGCACCCGGTCCAGCGCCATGTGCATCTGGCTGGCGCGGTCGCCCAGCGCCGTGCGGTCGCGTAGATAGTCGAAGGCCAGTTCCTTGTTGGTGCAGTAGGTGATCTGCCGCGCGTACTGCGCCTGCCGCTGTTGCCGCGCCAGGCCCTGCACCACCACGCCAACCTCCAGTCCGAAGAACCGGTACAGGGGGCCCATCTCCTGGGCATCGCGCGCTGCCAGATAGTCGTTGACCGTGATCACATGCACAGAAAGCTTGGACAGCGCAACCGCGCAGGCCGGCAACGCGGCAGCGAAAGTCTTGCCTTCGCCGGTAGCCATTTCCACCAGCGTTCCCTGCAACAACGACCATGCAGCGAGGTACTGGCTGTCGTAGGGGCGCTTGTCGAGCACCCGATGCGCCGCCTCCCCGATCAGCGCAAACAGGTGCGCGCATGCCTTTGGGTCGAAGCCTTCGCGGTGGAAGCGGCGACCCAGCGCCTGCGCCTGGCGACGCAGATCGTCGTCGCCCAGTCCGGCGGCCTCGTCAGCGGCCTGATGAACCCAGGACAGATAGCTGCGTCCGGCACGGGCCCGGCCGGCCGAAAAAATTCGAATCGGCGCTGGCACGCGCGACCACAATCCGATCGCCAGGCGATCATGCCAGGGCAACTCGGGGTCGCCACGTTCGACATAGGGCCGCCCATGCGCCAGTTCGGCCGCGCGCACTCCCAGGGCAGCAACGTCAGACATCAAAGTGGGTCAACAACAGGCGGCGCAGCCCGCGATACCACTGCGCGCCCAGCGGCAGCGGCGGATGGTCGAAACGCACATGGATGCGCTGGCCAAATAGCGGCGCCAGTGCAGCGTCACCCAGCGGCTCGACATCGATCTGGAACAGCCGCTCCATCGCCCGTGTACCCTGCGTGTCGCGCGGGTCGATCGCGATGCGGCCGCCACCAGAGATCGCCAGCACCCGGCTGGGCAGCTCGTTCTTTCCGGCCGGCTGCTGACGCAGGATCCGCCCCTCGATCACCCGGGCCGGATTGTGCGCAGGCCGCAATTGCACCCGACCTCCCGGCTGCCCGATGGTGTCGATATCGGCCTGCGTTACGACGACCTTGACCATCGGGGTTTCATGCCCATCGAGCACGAAGCCCAGTATCTCGCCCTGGCGGTAAAAGCGGCCGATCTGGTCTTCGGGCCGCACGACGACAAAGCGTCCGGCGCCCTGGCTCGCCACCACCAGCGAGGCCACCCGCTCCCGGGCCCGTTCGAGCGCCAGGGATTCGGCCCGCAACTGGTCGCGCACCATGTCGGCCCGTGCCCGGTCGGCGACGAACTCCAGAGCATAGTTGGCTTCGAGTTCTGCCACCCGCGACACCAGCAGGTCCACCTGCTGCGTGCTGGCGGGATTGACGCTGCCAATGACGGGTTGCCCCGCAGCCACCACCGATCCGGGCTCCGCCAGATGACTGGCCACAAAGCCACTGGTTCCTGCGCGCAATGTCGCCTGCTCTGCCAACCAAACGACGCCCTCGGCCTGGCTGCGAAATGGCAGCGGCACGGTGGCCATCAGGACAATCAGCGCGGCCAGCGTGCCGCCGCCCATCAGATACGCTCGACCGCGCAATTCCCGCAGCGGCGCCTGGTTGTTCATCGACATCAGCACCTTGACCAGGGGCACGATGGCCATCATGACAATTGCCCACAGTGCCAGCAGCACGCCGATAAAGAAAAACCGGGTCGCAATGAACATCGCGATGACAAAGGTGACGAACATCCGGTAGACCGTCGACGCCGCGCCATACACCGTCAACCACACCGCCTCGGACCATGAACGCGCAACCGGCGTGGCGCTGTCGGCGCGCAACAGGAAGCGCTGCGCAAGGTAGCCCCAGTGGCGTGACGCGTTCTGCGCCAGGTTGGGCATCTCGATCAGGTCGGCCAGAATGTAATAGGCGTCGTAGCGCAACAGCGGGTTGCCGTTGAAGATTACTGTCGACACGCCGGCCACGAGCATGACATTGAATGCCAGCGCTCGGACGAGGCCCGGCTCCACTGCCAGCCATACGTAAAACGCCAGCGCGGCCAGAAACAGCTCGACCACCATGCCGGCCGCACCCACCAGGGCGCGCCGCCACTTGGATCGAAAAACAGTGGCCGAACTGGCCTCGACATACGGAATTGGCATCAGCACCAGCAGCATCAGGCCCATGTCGTGCACCTCGCCGCCACCAGCGCGGGTGGCACTGGCATGGCCCATCTCATGCAGGAACTTGATGAACGGAAATACCAACCACAGCAGCAGCAGGTTGTCCGCAGCCAAAACCCGGTCCGACAGGTTGCCGCTCAGGTCGGGCCAGTGGGCGGGAATTAACAAAAGCGCAGGCACGACCACCGCCAGCCAAAGGGCAAGTCCGCCCCAACCCCAGATCAGCGGCCAGAGGGCGGCGAAACGGTCCAGCACGCGGCCCGGGTCCCACAGCGGAATGCGCACCGCCATCGGATTTGCCCAGCCACGGCGGCGCTTTTGCGCGGCAAGCTTGGCGCCGCGCTCGAACAGTTCCAGTGCGTCGGGCGATACATCGGTCTGCAGCAGGTCGGCGGCGTGCAGTTGACCGAGCAGCTGAATCACCTCGTCCTGCGTCGGCGCGTCCTCGCCGAGCTGGCGTTGCGCCAGTTCCAACAGGTCGGCCACCGTGCGCTTGCCGTCCATGCCGGCGATCAGCAGCCGGGCACCGGGCGAAAAACGGTGCACGCGCCCGCTGGCCGGATCCTGCAGCAAATACCAGACCTGGCCGCGAAAGCGCTGGCGGTGCAGGCGCACCCGCGCCAGCAGGCGCGGACACAGTGTGGCAACGCGGTACCACAGGCTGCTGTGCATCGCGGCGGCGGTCATCGTGGCACCTGCATCCTGATGTTCGCCGTCCAGCAAGGCTGGCGCGCGATGTTGCGAGCGTGTGCCAGCGAATGCCGGAGCAGCGTGGGCTGCATCTGCATCATGGCAACCAGTTCCACAGCGCCAGCCTTGCTTGCCGGGGCACATCAGGAC
>JBBKVW010000500.1:0-11216 GCA_037968655.1 Burkholderiaceae bacterium
ACCGGGGACCGCCAGCGTGCCGGGATAGTCGACCAGGCCCATCTGCACGTTCATTGGCAGCAGCAGCGAGACGCAGCCGCCGCCCTGGGTCGCGTCGATGGCGTCGCCCAGCGTGCGCCGTGCGCCTTCGCTGTTGGCCGCCAGAAAGGTCGTGAGCCCGGCCGCGTGCATGACCCCGGCGGCGTTGAACGCCTTGGCGTCCGGGCCGCCGGTCTGGTTGGTCGACGAGGCGCCGAAGATCAGCAACACCCTGGAGCCGGTGCGGTGCGCATACATCGTGGCATGCAGGGCGTTGGCGGTTGCCGGGCCCCGGCCGATGATCGCCACGCCGAGCGAGCCGGTTGCGGCGGCGTAACCCTCGGCCATCGCGACTGCCGTGTTCTCGTGGCGCGCACCGTAAAAGCGCACCCCCATGGCATCGAGCGTGGTGACGAATAGTGCGGTGTCGTCGCTCATCAGACCGAATACGGTCAGGATGCCGCGGCTTCGAATGTCGCGCGCCAGGGCGTCGTAGGCCGGGATGCGTGCGAGTTGGGTGTCGGCGGCTGTTGTGGCCTGGAGGATAGAAGTCATGGTTCAGATCTCGTGGATCGGCTCGGCGCATTGCGGCCGCGGGGCCCGGCCCGCTCGACGCAGCTGGCCCCGGTCGCGGTTGTCGCGGCGCGGAGAGTCGGGAGGCCCGTCAGGTCGGAGCGACGGCAGCATTGGCGCTGTCCTGCGATTCGTCGGTCCCGAGGTAGGCGGCAATAACGGTCGGATTCGCCTGCACCTGATCGGGCGTGCCTTCGGCGATCTTGCGCCCGAAATCGAGCACGACAATCTTGTCCGATATGTCCATGATGACCGGGATGTCGTGCTCCACGATCAGGAAACTCATGCCGAACTCGCTGCGCGCGCGCTGGATCAGCGCGGTCATGGCCGCCTTTTCTTCGGCGCTCATGCCGGCCATGGGTTCGTCGAGCAGCACGAGCCGCGCCTTTTGCATCAGCGCGCGGGCAAACTCGACCTCCTTCTGGCGCCCATAGGGCAGTTCCCCCGGCAGTACGTCGGCCATGTCGAGCATGTGCAGGAACTCCAGCACCTCGGTCGCGGCGGCTACCGCAGCGCGCTGTTCGGCACGCGCGCGGGAACTGAGGATGGCGCCACCGAGCAGGCCGGACGAGCCCTGGCGGTAGGCGCCGACGAGCAGGTTGTCCATCACGCTCAGCCCAGCGAACAGGGCCAGGTTCTGGAAGGTGCGCGCGATGCCGTGGCGCGACACCAGGTGCGCCGATTCCGCCGTGATGTCGGTGCCGTCGAACATGACCTTGCCGCTGGTGGGCGTGTACATGCCGGTGATGCAGTTGAACATCGTGGTCTTGCCGGCGCCGTTGGGCCCGATCAGCGATGTGATCGAACCCTCGTCCATCGTGAACGAGACGTTGTCGAGCGCGGTGATGCCCTGAAAGCGCATCAGCAGCGAAGAGACTTCAAGCAATGCCTTGGTCATGCGGTTTCCTTGGTTCCAGACGGCGCGGCTTCGGCAGCGGCGGCGGCATCGCGCTTCGCACCCAGATAGGACTCTTTCATGGCGTCGCTGGCCGCCACTTCGGCGGAAGGCCCTGACAGGACAATGCGGCCGCGGTCCAGGACATAGGCAGTGCTGGCAAATTCGAGCGCGAGTCGCGCGTTTTGTTCCACGATCAGCATCGAGGTGCCCAGTGTTTCGCCCACCACCCGCAACTGCAGGTAGATCGCCTTGACAATCAGCGGCGCCAGGCCCAGCGACAACTCGTCCACCAGCAGCAGCTTCGGGCCTGCCACCAGGGCCCGGCCCAGCGCCAGCATCTGCTGCTCGCCACCCGAGAGCCAGCCAGCGGCCTGGTCGCGCCGCTCGAGCAGGCGCGGGAACAGCTCGAACACCGCATCCATGCGCTCCTTGACCTGGGAGCGCGGGAGCACGGCGGCGCCGACGTTCAGGTTGTCCTGCACCGTCAGCTGCTTGAACACCAGCCGGCCCTCGGGCACCTGGCCCATACCCATGCGCACCAGTTTGTGCGTCGGCAGGCCCAGCACCGATTGGCCGGCGAAATGGACGCTGCCTTGCGCCACGCGGCCATGGTGCAGTGACAGCAGGCCGGTGACGGCCCGGATCAGCGTGGTCTTGCCGGCGCCATTGGCACCGAGCAATGCCACGATGCTGCCGTTGGGAACCGACAGGCTGACATCCTCCAGGGCCAGGCCCTTGCGGGCGTAGCCGACCGAGAGTCCCTTTACGTCGAGTGCGTTTTCCATTATTAGCTCCGGCGTGTCGCAAGGCGATCGCGCAACTTGGCACCGATTCCGGCAATGCCGCCGGGTGCGAATATCAGCAGCAGGATCACCATCAGACCGAAGATCAGCTGGACGAACTGGGCCTTGTGGTCGACCAGGGCACTGCGCAACAGTCCGGTGGTTTCGTTGCCGTACGCGCCCGCCATGCCCGTGATGATGGATGGCAGCAGCAGCCATACGGCCGCGCCGATCAGCGAGCCGCGCAGGGACCCCATGCCGCCGATGATGATCATCGCGATGAACTGGATCGCAAACTGGATGCCGAAGAATTCGGACGTGACATTGGTCAGGTAATGCGCATACAGCGCACCGGCGACCGCGGCGATCGAGGAACTGAATGCAAATGCCTTGAGCCGCAGGAAGCGCACGTCGACACCGACGGCGGTAGTGGCCAGTTCATGGTCGCGCATCGCCATCATGACCCGGCCTTCCCGCGTACGCAGGGTATTGCGCAGCGCCCAGTAGGTCAGCGCGACCATGGGGACCAGGAAGAAGTACCAGCGGATCGGCGTGCTCAGTTCGATCGGCCCGAGCGTGGCCGGCTTGTACGGAACACCCACGACATCGAAGAACTTGAACTGGTACTCCTGGAATGCGAACACCACGATGTAATGCACCGCGAACGTGGACAGCACAAAATACAGGCCGCGAACCCGTAGTGATGGCAGGCCCGCCAGGATGCCGGCCAGTGCGCCCATCAGGCCGGCGGCGACCAGCACCAGCGGAAACGGCCAGCCCCACTGGGATCCCGTGACAGCCGCGGTCATGGCGCCAACCGCGTAGAAGGCCGCATGCCCGATCGAGATCAGTCCGGCACAGCCGGTCAGGTAGTTGAGCGATAACGCGCCCAGCATGGCGATCAGCATCAGGTTGACCTGGCTCAGGCCCAGGTTCAGCAGCATCATGTTAGAGAGCCGCACGCCGAATATCGTGCGATCGGTCAGCAACACCGGGACGTAGCACAGCAATGCGATGACGACGATGGTCCAGAACCAGCGCGACATGCTCCAGCGCGGCGACGGCTGTGTCGGCATGGTGAGAGTTTGTGAGGTCATGAAAGACGTGTCCGGTGAAACGTTCAGACCCGGCCGAGTTCGCGCTGGCCGAACAGGCCCCATGGCCGAACCAGCAGGATCAGCATCAGCAGGACGTAGATCAGGATGTTGCTCGACTTGGGCGAGATGTAGGAGCCGGCGAACTGCTCGATCAGGCCGACCAGCAGGCCACCGACGATGGCGCCGCCGATGCTTTGCATGCCGCCGATCACGACGGCCGGCAATGCAAGCAGGCCGATGCCTTCGAGTTCGGTCGAGACAATCTGCAACTGGCCCAGGAACAGGCCACCGATCGCCGCCAGCGCCGCGCCGATCGCCCAGGCGAGCCGGTTCATCACGTTGGTGTTGACACCGGAGACGACGGCGGCCTCATGTCCGTCCGCGGTCGCACGCATCAGCAGCCCGATGGAGGTGAACCTGAAAAAAGCACCGGCTCCCGCCATGCAGATCCAGCTGACGATCGCCGCGGTCAGGTGCAGCTGGGAGATGCGGACATCGCCGATGATGAAGATGCCGGTCGGCATGGGTGTGGTCAGCGTGCGTGCCTGGGGACCGTACAGGATCTCGATCGCCGCGCGCATCGAGATCGACAGTGCAATCGTGAGCATGATCACCGACAGCATCGGGCGCCCCGACAGTGGCTGGATCAGCAGGATGTGGATGACCACGCCCATCAGCGCGGCCGCGCCGATGACGGCAACTACCGCCAGCGGAAATGGAAGGCCCAGCAGATTGATCGCGGTCACTGCGAAGAAGGCTCCGCAAACGACGAACATGCCCTGGGCAAAGTTGAAGACATCGGTGGCCTTGAAGACCACGGCAAAACCCAGGGCCACCAGCCCGTAGATGCTGCCCAGGGCCAGACCACTGAAGAGTACTTGAGAGAACATGGTGTGGCCCTGGGCTTGATTGCGTACTTACTGGGTGTACTTGGTGTAGTCGCTGAACTCGCCGATCGTCTTGAACTTCTTGGCGCCGTAGTCAAAGCTGATCATGCGGAACGAAGTCGGCCCGGTGTGATCGCCCGGCTTGTAGGAGATCGGCGCGGACAGGCCCTTGGTGTCGACCGTGAGGCCCTTGCTCAAGGTCTCGACCAGCTTGGCGCGTGTCGGCTCGGGGCCGGTCTTGGCAAGCGCCTCGGCGGTGATCTTGCCTACCACCCAGCCGGCGACATAGTTGATGTCCTCGCGGATAGCTGTGCGGCCGAATTTCTCGGCGGCCTGCATCATTTCCACGTTACCCGGTGCCTGGTCGGCGCCGCCCGGCGTGAAGCAGCTCACGACGTTGTAGTTCGCGCCGGCTTCAGGGCCCATCGCGTTGTAGATCTGCGGCGACAACAGGTAGGAGATGCCGAACGCAGGGATCTTCAGGCCATATTGCTGCATCGTCTTCATGGTCAGGATCGCGGTGTTCGAGATGCCGTAGATCGTGATGAAGTCGGGCTTTTGCGCAATGATCTCCTGCACCTGCGGGGTCACATCGGCGGCAGTGATCTTCATTGTCACCAGCGACGAGGTTCCGCCAAGCTTCTTGACCGCTGCATCGATGAACTGGTGGTATTCGACGCCACCGGCGCTCTCGATCGACACCACCATGACCTTGGGGTTCTTGAGCTTGAGCTTGTCGACGTAATAGCCGACACCGGTCTGCGCCATCTGCACATAGCTGCAGAAGCCGCCGTACACCAGCGGCGAAATCGGCTCGGTCAACGGCTTGGTGGTGGTGTAGGTGCCGATGACCGGCACCTTGCCGCCGCGGATCGACGGAGCCAGCGAGACCTGCGAACTCGATGAGCCGACACCTCCGATCGAGATCACCGGCGTCTGACCCACCAGCTTCTCGTAATTGATCTTGTCCTGCGCCGGGTTGAATCGGCTGTCCTCGGCCAGCACGTTGATCTTGCGGCCGTTCACGCCACCAGACTCGTTGAGCTTGCGCATGTAGTCCTGGAAGCCGTTGGTCCAGATCGCCTGCGAGCCCGACGCGGGGCCGCTCATGTCCATCATCGTGCCGACGTCGATGCGGTCCTTGTAGACGCCGTCACCCGGGGACTCAAACTGGGCCAGGGCGGCCGTCGACAGGCTCGCCAGCGCCAATGCGACGGAGAGCCTCGCGGCCCGCACGCCATACCTGCCTGCGGAACTCCCGCGCGCTGCGGCCGGGGTGATGCGAGCTGAAAAACAATTCATGTTGTCTCCTACTAGGTTGTGCCCTTTGGTCAAGCGGGCGGTGGTTGACGATGGCTACTTTCGGGTCGACGATCGAACTTCGAATGCATGAAGATCGGTTCTCCGTGTTGGAAAGTATACCGGAGAGTAGCTTTTTATGTTTTATCAGTATCGATTTTGACGTAGGGGTTTTCCCTAGGCCGGACAAGCGGTTTCCGACATATGGATTTGCTCTGGCTACAGAGCGGCACCGCCGTCCATCGCGACCTCGGAGCCCGTCATGTACAGGCTGTCGTCCGACAACAGGAACAGCACCAGCCTGGCGATCTCTTCCTTGGTGCCGAGTCGCTTCATCGGCACCTGCTGGACCCGGCGCAGGTTCTCCTCGGGCGTGCGAAAGGCGATCATGTCGGTGTCGATCGGGCCCGGGTGCACCGAGTTCACGCGGATATGGCGGTCCGCCAACTCCAGGGCCGCGGCCTTGGTCATGCCGCGCACGGCCCATTTGCTGGCCGTGTAGGCGATCGAATTGGGTGCGCTGCGCAGGGCCACGGTGGACGACATGTTGACGATCGCGCCGGTGCCGGTGCGCTCGAATGCCGCGACCGCGGCGCGCATGCCCAAAAAGGTGCCGAGCTGGTTGACGCGGGTGTGGCGCTCGAACAGCGCGGTGTCGGTCTCGACCAGCGGCATCGGCGTGTAGACGCCTGCGTTGTTGACCAGGCCATGCAGGCTGCCGATGCCTTCGGCAACGGCAACCGCCTCGCTCCACTGCGCCTCGCTGGTGACATCGAGCGGCACGAAGGTGCAGGACTGGCCGATCTCGGCAGCCAGCCGGCGCCCTGCGTCTTGCAGCACGTCGCCGATGACGACCTGGCCCCCTTCGGCGACCAGTTGCCGTGCCTGTGCCTCGCCCAGGCCACGCGCGCCGCCTGAGATCAGGAATACCTTGCCCGTGAATCGTGCCATGACTGCATCCTCAGCTTGTTTGCCGGGCTGCAGCGCCCGACGTGAAATGGAATCCCTTGTAGTTCTCGGAGATGACCTTCTCGCAGATTCCGGTGTAGTTGGAAAAGCCGCCGACATAGGGCAGGAAGGCGCGTGGCTTGCCCGGAATGTTGGCGCCCATGTACCAGGAGTTGGTGGTGGGGAACAGGGTCTTGGAGGCAACCTCGTTGACGTGGTTGACCCACTCTTCCTCTGCGCCGGACTGCGCCTCGGCCACTTGTTGTTGCTGCGCCTGCATGCGCGCGAGGCAGCGTGCGATCCAGTCCACGTGCTGTTCGATCGCGACCACGACGTTGGTCAGGATCGACGGGCTGCCCGGTCCGGTGATCATGAAAAAGTTGGGAAAGCCCGCGGCCATCAGGCCCAGGTAGGTGCGCGGCCCGTGCGACCATTTTTCTTTCAGCGATTGCCCGCCCTTGCCCCGGATGTCGATCCGGTCGAGCGCACCGGTGACGGCGTCATATCCGGTTGCGAAGACGATGGCATCGAGTTCGTAGCTGGCGTCCCGGGTACGGATGCCGGTGGCTGTCACGGCCTCGATCGGCGCCGCGCGCAGGTCCGCCAGCCGCACATGCGGCAGGTTGAAGGTCTTGTAGTAATCGGTATCGACGCAGATGCGCTTGGTACCGATCGCGTGGTCGGTCGGTGCCAGCATGGCCGCGACCTTCGGGTCCTTGACGATGCTGCGGATCTTGTTGCGCACGAACTCGGCCGCGCTGTCGTTGGCCTTGCGGTCGATGAAGATGTCGTTGAAGGCGTGCGTGAAGTTGGCGCCGCCGGTCGCCCAGCGTCGCTCGTACTCCTGCTGGCGCTCGGTTTCGTCGACGTCCCAGGTCGTCCTGTCGCTGTACTGGTACAGAATGCCCGAGCGGGTGGTGCGGGCCTTGCTGCGGTGCTGCGGGTAGTTCGCCTTCCAGGCCTGCTGCTCGGCTTCGGGCAGCGGGCGATTCCAGGCCGGAATGCTGAAGTTCGGCGTGCGCTGGAACACCACCAGCTCGCGTGCCTGGCGGGCGATCGCTGGAATGATCTGGATGCCGGACGATCCGGTTCCGATCACCGCCACGCGTTTGCCGCTGAAGTCCACCGGTTCGTGCGGCCAGTTGCCAGTGTGGTACCAGTTGCCCTTGAAGTCCGCCAGCCCGGCAACGTCGGGTATGCGGGCCGCCGACAGGCAGCCGCCAGCCGATATCAGGAAGCGTGCGCTGACGCGGTCACCTTGATCGGTGCCGACGATCCAGCGTTGTTGGTCCTCGTCGTAACGGGCCTCTGTGACGCGGGTCTGCAACTGGATGTCGGGGCGCAACGCGAAGCGGTCCGCGACATGGTTGATGTAGGCCAGGATTTCATCCTGCCGTGGATAGCGTTCGCTCCACTTCCATTCCTGCTGCAACTCGTCGGAGAACGAATACGAGTACTGCATGCTTTCCACGTCGCAGCGCGCGCCGGGATAGCGGTTCCAGTACCAGGTGCCGCCAACGCCATCGCCGGTCTCGAAAGCCCGGGCCGTGAGGCCGAGCTTGCGCAGCCGGTACAGCATGTACAGGCCGGCGAATCCGGTGCCGATGACGACGGCGTCACGCTGCTGCAAGTTGGCGGTGTCATGGGGTTTCATGAAAGATCTCCTGTGTGGCGGCCCGACGGGTCCGGGCCATGGGATGAACGGACATGCACTGCGCCGCGCCGGTTTCCATTTGCTGTGGACGCTGCCGCGGCGGATCGGGAAAAAAGCCAGGCCGGTTGCGCACGGGAATTGATTGCGCCTGCTGCATCAGACCGTCCACAGGGCGGCGGGCTGGCCCCGGTGCAAGGCATCGCCGATGGCAGCGCAGACGAAATCGAGCATTCGATTGCTGGCCTGGATCAGCTTGCCGTGCATCAGCATGCCATGCATGTGGTCGCTCAGGTGCAGCGCGGTGACGCGCACGCCCTCGTCCTCGAGTCGACGGGCGTATGCCCGGCCCTCGTCGCATAACGGATCGTGCGCCACCGTCATCACCAGCGCCGGTGGCGTTCCCGCCAGGCTGGCGGTTTTCAGCGGCGATGCGCGCCAGTCCAGGCGGTCGGCCGCTGCGGGTGTGTAGTGGTCGATGAAATAGTGCATGGTGGCCGCCGTCAACGGCACGCCCGACGTGACGGCCCGGTACGATGCGCTGCCTGCGGTCAGGTCCAGCACCGGGTACAGCAAGGCCTGGAACATGCTGGCCGGGGCGCTGCCGTCGCGACCCATCAGCGCCAGCACGGCGGCCAGGTTGCCACCGGCGCTGTCGCCGCCCACGCCGATGCGTCCGGGCTCGATGGCGAGTTCGCCGGTGTTGCGGGCAACCCATTGCAGCGCGGTGATACTGTCTTCGAGTGCGGCCGGAAACCGGTGTTCGGGCGCCAGCCGGTAGTCCACCGCGACCACGCAGATGCGTGCCCGGTTGGCCAGGATGCGGCACAGGCGGTCATGGCTGTCCAGGTTGCCGATGACCCAGCCGCCGCCGTGCAGGAACAACATGCACGGCAGCGGCTCGTGCGCCTGGGTGCCGCTCCCGCGGTAGATGCGCAAGCGCAGTTCGCCGCCTGTGCCGGCCACCGTGGTGTCGCGCACCGACGCCACCGGCTGCACCGGCGGCTGCAGCACGTCCCAGCTGGCGGCATAGGCATCGCGTGCCGCCTCGGGCGTCAAGGCTTCGAACGGGGGTCGGCCCGCCTTGCGCGCAAGCGCGAGCAAGGTTTCGAGTTCGGGGTCCATGGACAGCACGGTTGCGGCTCCTTCAATGTGACTGGTTGTTAGTGCGCTGTTCATGCGGGCTCATGAGACAGGCTTCGCGTAAGGCGCTGCGGTGCAACAAGCCTTGGGACCGGCCCGGCGGTTCATTCGCCCTTCCAGACCGGCGCGCGACGCTCTGCAAAGGCGCTGGCGCCTTCTCGTGCGTCGGCCGACTTGAGCAGGTGGCCGGTGATGGCCTCCTGGCGCGCGAACATCTGGTCCAGTGGCCAGTCGCGCTGCTCGACGATCACCTGCTTGCTGGCGGCCACTGCCAACGGGGCGTTGGCCAGGATACGGCGCGCCAGCTTCTTGGCCTCCTCGAGTGCCTGGCCGGGTTCGGTCAATACGTTGATCAGTCCGTACTGGTGCAGCCGCTCGGCCGACAACATGTCGCCGGTGAGCGCCGCTTCCATCGCGATGCGCTGCGGAATCAGGCGCGGCAGGCGCATCAGCCCGCCGGCGGCGGCAGCCAGGCCGCGTTTGACCTCTGGCAAGCCGAAGCGGGCGTCGCGCGCAGCCACGACCAGATCGCAGGCCAGCACGGATTCGAAGCCGCCGGCCAGCGCATAGCCCTCGACCGCTGCGATGAGCGGCTTGCGCGGCGGTGTCAGCGCAATCCCGAGGATGCCGCGGCCCTTGACCCGCGTGACCTCGCCGCGCAAAAAAGCCTTCAGATCCATGCCGGCGCAAAAGGTGCCACCGGCACCGGTCAGGATGCCGATGTGCAGGTCGGCGCGATGGTCCATCTCGTCGAGCGCCTCGCACACGCCGTACGAAACGGCGCGGTTGACCGCGTTCTTCTGTTCCGGCCGGTTGATCGTGACGATCACCATGCCGTCGATATGTTCTACCAGGACTTCATCGGACATATCGGTTCCTCGTGCATTACGGTTCGGACGGGTCGAGCGCGCGCAGCCGTTCCATCGCCTGCAGGTATTCGAGCTGCAGGCGGTACATGACGTCGCGCACCGAACTCTCTTCGTTGATCATGCCGACCACCTGCCCGGCGGGAAAGGAGTACAGGTCCTTGCGCTTGGCCTTGACCACCCGCGCGTGCGCCTCGTTGTACAAAATGCCCTGCAGCGGCGTGGGCAGGTAGGCGGGTGCGCCGGGCTGCTCCCAGGCTTCGGACAACTGGCTCTTGAGCATGCGCACAGTCTTGCCGGTGCGCGCCTTGCGCCGTACCGCATCCTCGGCACGGCTGGCAAACAGCACTTCCTTCTCGAACGCGTCGAGTTCGCTTTCGCGCGTGCCGAGCCAGACCGTGCCACACCACACGCCCTGGGCGCCGAGCGCCAACGCGGCCGCGATCTGACTGCCCTTGGCGATGCCGCCGGCGGCCAGCACCGCCACCGCATCGCCGCAGGCCTCCACGACCTGCGGCACCAGCACCATCGTGGCGATCTCGCCGGTATGGCCGCCGGCCTCGGTTCCCTGCGCGACGATCAATTCGACGCCGGCCGCCCGATGCCGCGCCGCATGTTCGCCCTTGCCGCACATGGCGCCGATCATGACCTTGCGCTGGCGCAGTTCGGCCACCACGTCCGGCGGTGGCGATCCGAGCGCGCTGACCACCAGCTTGACCTGCGGGTGTTCGAGCGCGACGCGCAGCAGGCGCCGCGCGCCGTCCGGTGTCATGCTGCCGCGACCGTCCACGATCTCGCGCACGATCCTGGCCCGTTCATCGACCGCCAGTTCCGGCACGCCGGCCTCGGCCAGGATGTTGTCCATGAAGGCGCGGTGTCCGGCGGGGATCAGCTTCTCCAGATCCTCGGGGCTGCGTTCGGCTTCCCGGTCGTAGCTGGTCGGGATGATGACGTCGACGCCGTAGGGCCGGCCCTGCACATGCGCGTCGATCCAGCGCAGTTCGGCTTCGAGTTGTTCCGGTGAATAGGTCGCCGCGCCGAGCACGCCAAAGCC
>JBBKVW010000501.1:0-5015 GCA_037968655.1 Burkholderiaceae bacterium
GCGGCAACCAGGCCAGCACCGCCTCGACCTGGGCGCAGCGCAGGGCCTGCTCGCAGGCCCACATGCGCGCGGCCGGCTCTGCGACGCGGATCCATAACAGGCGTTCGGCTGCCAGTCCCTGGGCCGACAGGCCGGGGCCAAAGGGCATATGGGGTGCCCCCACCAGCACCACCGGCCCGGTGCCGCAACGGGCCAGCGCCGGCAGCAGCAGACGCCATTCGTTCTGGGCGCTGTGGGCCTGCAAAATCTCCACCAGCGCGCCCACCGGCCAACCGCCACCGGGCAGCTGGGCATCGAGCGCGGCATGGCCACTGGGCAGCACCCGCCCGGCCGGCCGGGCGAGCGCATCGGCATGCCAGATATCGGAACGGATATCGACGGGAACTGTTGCGGGCATTGGGATTCAGGATAGACACTGTTGTTAATTACAGTATATGTCCATCGCTGCTGCGTGCCAACTCCTGATGCACCAGCAGGCACCGGACCGGATGCGCCGCAGCCCACACGACTGCTGCACCCAAGGTGCGGGCATTCAAGACCTGATCGCCGTCTGTCTATGCGCGCCGATCGCGCATCAGTCGAGCCACCACAGCGCCAGTAGCAGCAGCGGCGCATACGGAAACGCCACCGTCGGACGTAACGCGCTGCGGGCGTATTCGGCCAGCAGCCCCAGCGTCCCCGGGCGCGAGGCCAACCAGGAACTGTGCAACTGGAACGCCAGACCTGCCGCCGACTGGTCCTGGGCGATCAGTTGCTCCAGTGTCAGCAGCCGCGCGCCAAGGCGGGTCTGGCTGGTCTTGAATATGCCTTCCTGCAGCCATAGCAGCACGACCATCACGGCCAGCCACTCGCCCTGCAGACCGAACATCGCAGCGGCGAAGAAGAGGAGCACCGCCAGCAGCTTGATCGCCAGCGCGCCAAATTCATAGCGCTCATGCAAAGCCTGCAGGATGCCCCATTCCTGGGCGAATGCGTCGTTTTTTTCCATGCTGGCTCCGCAAATAGATGTGTCGCAGTCTAGGGCGCGTTCACGTGACGCCGGCAAGCGCGGACGGGCCACAGGCAATACAGATCCAGTCCCTTGTGGTGCGTGGACTTGTCCAGCATCGCCCTAGCCGTCAACCGCAATGGCGGGCCGATCCTGCGTCTCAGCGTCCGTCGCTTGACCGATCTGCGGCCAGCGCCGGCGCACGGCGATCCAGGCGAACACGCCGATCGACAACAGGCCCAGCGACGCCAAAGACAGCGCCAGTGTCGAATGCATCACGAATGGCGCAATGACACCAGCGGTGATGCCATTGGCGCCGGATCCGACAAACATCTGCAACGAAGAAGCCATGCCGCGGCGCTTGGGATGCAGGTCCAGCACCAGCAGCGTGACCACCGGCACCATCAGCGCCCAGCCAAAGGCAAACACGGTCAGCGGCAGCATGGCCCACGCTGCCTGTGCCTTGAAAAAGTAGTTGGCCACCACGTTGACCAGCGCCGCGGCAACCATGAACAGAAAGCCGGCCCGTATCTGCTTGCGCGGTGCCACCCTGCCGGCCAGGCGCCCGCTGACCCAGGCGCCTGCCATGATGCCGCCGATGTTGAGCACAAAGAACCAGAAGAACTGGGTCGGCGCCAGGGCCAGATGCTCGCCCAGAAACGCCGGCGCGGCCAGCACGTATAGGAAGTTGCCGTTGAACGGCAGCCCGGCCGCCAGCGCCAGCAGCACGAAGCGTGGGTCCAGCCCGAGCTGCCAGTAGCCGCGCAGCAGGTTGCCGACGCGAAACGACTGGCGCTCGCTGGTGTGCAGCGTCTCGGGCAGATAGCGGTAGTTGGCAATGAACAGCGCAATGCCGATCAGCGCCAGAAACCAGAAGATGCTGCGCCAGCCCAGCCAGACGAACAGCCAGCCGCCGATCAGCGGCGCGATCGCCGGGGCAATGCCGAAGAAGATCGTGATCTGGCTCATCACCCGCTGCGCCTGCGAGGGCAGGAACAGGTCGCGCACGACCGTGCGCGAAACCACGATGCCGGCGCCGGTGGACAGGCCCTGCAGGATACGAAAGAAGATCAGCTGGCCGATGCTTTGCGAGAGCGCGCAGCCGACCGAGGCCAGAGCAAATATCGCCACGCCCCACAGCACCACTGGCCGGCGCCCGAAGCTGTCCGAGATCGCGCCGTGGAACAGGCTCATGAACGAAAAGCCGAACAGATAGGCCGACAGCGTCTGCTGCATCTGCACTGGCGTGGCGCCAAGCGAGTCGGCGACACCCGTGAACGCCGGCAGGTAGGTGTCGATCGAGAACGGCCCCACCATGCCCAGCACCGCCAGCAGGATGGCCAGCGCCCAGCGCGGGCCACGCCAGAGGGATTGGGCTTGGGGATGCATGAATGGAGGGAATTGGACCGCGGCGCGCGGTCAATGGCGGCGCTGGCAGATCACGGCAACGGGGGGACATTGTCGCCACAAATGCGCCGGCCGATGCCAGCCGGCCACCTGTCGCGGCGCCGCGGGTCGACGCCAACGGCACGGTGGCCAGGCGACCGGTTCAACGCCAGAACGTGTAATGAAACAGGGAGCCGAACGCAAACTGCTCTGCGAATCCCATGGCCCGCAGACAGGCGGTTACCCGATCGGTCTGACGCGCACCCTGGCACTGCACCAGTCGGTAGATGTCGCCATGCGTGTTGCCGATGGCGATCATCACCGATGCGCCAAAGATGGGGTTGCGCGCGCCGGCCCGCCGCAGCGCGGCCAGCACCTGCGCGTCGTCAGGAAGGCGCTCGGCGCCATCAATCAGCGAAATGAGCATGGTTTCTCGTTGTTGGAACGAGCATAGGACGGCCTCTGACGCACATCAATGCCAACATGACTCCATCTGCCTATAAGTAATCAGTCATTTGCGGCGCAACGGGAAAACCCCAGCGCCCACGGGCGCGGCATGGGGACGCAGTGCCGCCGATTCACAGGATTCGACGGACATTGTCCAGTCAGGCTCGTCCAAGGCGCCTGGCCCGCATCAATCGTTTGCAGGAAAGGCGGAAGTTGAAATTCGCACGTGTTGTCGCCGTCATGCTGGCCATCTGCGCCGCGCTGATCGGATGGCGCTTTCAGCAGGATATCGCTTTGGCGCGCGCGCGGGCGACGGTTGGCAGTGTCGTGGCTCGAACCGCATGCGGCGCTATCGAATACCAGCAGGATGGCGACGGTGTCCCACTATTGATCGTTCACGGCAGCGGCGGCGGCCACGACCAGGGCATGGACTACGCAAGGCCGCTGGCGCAACACGGCGTGCGTGTCATCGCCATGTCCCGCTTCGGCTACCTGCGCACACCCCGACCGATGGATGCATCGCCGGCGGCGCAGGCTGACGCCCACATCTGCCTGCTCGACGCGCTGGGCATCGGCCGGGCCGCGATCACGGGCGTCTCGGCCGGTGCGCCGTCTGCGCTGCAGGCTGCGGTCCGGCATCCCGAACGCATCAGTGCACTGGTGCTGGTCGTGCCGATTGCCTACAAGCCGGGCCATATCGCCGACTCGGCGCCGCCGGTGTCCGATGCGACGGACGCGCTGCTTTTGCGACTGCTCGGCTCGGACTTCGTTTTCTGGGCGGCACTGCGCTTGGCGCCAGCGGGATTGGGCTTGGGGATGCATGAATGCGGGGAATCGGCGCCCGGGCTCAGCCTTCGGCCACCCGATTGCGCCCGCCCTGCTTCGCTGCATAGAGCGCGGCATCGGCGCGCGCGAGCAAGGATTCAACGCTGTTTTCACGGCTACCGCCGCGCTGCGGTCGGACGGTTGCCACGCCAAGACTCGCAGTCACGACCGCATGCGCGCCACCCGCGCCGTGCGTCAGTGCGAGATCGCGAATGGCGCCGAGCAGGCGCGCGGCGATCTGCGCAGCCGCCGCTTCGTCTGCCTGGGCCAGCACCAGGGCAAATTCCTCGCCGCCATAACGGGCGCTCAGGTCGCCCGGGCGATTATCAAACTGGAACATCACCTCGGCGATGCGCTTGAGACAGGCGTCGCCCGCCGGGTGACCGTACATGTCGTTGTAGTTTTTGAAATGATCCACATCCAGCAGGATCAGCGACAGCGGGTGTCCTGCGCGCGCGCCATGGCGCCATTCATGGACCAGAAACTGGTCCAGGTGCCGCCGGTTTGCCAGCTGCGTCAAGCCATCGGTCAGTGACAAGGCTTGGGCCCGCTGTTCGGCCAGCTTGCGCTGGGTGATGTTCTGATGCGAGATGATGAAGCGCTTTTCGCCGTTCCAGCGCAATGGCGTCACCCGCATCATGAACCAGCGCTGTTCGAGCGGGCTGTGGCACGGATACTCATGGTAGAAATCGTCGGCCCGCCCGTCGATGACGCTGCGTGTGCCCTCGATCACCTGGCTGGCGTGTGCCTCGCCGCTGTCAGCCGACGCGTGACAGACGGTGAGGTAATTGGCACCCAACCACGGGCTTGCCTCGTCTGCACCATTGGCACGGCCGAACGCAACCCAGGCCGCATTGACATAACACATGACCCCATCGCGACCGATCACGACGATATGCTCGCTGACCGAGTCCAGAATCGACTGGAAAAATTCAACCGGGTGATCCATACCTTGTTGCAAAACGCCTGGTGCGCCCTGGACTGGCGTCCATCGCCTGGCGTTGACCTGATTACGCGGCCCAGCATAACCGCGACCGGCCGGCGCCAATGCGACGATCGGCGCGCCCCGCGTGCTGTGCAGTAATTGCGTGAAGTTACGCCTAAAGTCCTGCTACGCCCTGCCGATCCACCCGGTAACGGGTATACACACAGAGGTATGCAGACCTGTGCGTCGATTTTCATTGGAAGTTGGGGTTCTGGTCAGTGAGCGACTTGCGATGTGACATGTTGGTGGAAAGGCTGTCGTGAAGAGATTTTTCTGGAGGAATCTGCGCAAGCCGCTCGGGGCGCTTCTGGTCGCGCTCGCAATGCAATCGCCAGCTGCCGCCGCGGGCCCACCGGTTGCGGTCCACGAAGCCTATATCCGGCA
>JBBKVW010000502.1:0-2808 GCA_037968655.1 Burkholderiaceae bacterium
TGTACGTATCGGAGTCGAACGCCAATGCGGCGCTGGTCTGTAGCGCCTCATACAGCGCGCTCTCGTCATGCACCGTCGCCAGATGGCACCAGCGGTCGAACAGATGGATGTCGGTGCGCGGACTGATCCGGCTCGATGACCCGGCGACCATACGGCGCCAGTCCGGCGGCTGAGCGATGCTGCAGGCCTGCGCAAGCAGGCCCGCGACAAGTTCAGGCCTTTCGCACCGGATACCAGCGCATCATTGCGCCGTACAGTGCAGCACCGAGCAACAACGCGGCGGCGGCGACCAGCAGGGCCCGCGTAAAGCCGGACTCCAGCGTGCTGCTGCGGGCCAGAAAGACGGCCGTCAATGGCGGCCCGGCAACCTGGCCCAGGCCATAGACCGCGGTCAACAGGCCCATCATGCTGGCGCTGTTGTGTGGCGCCAGCCGGCGCGCCTCCTGCATCGCGAAATAGGTGATGGCCGTCATCGGCAGGCCCAGCAACAGGCTGCCCAGCGCAAAACCGGCGTCGCTCGACCAGACCAGGCCGATGGTGACCCCCGATGCCTGCAGCACATAGCACAGCGCCAGGCGCACGCGCAGGTCGCGCGCGGGGCGCAGGCGCGAGGCGACGACGGCGCCGCACATGATGCCCAGGCCAAAAATCGGCCAGAACAGGTCGAGCCAGAACGAGCCGGGAATCGCCTGGCGCGCTATCACCGGCAGGAAGGTGGCGCTGACGATGTAACCCAGTCCTGCCAGGCCGTAGACACCTGCGAGCAGCGCGATCTCCAATGGCCCGTGCAGGGCGGCAGCGCCGTCGGCACTGGTCTGGGGCATATTGGGCGCCTGCACCGGCAAGTTGCCTTTGGGACGCAACAGCGGCCAGACTAGCGCACTGAGGACCGCCGCCAAGACGCCAAACAACAACCAACCACTGGCAGCCGATGCTTGAAAACCCACCAAAGCGCTGGCCAGCAGACCGCTGACGACGATGCCCGCTCCCGGTCCGGTGAAGATCAGCGCGCCCATCTCGGGTTGCTGTAGCTGTGCCAACCGGCCCAGGCACCAGCCGGAGATGTAGACAAACACCAGCGCACTGGCCACGCCAGCGGCAAAGCGCAGCAATGGCCATGCGCCAGGCCACTGCAGCGCCATACCGGCTGTGACCAGCGCCGTCGCCAGCAAGCCAAACCGAACCATGGCCGGGCCATCGACTGCGGTGTTCCAGCCCATGCGGCGCCATATCCAGGGCTGCACGGTGCACAGCACGGCACCGACCAGATAGCCCAGGTAATTGGCGCTCGCCAGCCAGCTCGACGTAGCCAGGTCGACAACGCCGTCGTGCAACATCATCGGCATCAGCGGCGTGAAGGCAAAGCGCCCTATGCCCATGGCCACGGCCATCGCAACCATGCCCACCAGCGCGACCTGCCAGGCCGTCGCCGCCTGCGCGGGTGGCTGCGCCATCTCAGTCAATCAACAAATCGGCGTTGGCAGCGCGCCAGGCCAGCAGGTCGATGTCGCTGTCGAGCGGAAAGATCGGCCGGGGCAACCGGGCGTAGGGCATGCTGGCAAAGCGCGGTGAACACAGGGCGCCGCTGTCGCAGACGATGACCCTGGACGCGATCGGCTCGAACGCGGCGCGGAAATGCTGCATCGACTTGAGTCCGACAACCTTCTTTGCCGCCGGATCGATGCCAAAGGCCCGGAACTGGGCCAGATCGAGCATTTGCGCTGCCAGACTCGTCACCAGAATATCGATGCCCTGGACCCGCAGAACCACGGTCGGACCCCAGGTCTTGGCCAGGCCGCCGGTCATCGGTCCATCGGCAAAATAGCGCCCATCGCTGTGCAGCACGATGGTGGCCTGCAAGGGCAGGGGGCCGCCGCCCAGGCGCGGATCGGTCTTGCCGCCCAGTAGGACCGAGACCGTGGAACCGATCGCGCAATGCTGCAACTGTTGCACCGTTGCAGGGTCCACGATGGGGCCGAAACAGGCGTCGGTCACGCCGACCTCGAGCAGCGCGGCCAGCAGATCGGTGGCATCGCCATAGGCACCGCCGCCCGGATTGTCCGAATAGTCGGCCACCACGATCGGGCCATCGTCCTGCACATGCTCCAGGCAAATTTGCGCCGCCTCGTCCACGCTCAGGAAGCGGTTGATCAGATCATGGCGCGAGGCCCAGATGTCGTCGGCCAACTCCTGCGCGAATTGTTGGTGCGGCTTCAAGTCGCCCTGGGCAACGACGATCACGCTGGGACCGATCTCGGCGATATCGGCGCGCGCGAAACCGGCATTGATGCTGACGGCAAACACATCGGGATGCGCTTCATGCGCACGGGCGCGCTGCAGGTGCGCGCACATGGCGCCAACATCGGTGCGCCCGCCGTTGACCTCGTCGAGCATCGGCAGGTGGGCACGCAGCACGACCGGCCGGATCTCGCCGCGCATGGTGCGCTGCAATATGTCGCCGGCCTGGCGGCCGGTGCGGCGCATGTCGACATGCGGATAGGTCTGGTAGGAGACCAGGATGTCGGCATGCCGGCACATCGCCTGCGTGACGTTGGCATGCAGGTCCAGCGTCACCGCGATCGGCATATCTGGCCCGACCACCGCACGCAGGCGCGCCAGCAGTTCGCCTTCGCCATCGTCACTGAAGTCAGTCACCATCGCGCCATGCAGGCCGAGCAGGATGCCATTGAGGCTGTCGCGATTGGCGCGCGCCGCTTCAACGATCGGGTCGGTCAGCCGATCGAAGGCATCGCGCGTGACCAGGCCGGCCGGCTGCGCAATGGCGCTGAGCACGTGCAGCAACTCCCA
>JBBKVW010000503.1:0-4177 GCA_037968655.1 Burkholderiaceae bacterium
GGCGTGCATGGGGCATTGGATGGCATCCGCAACCGTGATGATGACATCAGTGTGATCTCGGCTTGCTTGCCTCAGCGCAAACCATAGCGACCCAGCTTGTGTGCCAGTTCAATCGCCGAATCGACCGCCAGCTTCTCAAAGATATTGGCGCGGTGAAACTCGATCGTGCGCGGCGTCACGCCCAGGTGGTCGGCGATGGTCTTGTGGTAGTGGCCCAATATCAGCTCGTCCAGCACCTCGAGCTCGCGTGGGCTCAGGCTGGCAAGTGCCAAACGCAGACGCTGCTGCTCGGCTGATTCGTCCACCTGGGCCAGCGCCGCGGCCAGCGCCTGTTCGACCTTGTCGACCAGCACATTGTTCTGGAACGGTTTTTCCAGGAAATCCCAGGCGCCGTTTTTCACCGCCGAAACGGCCATGCTGACATCGCCGTGTCCGGTCAGGAACAGCACCGGCCAGGGGCAGGCCAGTTCCTTGAGCCGCTCGAAGGTGGACAGACCCGAGGTGGGTGCCATGCGGATGTCGAGCAGCACCACGGCGTGGCCCCACTGCGGCCCCTTGGTTTGCACCATTGCCAGGAAATCGTCGCCGCCGGGCCACGCGGCCACGGCATGGCCACGTGAATCGAACAGCCAGGACAGGGCGTCGCGAAAGTCGGCGTCGTCATCGACCACATGAATTTGTGCGTTCATTGGGAAAGCCCCACGCGGCATTTTGCACACTCGGCGAGTGGGCGCATGGACGTGCCCGATGGGCGTCCTGGCAAGTTCATGGCACCCGTTCCTTGCTGGGCGGCTCCAGTGGCGCAAGCCTTGCGGCCAGGCGCAACCACAGGATGAAGCGCGCGCCACCGAGCTGCGGATCGCGTCCGACGTCGATGCGGCCGCGGTGGGCCTCCACCACCGAGCGGCAGATGGCAAGGCCCATGCCCATTGCCGCGCCGTCGTCCCTGGCACTGAAGAACGCCGTGAAGATGTGCTCCATCTGTTCGTCGCCGATGCCGGGTCCGCTGTCGGCAATGACGATGCCGGCCATGGTCGATTCAGTCAGCATCGTCACGCGGACCTGGGCCGCCCGCTTGCCGCGCCCGGCCCAATGCTGGGCATTGGCAACTACATTGAGAACCGCATGCTCCAGCAGCAGGGGATCGGCCTCGACCCAGACCGGGGTGTCAGCCAGTTCAATGGTGAGTGGCACATCGGACGGTGACACGCGATTGCGCAAGATGCGGCGCAGCAGATCGACCAGATCGACGCGCGTGCGCGACAGTTCGCGCCGCTGCGCAAACGCGTTGACGCGCTGGATGATCTGCCCGGATTTCTCGGCCAGGCGCTCCATGCGCTCGGCTATCGGGGTGGCCTCTTCCAGCGTGATCTGGCCCGAACGCAGACGGTTGCCCAGTCCGGTGGCAAAGCCGCTCAACGCGCCCAGGGGTTGGTTCAACTCATGCGCCAGTGTCGATGCCACCTCGCCGATGGCCACCAGGCGCCCGGATGCTTCCATGCGCTCCTGCTGGCGCACCGCCATGCGTTCGGTCTGCTTGCGCTCGCTGATATCGAGGACGGAGCTCATCCAGCCCAGTTGCTGTCCCGTGGCCGTGCTGAGCGGCGCCTCATGTACCAGCACGTCGATCAGATGGCCCTCGCTGTGCTGGAACTGCATCTCGACACCCGAGGGCTCGCCGGTCCTGGCGCGCAGGCGCTCTGGCACCGGCAACGGGTTTTCACGCTGGCCACTGGCCCAATAGGGCAGGGGTGGTGAGCGCCCGACGAGTTGCTCCGCGCCATAGCCCACGATGCGGCAAAAAGCCTGGTTGACATACAGGATGCGCCCTTGCAGGTCCCAGGCGCGCAATCCGACGGTCAGCGAGTTTTCCATGGCACGGCGCAGGGCCACCTGCGACTGCAATTGCGATTCCACCTGCTGGCGCTTGAGAAAGTCGCGTCGCAGCGCGTACAGGCTGGCCAGCATACCCAACAGGAACAGCACGGCAACGGCGAAGAAGGCGCGCGGTACGCTGGCCTGGCGCGATGCAAGCGGCATCACCGAGACCGCCAGGTCGGTTCCAGTCAGGTTCATCGGCGACTGGTAACCCTCGGCGCGTTGCAGCGATTGGCCTGGCAACGCATTCTGGTTGTCGCTCAGTGTGAGTTGGTGGCCTTGCTTGAACCAGGTCGGAACCAGTTTGTCAATGGCGGTCTGCAGCGCGATCGCGGCCACATAGTTGCCGACGAACTCGCCGCGTTCGAACGCCGGAACTGCCAGCCAGATCACGTCGCTTGGCGATCCGTCGCTGCTCAGCATCGGGCCCGCATAGCTGGCACGGCGCAGACCGCGTGCGATGTCATGCAATGCGTCCAGCGCGGCGGCGTTGTCGGCATGTTGCGCGCTGTCGGCACGCAGGCGCGCCAGTTCGGCTGGAGGGTCGGCATGCCCATGGGTGCCAAGCCAGCCGCGCGCCAGCAGTACGCCTGGCTCCGACCAGAGCAGCCCGCCATGGATTTGCTGCTCAGCCGCCGTGCCGGCGTCCGCGTCACCCATGCGCCGCGATTGGGACCGCAGGTCGTCTTCCAGGCGCCGAAAGTGAAACGCCATGCTTTGCTCCAGCCATTGGGCGTCGGCGATGTTCTGGCGTGCGTCTTCCTCGTTCTCGAAGTTTCGTAGATACAGCACCAGCGCGACGACCGAGGCCAACAGCAACAGCAGAAAACCCAGCAGCAACAGCTGGGCCCGCAGATTGCGTCCGGTGTGCGACTCGTCGGCGCGCGCCAGGGCCGCGAAGTCAAAACCGGCGTCGCCGTTGGCGGATTTCATGGTGCTTCAGTATGGGACAAGGCGGCGGTCGAAGCGACTAGGATAACGACCATGCGCCTGATCTCGTCCCGTTGCCCCTGCGCCGGCGCGCTGCTGTTGGCGATGGCGCTCATGCTCGCCGGGCTGTGGCCGGTAAGCGCAGGAGCAGAACTGGTGATCCGCTTCTCGCACGTGGTGGCACGTGACACGCCCAAGGGGCTGGCAGTCGAACGCTTCAAGCGCCTGGTCGAGCAATCGTCAGGCGGCCAGATTCGGGTCGTCATCTATCCAGCAGCGCGCCTGTACGGTGACCTGGACGAGGTTGAGGCTTTGCGCCTGGGCGCAGTCGAGATGCTGGCGCCATCGCTGTCCAAGTTCGGTCGCATAGGATTTCCGGAGTTCGAGCTGTTTGACCTGCCCTTCCTGTTCGAACAGCTGCCTGATGTGCGGCGCATCACCCAGGGCCCGATCGGTCGGCGCCTGCTGGACTCGCTGTCACGTCAGGGCCTGGTCGGACTGGGCTTCTTCGACAACGGCTTCAAGCAGATGAGCGCCAACCGGCCGCTGCTGGCGCCAAAGGATTTCTCGGGCCTGCGCATGCGCGTGCAGTCCTCGCGCGTGATTGCGGCGCAGTTCAGGGCACTGGGCGCGCGCCCTCTCGTGCTGGCTTTCAGCGAGACGCGCAGGGCATTGGCGGCCAATGTCGTCGATGGAACCGAGAACCCGGTGTCCAATTTCTGGACCCAGCGGATGCATGAGGTGCAGACCGATCTGAGCCTGACCAACCATGGCTACCTGGGATATGCGGTGGTGACGAACCAGCATTTCTGGAGCAGCCTGGCGCCGACCGAGCGCGAGTTGGTCGGCCGGGCGATGCGCGAGGCGCTGGGCTATGGCAATGCGATCGCCGACGTCGAGAACGAACGCGCGTTGCAGGCCCTGCGTGCGGCGGGCACCACGCGCATCCATGTGTTGTCCGCGCAGCAACGGGTGCAACTGCGCACCGCGGTGCAGCCGGCCTATGACCAGTTGGCCGCGCGTATCGGCGCGAACTGGATGCAGGACGTGCTCAAGGCGCTGGAACCTTGATATCGGATCTAGGGTAAACCCTACTGTTGAACGCCACAGTTGGCAGATCCGCCCGCAAAAACTATCGTTACGTCAGTCCTTTTCTAACGTAATTTGCATAGGAGACAGCGATGAAATTCAAACTGATCGTGGCAGCCGGGCTGCTCGCACTGGGCCTTGGCGCCCAAGCCGCCGACCCGATGGTCATCAAACTCAGCCACGTGGTGGCCGATGCCACGCCCAAGGGCCAGGCGTCCATCAAGTTCAAGGAACTCGCCGAGAAGGCCTTGCCGGGCAAGGTCCAGGTGCAGGTGTTCCC
>JBBKVW010000504.1:0-14531 GCA_037968655.1 Burkholderiaceae bacterium
ACGCGCTGCGCGCTTGCGGGGGCGCCGCCTGCCAGCGCATTCCACAGCGCCAGGTGCGGGCCTGCGGCGGCGGACGCAGGCGGACGCGGCACCAGGTTGATGCGCGGCGCGCCGATGAAGGTGGCGACAAATTCGTTGGCGGGCCGGTTGTACAGCTCCATCGGAGCGCCCAGCTGCTCGACGATGCCCTTGTTGAACACGGCGATCCGGTCGCCCAGCGTCATGGCCTCGACCTGGTCATGCGTGACATAGATCATCGTGGTGCCCAGTTCCTTGTGCAGCCGCGACAGTTCGATCCGCATATTGACCCGCAGCGCCGCGTCCAGGTTGGACAGCGGTTCGTCAAACAGGAATACCTTGGGCTTGCGCACGATCGCGCGCCCGATCGCAACACGCTGGCGCTGTCCGCCCGAGAGCTCCTTCGGATAACGCTTGAGCAGTTCGGTGATGCGCAACACCTCGGCCGTCTGCTGCACCTGCGCTTCGCGCTCGGCCTGTCCGATGCCGGCCATCTTGAGTGCAAATCCCATGTTCTCGGCCACCGTCATGTGCGGATACAGGGCATAGCTCTGGAACACCATCGCGGCGCCCCGGTCGGCCGGTCGCAGCTTGTTGGCACGTTGGCCGTCGATCAGCAGATCGCCCGCGGTGACGCTTTCCAGTCCCGCGATCATGCGCAGCGTGGTCGATTTGCCGCAGCCCGATGGTCCGACGAAGACGATGAATTCGCCGTCGGCGACCTCCAGGTCGACGCCCTTGATGACGTCGACCGTGCCGTAGCTCTTGCGGATGCCGCGCAATGTAACCTTGCCCATCTCAAGCTCCTGTTGTGTCCATGGTGCGCTGCATGCGCATGGCTTTTTGACGTTGAATGAAGTCGCGATACCACAAGGCGCTGTCCTTGGGCGTACGACGCTGGTTTTCGTAATCGACATGCACGATGCCGAACCGCTTGGCGTAGCCCGAGGCCCACTCGAAGTTGTCCAGCAGGCTCCACACCATGTAGCCCTGCATGCGCACACCCTGGCCAATGGCCTGTGCAACGGCGTCGATGTGACGTGCGATGTAGTCGCGTCGATCGATGTCGCGGATCTGTCCGTTGACGACATGGTCCTTGAATGCGCCGCCGTTTTCGGTCACGTACAGCGGGGGCACATCGTAGTCATGGTTCAGGCGCAGCAACAGATCGGTCAGGCCTTGCGGATAGACTTCCCAGCCCATCTCGGTGATCTCGTGTCCGCTGGCAGCCTTGTTCCATTCGTCGGTAGCGCTCACCACCATGCGCGAGTAGTAGTTGATGCCCATGAAGTCCATCGGCGTGGCGATGGCGCGCAGGTCTCCGTCCTGAATGCGGGGCGCGTCCTTACCGAGGAATTCCAGAATGTCGGCCGGATAACGACCCAGAAACAGCGGATCCATGTACCAGCGCACGAGGCGGCCGTCTTCCAGGCGTGCGCGCCCCAGATCGGCCGGCCGGTTGGTCGCCGGATAGACCGGCGAGAGGTTCAGCACGATGCCCAGGCGCGCCTTGCACGCGTCGGCCCGCAGGGCCTGCAGCGCCAGGCCGTGGCTGAGCATCAGGTGGTGCGCGACCTGCATCGCGACCGCCCTGTCCTTGATGCCGGGCGCGAAGTTACCGTCCTCGTGTCCCAGCGTGGCCATGACCCAGGGCTCGTTGTGGGTCGTGATGCTTGCGACGCGCCCGCCCAGGCGCCGGTGCATTCCCAGCGCGTAGTCGACGAAGCGATGCACGGTATCGCGTTCGGCCCAGCCGCCCTGGTCCTGCAGCGCCTGCGGCAGATCCCAGTGGTTGAGCGTGAGGTAGGGCTTGATGCCGCGCGCGAGCAGGCCGTCCACCAGGCGCTCGTAAAAATCCATGCCGCGTGCATTCCACGCGCCCGCGCCGCTGGGTTGCACGCGTGGCCACGACACCGAGAAGCGGTAGGCATCGACGCCCAGGCTGGCGATCAGGTCCAGATCCTGTTCCCACAGGTGGTAGTGGTCGCATGCGACGTCGCCACTGCTGTGATCGGCGATCGCGCCCTCGACGCGGCAAAAGCTGTCCCAGATCGACGGGCCCTTGCCGTCGAGTCGGGCTGCGCCTTCGATCTGGAATGCGCTGGTGGCGACGCCCCACACAAAGTCTTCGGGCAGCGCGTCCAGGATGCGCTCGAGCGGCAGGTGCGACATGGTCTCGCTCATTTGACGGCCCCGGCGGTGAGGCCGGAGATCAACTGGCGCGACGACAGCACGAACAGCACGACCAGCGGCAGCGTGGCGATGGCCGAACCCGTCATCAGCGCGCCCCACTCGGTGTCGACCGGGCTTTGCAGGCTGCGCAGCGCCAGCGGCAGCGTATACATGTCGGGTGAGCGCATCACCACCAGCGGCCCGATGAAGTTGTTCCAGGACGCGATGAAGGTGATCAGGCCAAGCGTGCCCATGGCCGGCTTGAGCAGGGGCAGCACGATGCGCCAGTAGATGCCCAGTTCGCTGCAGCCGTCCATGCGCGCCGCCTCGATCAGGTCCTTGGGGATGGAGGTCGAGACGAACTGGCGCATCAGGAAAATGCCGAACGCGCTGGCGGCGCCGGGAATGTAGAGCGCGCGCGGCTGGTCGATCCAGCCCAGCAGGTCCATGATCATGAAGGTCGGGATCATGTTCATGAAGGTCGGGATCAGCATCGTGCCCAGGACCAGACCGAACAGCGCATTCTTGAAGCGAAATTCAAACAATGCGAACGCATAGCCACCCATCGAACAGAACAGCAGCGTGAGCACGGTGGATGCGAGCGCCACGTAGACGCTCCAGCCCAGATTGCGCCAGAACGGCAGCCGGTCGGTCAGGATTTTCAGGTTGCCCATCAAGTCGTCGCCAAAGAACATCGGGGGCGGCAGGCTGAAAATCTCGGTGCGCGACTGGGTCGCGAACACGAACATGAAGTAGAACGGCGAGAGCATGATCAGCATGCCGACGCCGACGACGCAATAGGCGGCCCAGGGCGCCAGTTTTTCGGATTGGAAGTTCATGCAATGGCCCCGGTTCAGGTGGACGACTTGGGCGGACGGAACGCGATATTGGTCAGCCAGGTGAGCAGGGCCACCACGATGAACAGCAGCCAGGACATCGCACTGGCGGCGCCGAAATCGTTGAAGTCGAACGCCATCCGGTACAGGTAGATGGCCGTCGTCATGCCGGCCTGGTCGGAGCCGCCGCGCCCGCCGGTCAGGATGAACGGTTCCTCGAACAGCTGCAGGCCTCCGATCACGCTGAGCGTGACGCCGAAGAAGATCATCGGCTTGAGGCTGGGCAGCGTGATGTAGAAGAACTGCTGGACGCGCCCGGCACCATCCATGGTGGCCGCTTCGTAGATGTCCTTCGGAATCGTCTGCAGTGCGGCCAGGTACAACACCACGTTGAAGCCGACGTAGCGCCAGAACACCAGCATCGAGATCGCCGGCTTGATATTGTCCGGATTGCCCAGCCAGTCCACTGGCTCAGCCGGCAGCAACCAGCCAAGGCCGGGAACCTGCGACAGGCCTTGCAGCCCGACATTGACCAGTCCGTAGTCGGTCGAGAACAGGGAGCTGAACAGGATCGCGATGGCCACCGTGGACGTGATGTAGGGCATGAAGTAGGCGCCGACCACCGCGTTGCGCATGCCCTTGAAGGAGGTGTGGATGAAGTAGGCCAGCGGAATGGCGACCACATGCTGCGGCACACCCGAGGCCAGTGCCATCCAGCCGGTGTTGTAGAGCGACTTCCAGAACCATTCGTCCTGCAGCGAGAACGTGAAGTTGCCGAATCCGACGAAGGTCATCGCGCCCATGCCACTGCTGGGTTCCCAGGTCTGAAACGCGAGGTAGAGCGAAAACAGCAGCGGAAACAGCCCGAACACACCAAACAGGATCACGAACGGGCTGATGAGCACGTAAGGAGTCCATTCGGGCGACAGGCGCAGGGCGTTGGGAAGCTTCATGATGGTCTCCGGTCGGGGGCGTTGCGCAGGGGCGCGAACCTAGCGATGGGCGCGTTTGCTCAGCAGACGCTGCGCATCGGCCAGTGCGGTGGCGATGTCCTTGCCGCGGTCCAGCACCTTGTCGAGTTCGGTGTTGATCACCTCGTCGGCAAATGCGTCCTGCTTGTGGACCGAGACCGCGGTGATGCGGCGTGCGGCCTCGCGCCAGCCGACGCGCGCTGTCTGGTCGCCCAGGAACGCGATGGGCTGGTCGAAAAACGGGTCGTCGTAGGTCTCCAGCAGCGCCGGAAATGCGTCCTGGGACCGGAAAGCGCTGAGCTGCCTGTCGCGGTTGAGCGTCATCATCTGGATGAATTCCCATGCCAGTTGCTTGTGTGCTGCCGGTGAGCCGCGCGCGATCGCGAAGAAGGTGCCGCCGTAGGCCGCATAGGCGCCCTCGGGCAGTTGCGCGGCGCGCCACAGTCCCTTTGTATTGGGTGCCAGCCAGTTGTTCAGATGGCCGGCCAGCCAGGCACCGGTCATCTGGGTGGCGATGGTTCCGCGCTTGAATCCTTCGGACCACTCGTTGGACCAGGCGGATACCTTGGCGTCGAGTTTCTGGCGCCGCACATCGCGTGCCAGCTCGAACGCGCGCACGAAGCGTGGCGAGGTCACCAGCACATTGGACTGGTCATCGAAATACAGGCCTTCGCCCGGCTTGATGCCCGCGCGTATCACGATGTCCTTCATGTCGCGCGCGTGGGCCATCAGATAGGCGCCGGTGGCCTGCTTGATGCGCGCTCCGGTGGCTACGTAGCTGTCCCACGATTGCGTCAGTTCGGCTTCGGTGACACCGGCCTTGGTCAGCAGATCGGAGCGGTACAACAGGGTTCCGGGCCCGATGTCGGTCGGCACCGCCACGATGGCGCCCTTGCGGTTGGTCGCCTGCGCCATCGCATAGGGCACGAAACGCGCTGCAAACCTGCCGATGTCATATGGCGGTTTGCTCAAGTCGTCGAGCCCGCCGCCTTGTGCAAAGCGGCCAACGTAGCCGACTTCGAGGGCCATCACGTCGGGCAGGTAGAAAGAGGTCGACAAGGCCGTGGTCATCGCCGTGTGGTGATCGCTGAACTGGCGGCTCACCACCTTGATATCGACGTTGGGGTGCAGCTGCTTCCACTGCGGTATGGCCGAACGCACGATCTCGTCCACCGCCGGGAACGCGGCCACCGTCAGCACGACCTGCGCCTGCGCACAGAGCGGTGCAGTCGCGCAGAGCAACAGCCCGGCCAGGATGCGAACGTTGGTGCACCAATGCGTCAGTGTTTTCATGCGGGCTCCCTTGGTCGGCTTGTGCAAGTCACAGCGCAGTCAGGACGAGGCACCCTGCGTGGCGTCGGATCATGTTTGAAAGCGCTTTCATAAAATTATAGGAGAGTGGCCGCCGCTGGCGCCTAGGGTTATCCCGCAAAGACCGATGCGGCGGATGCGCGGCCAGTGCGCGCATCGGCGTCGCCGCGATGCCTGCGAATGCAGGCGCCCGGATCAGCCGAGCAGGCGACGGCCGGACTCGCGCACGATCAAGCGCGGCGCCGGCACGGTGACACTGGGTTTTTCGCCGGCCAGCAACTGCAGCATGGCCGAGGCGGCGAGCCGGCCCAGTTCATAGGCGGGTTGATGGACGGTTGTCAGGGGCGGGATCGCATACAGGGAAGTCGGCAGATCGTCAAAACCGACCATCGAGATATCGTCGGGCACCCGCAGGGAACGGCGCTGCAGTCCCAGCGCGGCGCCAAGGGCCATCTGGTCGTTGGCGGCAAATATGGCCGTGAAACGCTGGCGCTTGGACAGCAGGCGATCGACTGCCATCATGCCGCTGACTTCGCTGTAGGCGCCCGGCACCACCAGATCTGCATTCAATGGGATTCCGGCTTCGTGCAGCGCGGCGCGGTATCCGCGCAGCCGTTCATTGGCGTCCGGGTGATCACGGTCACCGGCAATGAAGGCGATATCGCGGTGCCCCAGGCCGATCAGATGTTGTGTGGCCAGTCGGCCCCCCTCGAAATTGTCGAAATTGAGTGAAACCAGGCCTGCTGCCTTGAGCGTGCGGCCGGTTACCACGATCGGGACGTTCCTGGCGCAGGCCTTGAGCGCCTGGTCCGTCAATCGCCCGGTCAGCACGATGATGCCGTCCACGCGACGCGAGCGCAGCACGTCGATGCAACGCGCTTCGGCGGCGGCGTTCCAGTGCCCGCTGACGAACAGCGGGCAGTAGCCGGCCGGGTCGAGTTCGTCTTCGATGCCGCTCAAGGCGGCGCCATAGTAGGGGCTGTCGATCGCCTGGGTGATGACGCCAATACTCAGCGTCTTGCCGCTGGCAAGGCCGCGTGCCACCGGATTGGGCACGAAACCCAGTTTGGCGATCGCATCGTCGACCAGCTTTTTCTTGACCGGGCTGACGACAGCGGTGCCATTGAGGATGCGTGAGACGGTGCTGGGCGAAACTCCCGCGGCCCGTGCAACTTCTTCCAGCTTGACCGGTGTGCTGCGGCGTCGGCCGGGCGTCGAAGGCGATCCGCTGGTGCCGTTTTTTGTGTTCATTGCTGGCTCCCCTGCCGTTTTGCCAGAAGTATAAATTCAAGGCTGGCGCGGCCGTGCCCAAGGCAACCCATTGGCTGACGGCCGGCCTGACTGCGGCGGGTGGAGACAACCGCGTCCTGCGGGTGCCGGCAGGCGAGCGAGGAAGTTTATCGATCCGTATCGGCGTTGGGAGCTTGATATTGCGCAACCAGCGGGTGGTCCTGCGCCGCTGCGCCCACGCTGCTGGCGCTTCCCGGGCTGCCCAGGCCGGTCACGGCGGGTTCGAAGAACTCCCGGTTGATCGCAATGAAGCGCAACTGCGCCGGCGGTACTTCGGCGTCTTCCCAGATCGCCTCGGGCGGGCAGACCGAGACGCAGATGCCGCAGTTGATGCATTCATCGGGGTGGATATAGTAGGTGCGCGGGCCTTCGTAAATGCAGTCGACCGGGCAGCAGCTGACGCAACTGGCGTCCTTGCAGTCGATGCAGGTGTCGATGATGACGTAGGTCATGGCAGCGCTGCGTTCTGGTTGGCCGGCGTGCTGCCAGCGAAGTTGCGCCGCCCATTCACTGGTGTGCCTTCGCACAGCGCGCTGCTGCATTGGCCCATAGAAACGGCCCGCCGGTGCATGTCAACGTCCCGTCCATTGCGGCTTGCGCTTTTGCTGGAACGCCAGTACACCTTCATCGGCATCCTGCGACTGCAGCGCCGCAACCACTGCCGGCAGGCGCGTGGCCTGGGCCTGGGCCGGCGACATCGTGCCGGTGAGGCGCACCACCTGCTTGATCGCCTGCAGCGACAAAGGGGCGCAAGCCAGCAGGTCGTCGACCCAGCGCTGCACCGCCGCATCGAGCTGCGCGCGTGGCACTACTTCGTTGACAAGGCCCATGTCCAGCGCCTCCTTTGCGCTGATGCGCTTGCCGGTCAGCATCATCGCCATCGCCTTGCGAAACGGCACCTGGCGTTGCAGCAGCGTCATGCCGCCATCGAGCGGCATGCGTCCGACCAGGGCTTCGGGCAGGCCGAAGCTGGCTTCGTCGCAGGCGACGACGATGTCGCAGCCCAGCACCATCTCCATGCCGCCGCCCAGCGCAAAGCCGTTCACGCGGGCGATCACCGGCACATTGAGTGACTCGCGCAGCGCAATGCCGCCAAAGCCACCGACGCGTGGCGCGGCCCAGTATTCGAGGCCTGTGACCGAGGGGTTCTTCAGGTCGGCGCCGACGCAGAAGGCGCGCTCGCCGGCGCCGGTCAGCACGACGACGCGCACGTCGCGATTGGCCTCGATGCCGGACCAGATCTGCTGCAACTCGGCCTCGGTCTGCAGGTCGACCGCGTTCATCGCCTGCGGCCGGTCCAGTGTGACCGTGGCGACGTGGTTCTCGATCGCCAGTGTGACGCTCATAAACAGCTCCCGTCGGCTGCAGCCCTGCAAAGCGAAGGATTGGCGTGGTGCATCACCGGCATGGCAGCACTCTGCGCTGCGGCGCCTTGCGTTCGTGCATCGGCCTGTCGGTTCATGATGCCTGTGCCTCCGTCTGCACCATGTCCAGAATCTCCTGCGTATGCTGCCCCAGCCGCGGCGGCGCTCGGTGCAGCCGCGCCGGCGCGCCCGACATCTGGATCGGGCTGCCGACAAACCTGCAGGTCTGGCCTTCGCCCGGGCCCTCCATCAGCATCTGGTTGTGCAGGGTCTGCGGGTCGGTCAATGCCTCGCGCAGGTCGCGCACCGGGGCACACAGCAGATCCTGTTCTTCCAGCTTTGCCAGCCAATGGTCGCGCGTATTGCTGGCAAAGCGTTCGCGGAACATCGCCTGCAGTTCGGGCTTGTGCTTGAACTGCTGGGTCAGGTTGCAGAATTTCGGATCGCTTGAGAGGTCAGGCAAGTTCAGCGCGGTGCAGATGTCCTGCAGCGGATTGGCCTTGAAGGCACCGACCAGCACCAGCGCGCCGTCCCGGGTGTCGAACACACCCGACAGCGGCATGGCGGCCCAGTTGACCTCGGAGTCGGCCATCATGATCATCGCCGCCTCCTGCATCTGCATCGCCAGCATCGAGTTGTACAGCGAGACGCTGACCTTCTGGCCGACGCCGGTCTTGCTACGCTGCAGCAGCGCCAGCAATATGCCCTGCACCATGTGCATGCCGGCGCTGTAGTCGCACAGCGCGGTCGGGTAGACCGACACCGGCAGCGCCGCGTCGGCGCGCCGGTGCATGACGCCGCTCATGGCCTGGGCCAGCACGTCCTGCCCGCCCTTGTGCGCATAGGGGCCGCTGTCGCCGTAGCCGGTTCCCACCGCATAGATGATGCGCGGGTTGATCGCCTGGCAGTCCTCGTAGCCCAGGCCCATGCGTTCCATCACGCCGGCGCGAAAGTTGTTGACGACCACGTCGGCCTGCGCGATCAGCGCCTTGACCGCGGCCAGCGCCGCCGGGTCGCGCAGGTCGAGCGCCGCGCTGCGCTTGTTGCGGTTCAGGCTGCAGAAGATCGGATTGTCGGCGCCATGCACCGGCTCGAAGGTCGAGCGACTCAGGTCGCCGGCGCCCTTGCGCTCGATCTTCAGAATGTCGGCGCCATAGTCGCCCAGCATCTGGGTACAGACCGGGCCCATCATGACCTGGGTGAAGTCGACCACGCGGATGCCGGCCAGCGGCAGGTCGCTTGCAGTAGAGGAAGGGCTTGTCATACGGTCTCCAGAACGGCGTCGCTGGTCGCCAGGGCGCGGGCCAGTTCCGGCACATCGACATTGCGCCCGCTTTGGTCGCCCGGGTCGCAGCCCTGGGCGCGCAAGGTTTTCTGGACTGCTGTGACATCGACCTTGCGTACGACCACCTTGGCATTGATGGCCAGCGCCGCTGCAACGCCAGCGGCCTCGCCCATCGCCATGCAAGGCGGAATCTCGCGCGAGATCTTCTGCGCCTGCGATGTCACAGAATAGTGGCGCCCGGCCACCAGCAGGTTGTCGATCTTTTGCGGCAACAGTACGCGGTAGGGCATGTAGTAGTCCCGGCCGCGCGCAATGCTGTCGGCAAAACGGGTGCGCTGCTGCAGGTCTTCCTTGCTCAGGATGTAATCGCCTTCGAGCAGCCGGGTCTGGCGCACGCCGGTCTGCGGCGCCACGTCGACGACGTAACAGTTCTGAAAGCCCGGCAGCTTGCCGCGCACGAAGTCGACCAGCGCATGCAGATGGCCGCGTCCGCGAATCTCGGCGCTCGTCAAATCCTCGACCTTCTGGCCGTCCAGCCCTGCCATGTGCGGGCAGTTGCACCAGACGATGCCGGGCAGGGGCGTCTTGAGCCACCAGTAGCCCCAGGAGCCGCCCAGGATCTTCTTGATCTGCCGGTCCAGCGCGGAGAACTGCTCGGGTTCCTCGCGCTCGAAGCGTTCGGCCTCGTCGGTGTCCACGCCGCCCAGGCGAAACACGGTGGTCATGATGTAGTTGCCGCCGGTGTGCGGCGCGCCGGCGCTGGCGGCCACGTCCAGGTCGCCGGTGGTGTCGATCACCACCTGGCCCAGGATGGCCTGCGGCCCGGCCTTGCTCTCGACCACCACACCCTTGATCACGTCGTCCTCGACCAGCGCGTGCGAGAACCAGGAATGCAGGCGCAATTCGATGCCAGCCTCCACCACCATTTCCAGCGACAGGCGCTTCCAGCCATCGGGGTCGAAGGCAGCGGCGAAACACACCGGATGCGGTTTTTCATGGGTGTGAAAGTCGAACGCGCCCCAGCGGCCCCAGCGCCGATAGGCGGCCGGGTCGTAGCCCCACTCGTTTTCGCGCGGGTAGAAGGCGTGCTGGCGTGCGGCCAGGCGTTCGATCATGGTCATGCACAGGCCGCGCACCGAGATCTCGTTCAGGTGGTTGTCCCACATGTCGTCCAGCACCAGCACCATGCCGCCCGAGGCCAGGCCGCCCAGGTGGTTGTAGCGTTCGAGCAGCGTGACCTTGGCGCCGTTGCGCGCAGCGGCCAGGGCAGCGGCGACACCGGCAGGGCCGCCACCGACGACCACGACGTCGGCTTTCGATGCGACCTTGACGTCGCGCGGCTGTTGCCGGATGGTGTCAGGGGAGTTGTTCATGGTGACCTTTCTTGCCAGGTTCCGCTGCGCAGGCAGCTCAGGGTGATATGGGTTCGGGTTGCCAGCGCACGACCGCACGCTCGGCCAGTGCAACGACCATGTAGAACGCGCCAGTCAGCAGTGCGCTCATGACGATCGCCGAGTACAACAGCGCCGAGTCGAAGTTGTAGGTGGCCTGGATGATCAGCGCGCCGATGCCCTGCGTGGCGCCGATCCATTCGCCGACCACCGCGCCGATGACCGCCAGTGACGCCGAGATGCGCAGCGCCGAGAACAGGTAGGGCAGCGAACTGAACAGCCGCAGTTTGAAGAACACCTCGGTCTTGCTGGCCGAGAGTACGCGCATCAGCTCCATCGCCTGCGGATTGGCGGCGTCCAGGCCGCGCACCATGTTGACCAGCGACGGGAAGAAGCACACCAGCGCCGCGATTGCAATCTTGGGTTCGACACCGTTGCCCATCAGCAGCACCAGCACCGGCGCCTTGGCGACGATCGGAATAGCGTTGAGCATCAGCGCGACCGGAAAGAAGATTTCGTGCAGGGTCTTGTTGTGCACGAAGATGGTGGCGATGGCGATCGCCACCAGGTTGCCGATCAGGAATCCGCCGGCGGCCTCCATCGCGGTGGGCAGCATGTTGTCCAGCAGCACGGCGCGCTTGGCGTACAGCGTCTCCAGCACCAGGAACGGCGACGGCGCGATGAAGGGCTTGACATCCAGCCCGGTGACCAGTGCCCACCAGGTGAACAGCAGCACGAACACGCCGATGGCCGGCATGGTGCGTCGGCGCCAGACCAGCCGTTGCCGCTGGGCCTGGTGCGCCACCAGTTCCTGGTCGTCCTGCTCGGTCATGATGGGCGCTTGCAATGTTGTCGTTGACATGGCGTGTCCTTCAGCAGGTTTCCAGCACCTGGCGCAGATGTGCGGCCAGTTGCACGAACTGCGGTGTCTCGCGGATATCCAGGCCGCGATCGGCCGGCAGATCGACCGGCACGATCTCCTTGACGCGTCCCGGGTTGGCGGCGAGCATCAACACACGCTGGCCCAGGAATGCGGCCTCGTAGATGCTGTGGGTGACGAACAGCACGGTCATGCCCAGTTCGCGCCACAGCCGCAGCAGCTCCTCGTTGAGCCGGTCGCGGGTGATCTCGTCCAGCGCGCCGAACGGCTCGTCCATCAGCAGCACCCGGGGATCGCTGACCAATGCGCGGGCGATCGCCACGCGCTGGCGCATGCCGCCGGAGAGTTCATGCGGGTAGGCGTTTTCGCTGCCCTTGAGACCCACCAGATCCAGCAGCTCGCGCGGCGTGGCGCGGGCGGCACGGCTGGCGTCGGCACGGCCTTTGGCCACCTCCAGCGGCAACTCCACGTTCTGCAGCGCGGTACGCCAGGGCAGCAGTGCAGGGTCCTGAAACACGAAGCCGATGTCGCGCCGAATGCGCGCCGCCTCGGGCGTCACGCCCAGCACCTGCAGGCTTCCTGCGGTTGGCGCGATCAGGTCGGCGACGACCCGAAGAAACGTCGACTTTCCACAACCCGAGGGACCCAGCAGTGTCAGGAACTCGCCCTCGAAGATGTCCATGCTGACATCCTGCAGGGCGGTTACGCTGCGCCGGTCGGTGAAAAACCGCACCGACACATCGCGGCAGCTGACCGAAAACCCGACTGGCGCCGGGCTGCCGGATCGGGACGGGGCAACACCGATCCCCTGCGCCGGCGGCGCAACCGTCATGGAAGTCGTCATGGTGGTAACGGCAGCGCGTGGACTAGGAGTTGCGCAGCCGGTATTCGCGGGTGGCGTTGAGGATGTCCATGGTCATCACCTCGTCGACCTTGGGCACGCGCTTGGTGAACTGGCCCAGATCGGCGTATTGCTTGATCTGCTCGGCCCACACCGCCTTGTCCATGGTGCCCCAGCCATGCTTGTTGGTCAGGTCGTTGTAGGCAAAGGACATCAGCGAATCGACTGCCAGGCGCTCGTCGGGGCCGTTCAGGTTGGGGTATTCCTTAATCAGCAGATCGACCGCCGCATCGCGGTTCTTGTTGGCATAGGCCCAGCCCCGGGCAGTGGCGCGCAGGAAGCGCTGCAGCACCTCGGGCCGGTTCTTGATCATGTCGTTGGTGGCGTAGTAGGGCAGCGCGTAGAGCTTGACGCCGGAGTCCCATAGTCGCAGGTCGACGCGATCCGCACCGAGCGGCTTGAGCGCCGTGGTGTTGGTCAACCAGCCGGTCACGGTGTCGACCTGGCCGGTCAGCAGCGGCGTCATGTCGCTGCCGATCGGAATGATGGTCATCGATTTTTCATCGATCTTGTTCTTGGCCAGCAAGGCGCGCAGCAGCACCATGCCGGTGGACTGGATGCCGATCTTCTTGCCCACCATGTCCTGTGGCGTGCGGATCGGGTTCTTCTTCAGCGAGAAGAAGGTATAGGGATGTTGTTGCAGGCCAGTGGCGAAGACCTGGATCGGCAGATCCTGCGACACCGCCAGCATGTTGGACGGACTGGACGAGACCTGGCCGACCTCAAAGCGCCCCGAGGCCACGATGGCCACGCCGTCAATGGCGGGGCCCCCTGGCTGGATGGCGAAATCGATGCCTTCGGTGTCGTAATAGCCCATGCGCTTGGCGGCAATCTCGCCGATCTGGTTGCCACCGGCGATCCAGCCCAGCTGCATGTTGATCTTCACCTTGCCCTGCGCCAGCGACTGCGCCGAAAGGAACATGCCGGCGCCTGCGGCAGCACCTGCGCCGATCAACTGGCGGCGTGTGAGAGTGGGTTTGCGGTTCATCAGTGAGTCTCCTGTGATTAATGGGCCCGATGTGGCTGGGCCAGCCCATTCTGAAGAGTCGACCGTGTGCGCGCAAGAACAGTTTTTCTTCAGGTGCGATGCCAAAATTAGAGCGCGTTGTTCATACGTGGTTCATTCGTCCGTAGTTCGTTGCGGCTGCGCCGGTGTTGCGGCTGCCGGATGCAGCGCTGGACTTGGCACCACGCCGCTACCGGTCGGCCTTGGTATGCTGCGGCAGGCAGCGCCCTGGAGTGCGCGCCATCGATGCTGGCTCCGCCTGGCCTGTGGCGGCAAGCGTGCGCGCGAAAGGACGACGACGATGTGCAGATTCCTGGCCTACCTGGGCGAACCCATCCTGCTCGAGGACCTGGTCTGCAAGCCGCGCCATTCCCTGGTGCGCCAGAGCCTGCGCGCGGTCGAGGCCAAGACCGTCACCAACGGCGACGGCTTTGGCGTGGGCTGGTACGGCGAGCGCGCCGAGCCGGGCGTCTACCACGAGGTCATGCCGGCCTGGTCGGACGAGAACCTGCTGGCGCTGTGCGCCAACGTCCGCTCGCGCCTGTTCTTTGCCCATGTGCGATCAGCAACTGGTGGCGGCATCGCGCGCCAGAACTGCCACCCGTTTCACAGTGGCCGTTACATGTTCATCCACAACGGCCAGATCGGCGGCTACGGCCAGGTGCGCCGCGCCATGGAAGTGCAGCTGCCCGACGCCATGTACGAGCAACGCCGTGGTGCAACCGATTCCGAGTTGCTGTTTCTGTTGATCGTGACCCGTATCGAGTCCGGCCTGCCACCGATCGACGCGGTCAAGTCGGTGCTGGACGAAACGCTTGCGCTGATGCAGGCGCGTGGCGTCGAGGCGCCATTGCGCTTTGCCGCCGCGCTGGCCGATGGCGACCAGGCCTGGGCGTTTCGCTGGTCCAGCGACGACGCGCCGCCCACGCTGTATCTCAAGCCACAGGCAGGTGGTTGCGCCGTGGCCTCGGAGCCGCTGGGCGACGACTCCGAAGCCTGGTCGCCGATCGCGCCTGCACAGGTGATCCACCTGCAGGCGGGCCAGCAGAAAAGCTTCTCGCTGGCCTGAGCCCTGGACTGCTAATCGGCAGCCGCCAGACGGCAGC
>JBBKVW010000505.1:0-2549 GCA_037968655.1 Burkholderiaceae bacterium
CACATACAGGTAGCTCTCGATGCGCAGGCCCTGTCCCTGCAGCATCTCGGCCATGCAGGCGGCCATGGTGTCCTTGGCGAACTGCACCGGCAACTCGGTCATGGCCTGTACCTTGGTCAGCAGGTCGACCTCGGCCCAGCGCTCCAGTGCGGCGCCGGCCGCGCCGTCGAACAGCTCGGACCATTTGTGCATCGACAGCGGCGCCGTCAGGCCGATGCCGACCGTGCGGCTCCAGTGCTCCTGGCCCATCAATTCCTGCATCTGGGCCAGGCCGGCGGCGATATTGGGCAGCACCACGTCTGGATCGGGCTGGGGGTAGTGAAATTGCAGGCGGTGGCGCGGACGACCGACGAAGTCGCTCACCATGACCTCGAGATTGCGCCGCCCGACCTGCAGGCCCAGGCTGAACACGCCGTCCGGATTGAGTGCCAGCGGCACCGAGGGCTGACCGATCTTGCCGCGCACGCGCGCCTGCTTGAGCAGCAGCCCGTCCTCCAGCAGACGGTTGACGATGATCGATACTGTCTGCGTCGACAGCTGTGTCAGGCGCGCCAGGTCGGCCTTGGCGATCGCGCCGGCATGGCGAATCGCCTGCAGCACGATGCGCTCGTTGAACTGGCGCATGCCACTGTGGTTGGAGCCGCGCATCATGCGCGGGTCGCGGGCAAAAGCGGGTGTCGCGTTCACATCGGTTCCGAATTGGTTGAGGCGCCCGGTTTGGACGTTCAGTTCAGTATCACACCCTTGCAGAACATGGCATTTCCAAAGGCGGTGGCCTCGCCACTTTGCACCAGCACGCTGGCTTGCCTGACCTTTTCATAGAAGGCGAAGCGTTCGACTGCCTCGACCCGTTCGGCCGGCAGGCCGGAGCGGGCCAACAGGTCGATCATCGACTGCTGGGCTGGCGTGCGGCTTTCCAGTGGCTGGCCGCTGACGCGCATGTAGGCGGCCGGCTGCGCGACGTCCTCGGCCAGCGGCATTACCGACAGAACCGCCTGGCTGACGCGGGCCAGGCCGTGCCCGGGCAGGAGGATGACCGGTTTGCCGGCGCTCAGGTACTCGGCGGTGAAATTGGCATCGACTACGGCCACCCATTCGCCATGGCCCATGGCCGCCAGGCGCATCAGCAGTTCCGGCGTCAGCAGGGGGTCGATACCTTTCAGCACACCACCACCTTTTCGGAGCCCGTGCTGGCCGGGTCGATGGTCTCGGTGACCAGGCACGCGAAACAGCTTTTGCCGGCGTTGATGCGGGGCTTGACGCAGCGACGATGCCTGGTCAGGCCTTTGATTTCAAATACGGGTCGGGTGGTACGCATGATGGTCTCGCTATTGCGGCGAATGCAAGCATGTCAGAATGATTTGAAACAGTATATAAGTAAAACTATTAGGTTTATTTAATTGTAGTTTTGTGTTTTAATCTGAACCCGCCAAGCGACAGACCTTGGTCTGCGCTGCTTTAGCCCTCTGAAACCCATAGCATTACCGGAGCCATCCACATGAAAATGACGCGCACATCCGCAGCGCTATGAAGCTGCTCAAGATATCCCGGTTCCGCTTGGTGCAGGCGATCTGCGCGGCCCTTGTCGTGGCCGTGTGGATCGATGTGATCCGGCGCCAGCGTCTGCTGCAAACGTGCGCGGGAGCGACTTGATGGGCGCGCGGACTTTGCCGATCTGGGTCCTGGGCGAGGCGCTGATGGACTGCGTGGCGCAAAGCAGTGGCGATCTGCGCCCGATGATGGGCGGCAGCCCGTTCAACATGGCGCGCGCCGCGGCCTTGCGCGGGGCGGACGTTGCCTATCTCAACCCGGTCTCGGTCGACCGCTTCGGCGACCAGATCCGCGCCCAGCTTGCCGCCGACGGCGTGCGCGTGCTGTCGCCGGCCAGCCGGCTGCCGACCTCGCTGGCGGTGGTGCAGCTGACCGACGGCCAGCCCAGCTACGGCTTTTACCGCGAGGGCATCGCCGACCGCGATTACCAGGTCGAGCAGATACTGGCGCTGCTGAAAAAACAGGCCGCCGGCGTATTGCATGCCGGCTCCCTGCTGCTGGTGCCGCCCGAGCACACCAAGGTGCTGGCCGTAGTCAAGGGCGCCCGGGCGATGGGCTGGACGATCAGCGTGGACGTGAACATGCGCCCGCGCCTGGCCGCCGATCTGGCGCAATACGTGGCCGCAGTCAAGGAGGTGGCAGCGCTGGCCGACTGGATCAAGGCCAGTGACGAAGACCTGGAGGCGCTTGGCTGGGCCGATCCGAGCCGCGCCAACGCGCCTGCAATGGCTGCCCACTTCCGATCGCTGGGCGCACGCCGTATCGCGCTGACCTTTGGCGAAGGCGGTGCCTGGCTGGAGGTCGACGGCGCGGTCGCGCAGGCCGATGTGCCGCCGGTGCAGGTGGTCGATACGGTCGGCGCCGGCGACACCTTCTGGGGCAATTGCGTCGCCGATTGGGTCGTTGCGCCGCAGCAGGCGGCACAGGGCGTTGCGCGCACGCTGGCACAAGCGGCCTGCGCTGCCGCCATCAACTGCACCCGCGCAGGCTGCCAGCCG
>JBBKVW010000506.1:0-5206 GCA_037968655.1 Burkholderiaceae bacterium
ATTGACCCGGAATCGATGAAGGCAAGGCCGGGCGAAAGTCCGTGCAGTTTCGGCATCCCCGCTGACTCTGGCTGCAATGTGTGTCGCCGCCACGCTGGCGTGATTGATGAACGCTATGATGCCGCGAAAGGCGCAATGCCTGACCCGATCGAATCTTTCTGCTCAGTGCGAACAGACCCATTCCCGCCATCCGCATGACTGACCGACCCTTGCAACCCGAACAGCCCCCCGATGCCGGGCAGTTGACAGACCCCGCCAGGCACGGGCGTTTCGAGTCGCTCGCGCTGCCGGGCGAGTCGGGCAATGGCAAGACGCCGGCGCAGCAGCCTGGCGAGACACTGGCGCAGTCCCGTGCCAAGGGCGATGACGCGTTCGACGTGTTGTTGCGCCGCATGCATCAGAACAGCGACTTTCCTGCCATGTCACGCGCGGTGGCGCGCATCCAGGGCATGGCGGCGTCGGACACCGAGAGCATGGCCGAACTGACCAACGAGATACTGAAGGACGTCGCGCTGGCCAACAAGCTGCTGCGTATGGTGAATGCCGCGTTCTATGCGCGCGGTCAGCGCATCGCGACGGTGTCGCGCGCAGTGGCGCTGGTGGGATTCAACGCCATTCGCAACATGGCCCTGGGCCTGGTGTTGATCGAGGGTATGCAGGACAAAGACCACGCTGAGCTGCTGACCGAGGAGTTCCTGCGCAGCCTGATGGCCGCATCCGTGGCCCGCGAACTGTGTCCACTGGCACGCGACGGCGAAGAGTGCTTCATTGGCGCCCTGTTTCAGGATATGGGTCGCCTGCTGGCGATGTACTACTTTGCGCAGGAGGCAGTGCAGGTGCGCGCATTGTTGCAGGCAGACCCAGGCGAATTGTCCGAGCGCAGCGCTTCGCTGCAAGTGCTGGGGGTCAGTTTCGAGGCACTGGGCCTGGGCATTGCCAGGCATTGGGATCTGCCGGACGAGATTCGCCGCTACATGCACCAGCCTTCTACCAAGCCACCCGGCTCTGCCTGTGCCATGCCCGAGCGGCTGCGCTGGATCACGGTGGCAGCCAATCAGATTGCGCAGACCATGTTGCGCCATGAGCCGCGCGAGCAAAATGGGCGGCTGCAATCGGTGTTCGAGCAGTTCGCACCCGCCCTGGCCAGTTCGCCCGATGCCATGGCGTTGGCGACTGCACAGGCACGCGGCAAGTTGCTGGAGCTGGCGTCGGCGATGGAATTGCGCAGGATTCCCGCGGGACTGGCCGCACGCACCGCATTGCCTGCGGACGCAAGCGAGGCCAGCGCGACAGATACGCTGCATGCGGCGCTCGAACCAACTGCGCCAGGCCTGGCGGGCCCATCTGCCGACCGGCTCGGACTCGTTGACATGCTGGCCGCTGGCATATCCGACATCACACATGCGTTGGTGGAAGAGAGCTCACTCAGCGATGTGTTGCGGATGGTGCTGGAGACCATGTACCGTGCCATGGGCTTCTCGCATGTGGTGCTCAGTCTGCGCGATCCCAAGACCGACGCACTGACCGGCCGGTTCGGCCTTGGCACTGGGGTGGATCCGATCGTCAGGGCGTTTCGCGTTCCACTTGGCAGTGGCGCGGCAGACCTGTTTCATGCCGTCTGCATCAAGGGCGCCGACACCATGATCGGCGACGCGACAACACCGCGCATGCGCAGCCGCTTGCCAGCCTGGTACTTGGCACTGGATCCGGCGCCGGCTTTCCTGCTGTTGCCGCTGATGATCAAGGACAAGCCAGTCGGACTGATCTATGCGGATACCGCCAACGCTGGTTCACTCAAGCTCAACGAACGTGAACTCGGACTATTGCGCACCTTGCGCAACCAGGCCGTGATGGCTTTCAAGCAGTCACGCTGACGGCCCGCCCGACATTGGTGCAGTCCAACCCGGAACTGGTTTCGCCGGATTCAAGTTTGGCTACACTGGAATGCGCACCGCAAGGATCACAGGAGCCAATATGAAACCGATCGTCGAACTGCTACGCAAACGCGAGTCCCACATGTACCGGGTTGCGCCCGAAGTCATGGTGTTCGATGGTCTCAAGCTTCTGTCGGATCACGGCGTCGGAGCGATGCTGGTGATGCAAGGCGAAAAACTGGTCGGTGTGTTCTCTGAACGCGACTACACGCGCAAGGTGGCCCTGGAGGGCAAGAACTCGCGCGAGACGCCGATAGAGCAGATCATGACGCCCAACGTCATCACGGTGGCGCCTTCCACCGGTACCCGCGAATGCATGGCGCTGATGAGCCAGCACAAGATTCGCCACCTGCCGGTGGTGGATGCTGGCAAGGTGATGGGCATGATCTCGACTCACGACATCATGGACGACATCATTGCCGACCATGAGCAGACCATCGCACAACTGCAGACCTACATCAGCAGCTGAACCTGCGTATTTGCCCGGCGGCCCGCCGGGAATCCTCACTACCCCGCAACGACGCTGGGAATCCCTAATTCACAGTACGCCAGCCGGCCTGTTCGCGATCGAGCAGGCGCTTGATGGCGGCGAAATGCAGGTCGCTCTGGGCGCGCTCGCCGGCGATCTGGTCCGCCACTACCTGGCAATCGGCCGGGGCAATCTCGCGCAGCGGCCTGCCTGCCGCATGCTGCGTTGCCAGGCACTGGTGCATGCAGCTGCGCTCCAGGTAGTACAGGTCGTCAAACGCCCAGGCCATGCTGGGGCCGGTAACCGTCACGCCATGGCTGGCCATGAACATCACGTCCTTACCCTGCATGGAGCGGCCGATCCGCTCGCCTTCGGCGGCATCGAGCGCAATGCCACCATAGGTCTCGTCATAGCCAACCCGATCCCAAAAGCGCAGCGCATTTTGCTGGCACCACGCCAGCCGCCCGCCCTGCACCAACGTCAGTGCCGTCGCATACGGCATATGGGTATGCAGCACGGCCCTTGCCTGCGGGTTGAGCCGGTGAATCCAGGAGTGGATGAAGAACGCGGTCGGCTCGACCGTGTGCCGGCCATCGATCACCGCCCCCTGGCCGTCGATCAGCATGATGTCGCCGACGCAGACCTCTTCCCAGTGCAGTCCCTGGGGATTGATCAGATAACGGTCGGGCGCCACCTCCAGCGAAAAGTGGTTGCACACGCCTTCGTGCAGGCCGAGCCTTGCGGCCCAGCGCAGGGCGGCGGTGAGGTCCTCTTTTTCGGCAAGATGTTTGGGTTCGGCCATGTGATCTCGATTCAGACTTGCAAAAGTAGCTGGCCGCGTCAGGATCGCACGGGGCAGACAGACACGAAGACGCTCAGGCCTTGCGCGCGTAGCTGACCGTCAACATCTCCCACCGGTGGCCATCGGGCTCGTTCCAGTAGACGATACTGCCGCCATGCCCGGTATCGACCTTGAAATTGACCGGTCCGTTGACCGTGCTGCGAAACGCGATGCCGGCGGCGCGCAGGCGATCAAGCGTCGCGTCGAATTCTTCCTGGCTGACCCGAAAGCAGTAGTGAATCGGGGTGACGGGATCGGCCCAGGTATCAAAGTCGATCGTGAAGCCGTCATTGACAAAGACTGCCGCGAATGGCCCGATCGTCGACTCGGCCCAAGGGACGCCCAGCAACCGGGCCAACAAAGTGGCCGCCGCGACCTTGTCGCGCGAGGGCACCAGGATGTGATCAATCTCTATCGTCATGCAGTTTCCCCAGGGCTGACCTTTGCGGCCTTGCATTGGCGACGCGATCAGCAGAGTCCGAATTTCAGTGATGGCCGGCCGGCTCCTTGCCCAGGCACTGGTCCCGGGCGCTTTTGGCAGGCCATTGGCGGATTTTGTCACGCGGCACGGGGCGCAATTGGCCGGATCGCCCGTTCGGTCGAAAAGGCATGGAATACTTGGCGCAATGCTTGCAAGCTACCTGATGCTCGACTTGGAGACCACCGGCGGCAATCCGGTGGCAGACCGCATCATCGAGATTGCCGCGGTGCGGGTCGAGGACGGGCGCGAAGTCGCGCGCTGGAGCACGCTGGTCAACCCGGGTCGCTGGGTCTCTCCCTTCATCACCAACCTGACCGGAATCGACAACGACATGCTGGCCGGCGCGCCGCGCTTCGAGGCGGTTGCGCCGCGGCTGCTCGAACTGCTCGACGACACGGTGCTGGTGGCGCACAACGTGCGCTTTGACCACGGATTCGTGAAGAACGAATTGCAGCGCCTGCAGCACGACCTGCGGGTGCGCATGCTGTGTACCGTGCGCCTGTCGCGGCGCCTGTACCCGCAGCACAAGGGCCATGGTCTGGACGCGATCATGCGCCGACACGGCCTGCACAGCGAGGCCCGGCACCGCGCGATGGGCGATGTGGACGCGGTGCTGGACTGGTTGGCGCTGGCGCGCGGCGAACTGGGCGTGGAACGGCTGCGCGAAGCCGCGCGCGAACTGGTCAGTGGTGTTGCCAGTGTTCCCCCGCATCTGGAGACGACCTTGCAGGGCATACCGGATGGGCCGGGTGTCTACCTGCTGTATGGCGAGTCGCGCCAGCCCCTGTATATCGGCAAGAGCGTGCATCTGCGCGCGCGCGTGATTTCGCACTTCCAGTCCGACCACACCACCGGGCGCGATATGCAACTGGCGCAGGAGACGCGCCGGGTCGAGTTTCGGCGCACTGCCGGCGAACTGGGCGCCTTGTTGCTTGAGTCACGCCTGGTCAAGCAACTGCAACCGGTCTACAACCGCAAGCTGCGTCGCGTTGCGCCGCTGTGCCTGTGGCAGATCACTGAAGACTCCGCCGCGCGCCCGCAGGTGCAGTTGCTGGAGATGGATGACCTGCAATGCGGCCTGCCATCGCGCAGCCATGGCGTCTTCAAGTCGGTCAAGGCAGCGCGTGCGGCCTTGCTGGAGCTGGCCGACAGCCAGGGCCTGTGCGCGCGCCTGCTGGGCCTGGAAGCCGGAACCGGGCGCTGTTTTGCGCAGCAGATCGGGCGCTGCGCCGGCGCCTGCTGCGGCAAGGAAGACCCGCGCAAGCACCTGTTGCGCGTGCAGCTGGCGCTGGCCGAGCACCGATTGCAGGACTGGCCATTTGCGGGCCGCATAGGCCTGCGCGAAAACGATCCGCATACCGGGCGCACCGACATCCATCTGTTCGACCGCTGGTGCCATCTGGCGACGGTGCATGACGAGAGCGCGCTGTATGAGGCGCTACAGACCAGCGCCGCATTGGCGTTCGACTCCGATACGTACA
>JBBKVW010000507.1:0-21542 GCA_037968655.1 Burkholderiaceae bacterium
CGAAGCGCAGTGCGGCCCGCGCTATCCGATCACTTGATCCACAGGCGAATCGCGTCCCAGGTGCGACCCAGAATGCCCGCTTGTGGCACATCCTCGAGGGACAGCAAGGGCAGCTCCGCCAACACCTGGGAGCCGTCCGACACTTTCAGCGTGCCCACGGTCTGGCCCTTGGTGAACGGCGCCACCAATGGATCAGGGCGCGCAATCTGGGTCGTGATCCGGCTCGCCGCGCCCGATGGAATAGTGACGATCACAGCCTGCGCGCGTCCTAGCTTGACGGTCGGCGCAACGCCTTTCCAGACCGCAGGTGTCGCAACCGCCTGATTAGCGTCAAACAATTTGACTGCCTCGAATGCGGTATAGCCCCAATTGATCAGCTTTTGCGACTCATTGGCACGCGCGTTCTCGCTCGCCGCGCCCAGGACGACCGACAACAGCCTGCGGCCGCCGCTGGCCTCCGCGCTCCCGGCCGTCGCGCCGGCTTGCACCAGGTTCGGAAAATCGCGCTTGGCGGTAACGATCATGCAATAGCCGGCAGCCTCGGTAAAGCCGGTCTTGAGTCCGTCGACCGACGGATCGCGGTACAACAGCAGATTGCGGTTGTTGTCGTTGCTCGCCGGCGTGCCGGCGTAACGGTACTTCTTGATCGCGTAATACGAAACATACTCGGGAAAGTCCCGCATCAATCGACTCGACAGGATGGACAGATCCCGCGCTGTGGTGACATGGCCGGCCTCGGTCAAACCCTCGGGATTGCGGTATCCGGTTGCCGTCATGCCTAGTGCCTTGGCCTGGTCATTCATCAACTTGACGAATTGCTCGACCGTTCCACCAACGCCCTCGGCCAGCGCAATGGTGGCGTCATTGCCAGACTGCACGATCATGCCCTTGATCAGGTCCTCCACTGGCACCTGCATCTTGGGGTCGATGAACATGCGCGAGCCTTCCATTTTCCAGGCCCGCACGCTGACTGGCAGGGTCTGGGCCAGTGTGATCTTCTTGCTGCGCAGCGCGTCGAACACCAGATAGGCGGTCATCAGTTTGGTCAAGGAAGCGGGCTCGACACTGGATTGCGCGTCTTTCTCCGCCAGGACCTGGCCGGAGGTAACGTCCATCAGCAAATACGAGCGCGCCGCAATTTCGGGTGCTTGCGGCGTTTGCGCCGCAACAGTGAGAGAAAAGACGCAGGCAATGGCAACAATTAGGTTTTTCATCATGTGTAGGGGGATTGCACTGGGTCGGGCCATCGAGTCAGGCATCAGCCTGAAGATGGCAACGCACAAAGGCAACAGGGCTCAGGAAGGATGCTCTGGCAATGCGACGTGGTTGGCCGATCACCAGTTTTCGCAAAAGCCCGATTGTCCCTGAAAAAGCTTGATCGATCGCCATGGCGTCGGTAAAGCGCCGCAACCATATCGGTGCATGCGCTGCCGGCTGCAGGCAGCGCGCCGGCCAGCGCAGCAAATTGCCCGCTTTCTCAGCGCCCGAGATCCGCCGGCGTCACCAGCCGTTCCACGACCTGCCCATTCTTGAGGTGCGATTCGACGATCTCATCAATGTCCTGCAAGTCCACATAGCTATACCAGACTGCCTCCGGGTAAACGACGGCCACCGGCCCGCCGGCACAGCGATCCAGGCAACCGGCTTTGTTGACCCGAATCTGGCCCGGTCCTGACAGTCCGGCTGCCTTGACGAGTTGCTTGCAGCGGTCAAAGCCCGCCTGGGCCTGATGCTGCGCGCAGCAGCCCTCGCCGTTCTGGCGCTGATTCAGGCAGAAAAAGATGTGCCGCTCGTAGTAGGACGCGGGCGTGCGATGCGATTCGGAGTTTTGCTCAACCATGCTGGAATTCTAGTTTTGCTGTGGTTGTTGCCAGGAATGCTGGATCAGATACGCCGCGGTTGCGTAAGGCCACAACCAGCCCAGCCACTGCACAACGCCATGAAAACGGATGAAGCGTCCCTGCTCCCAGGTCTGCAGGTTCTGCATGAAATAGGGATCGGCGGGCGCCTGGTTCAGCAGGATCAGATACATGCCCATCGCCAGCAAGGCCAGCCCAGCGCCGACGCGATGGGCCACGCGCACCATGGCCAACGCTAGAAACAGGCCAGTCGCCAGGCCCGCAATCACCGGCGGATGCATCCATTGCCAGGCGTGCTCAGGTCCGAAAGTGAGTGCCGCAGACAAGCTGGTAGCAGCGACGCCAAGCCCGGCCGTTGCCAACGCAAACACGGCGCGGCGCAACGCGGCGCGAACGATGCAATAGCCCAACAGGCAGGGGATCAACAGGCCCAGCACGACACAAAAAAATTCGACCTGCGGCACCAACGGCAGGGCCACCACGTCGCGCACCGGCATCCACACAAGAAAGGGTGTATCGGCCAGCAAATCCTCCAGGGTCGACTCCAGCCGATCGAGCACATGGCCAAGTCCTAGTGGCACCACCACCGGAAATAGCAGTGCACATGGCCACAAAGCCAGCAAAGCCAGCGCACCTCTTGCGTCTGCAACAAACCAGCGCGCCCGAATCCGGCTCCAGCGATCGAGCGCGCCGATCCTTTCGAGCCAGACCGCGAGCAGGGCCCCGATCCAGGCGCCAATTACGTTGAAGCCGAGATCGACGTTTGACGGCACCCGCGCTGGCAGGTAAATCTGCACCGTCTCCATCAACGTGGCCAGGCAGGCGCAAACCAGCGTGGCCCGAACCACACCGCGACGGCCTCGCCCGGTGCGGCTGGCGGTCAAGGCCAGCAGGAAGCCGGCCGGCATATATCCAAGAATGTTGGAGCCGACATCAAAGCCGGTCCAGTAACGTGGCCAGGGTGCCATCAGGAAGGCCAAGGGCGCAACGCCCTGGTTGCGCCAATCGGCAAATGGATAAAGGCTGGCGTACAGGATCAGGCCAATATAGGCAAGTGCCAGTGGCCAGGCCGACGTTCTTTGCATCGCAGCGCCGCTTTCAGAACGGCTTGACCACTACCAGAATTACTGCGGCCAGCAGCAACAGCACCGGCAGTTCATTGAACCAGCGGAACCACACGTGGCTGCGCTGTTTCCGACCGGCCACAAATCCTCGCAGCAGATGGGCGCAGAATTCCTGGTAGGCCAGCGCCAGCGCCACGACCACCAGTTTCGCGTACAACCAGGCATTGCCCGGCGCCTGCCCAAAACCGGGAACGTTCCACAAAAGCACCAGCATCCAGACGCCGAATCCGATCGCCGGCCATGACAAGATACTGGTAAATCGCATCAATTTGCCGGCCATCAGCAGCAGGCGATCGCGCTCTGCGACGGAATCCGGACCCACCATCGCCAGGTTGACGAATATGCGAGGCAGGTAAAACAGACCCGCAAACCAGCTGACGACAAATACGATGTGGAAAGACTTGACCCAGAGCATGGAGCCAGTTTAGGACAACGTTCTTTGACGGGATCCGTGCGTGCTTGCCAGACCGACCGGCAAAAAAAACCCCCAGCACAAGGGCCGGGGGATCAAGCCTTTTTTGCTGTCACACATCAAGGCCCCGCTCAGGGAGGAAAAGCGGGGAGCGGCGAACCGCCCGCAAGTAATCTAGCAAAGAAGGCCGCTCTATTCAATGCTTTGCTTACAAATATGTCGCATTGACAACAGAAATAGGTCGCAAAGGACTGCCGCGACGACAAAAGAAGTCGTGCCGCCACTCCAGTGTGCTGATGGCGACCCCTTGATGCACAATTTTGCCCATGACCCCATTTGCACCCTACCCTTCTGGCCGGCCGCGCCGTCTTCGGCGCGATGCCTTCACCCGTGACCTGGTGCGAGAAAACGTCCTGAGCACGCGCGACCTGATCTACCCGGTCTTCGTCGTCGACGGTGCGCAACGGCGCGAAAGCATCCTGTCCATGCCGGGCGTCGAACGGCTGAGCCTGGATCTGCTGCTGCCTGTCGCGCAGCAATGCGTCAATCTGGGGATACCGGTGATGGCGCTATTCCCGGTCATCGATCCGGCGCTCAAGACCCCGGACGGGCAGGAGGCACTCAACCCGCAGGGCTTGATTCCCCGGGTCGTGGCCGCGCTCAAACATCAATTTCCGGAACTGGGCATCATGACCGACGTCGCACTGGACCCCTACACCAGCCATGGACAGGACGGCGTGCTCGATCCGGACCCGGCTGCCAACGGCTACATCCTGAACGACGAAACCGTCGCCATCCTGGTCCAGCAAGCGTTGACGCAGGCGCGTGCCGGCGTCGACATCGTGGCACCGAGCGACATGATGGACGGGCGCATTGGCGCAATCCGCCTGGCACTGGAAGGCCAGGGCCTGGTCCACACCCGCATCATGGCCTACAGCGCCAAGTACGCCAGCGCCTTCTACGGTCCATTTCGCGATGCTGTCGGATCAGCGGCGAATTTGGGCAAAGGCAACAAGAAGGTCTATCAGATGGACCCCGGCAACTCGGACGAGGCGCTGCGCGAAGTAGCGATGGACATTGCTGAAGGCGCCGACATGGTCATGGTCAAGCCGGGCATGCCCTACCTGGACATCGTGCGCCGGGTCAAGGACGAATTCCGCGTACCCACCTTTGCCTATCAGGTCAGCGGCGAGTACGCCATGCTCAAGGCCGCCGCCCACAACGGCTGGCTCGACCATGATGCCGTGATGATGGAAAGCCTGCTGGCGTTCAAACGCGCCGGAGCAGACGGCGTGTTGAGCTACTTCGCGCTGGAAGCGGCGCACTTGCTGCAAACGCGTTAGCCGTCCGAAATCTTCGCTCGTCGTTCAAGACCCGACCTCGCAATTGACCGCCATCCCTGGCTAATCGCGCGCCTGCAGCACCTCGCCGTTGAATTGCACCTTGCCGCCAACCCGCAAGCCAGGATCGGACTCGTAACTGACGGTACGGGTTGTTCCGTTGTCCAGCTTGACGACCACGTCGTAGCGGGTGTCGGAGCGAACCCGCTTTTCGACCTCCCTGCCCGCCACTGCGCCGCCAACAGCGCCAAGTACGGTGGCCGCGGACTTGCCATCGCCCTTACCTACCTGATTGCCCAGCGCAGCACCGGCAACGCCACCGGCGATCGCGCCCAGATAGTTGGGCTTGCCTTTGACCTTGACTATGTTGACCGCCTGCACCACGCCACAGCCATCGCACGGCGGCGGCGTAACCAGGGCGGTGGGAACGACTGCGCCATTGACCAGGCTCTTGCTGGCGCGGGTGATCTTGTCGGCTACCGTCAACGTGACCAGCGCCTGCGATGTCTCGGTGACCTGGTCGCGCGTCTTGATGGTGTAGCGACCGCTGTAATGGCCTGCTTTTTCCTCCACCAGGGGAATCGCCGTATTGCCACCATCGAGTGACACCTGAACCGCGCCGCCGGGCGACCCATTGACGACGAAACTGATTTCATGTCCGCCACTGAGCGCGCCGCTATGGCGTGTCTCGATACGGCTGATCTGCGGGTTCGGATGCGCCGCCGCCGAGGCCCTGGCAAAGGAGGCGTCGGTCAGCAATGTCTGCGCCAATGTCGCAGTTGTCTGGCGATTGCCCAGCTTGAGCGTAGCCTTGACCTTGGCGTTGTACGCAATCTTGTCGCGGATGCTGATGGTGTAGGCACCCTCGTAGTTGCCGGCGCTGGTCTCGGACAGTCCCAGCTGGCTGGGCACGCCGTCGACGTCAAGCAGCACCGTGCCTGCCGCAGTACCGCTGAGCCTGAATATCAGCTCGGTTCCCGGCACCAGTTCGGGTACCTGGTTGACGCCAAAACTGCGAATGTTCGGCGCGCCACTCTGCGCCTGTACGCCGGTCAAGGGCACAAACCCGGCCGTCACCAGCAAAAGCGCCATCCAGTAGCTTCGAATCGTCATGTGTGCATCCATTGCCGGACGAAAATGTCCTGCGCCATATTACCGCGCGCTCAAAAGCCGCACCGTAATCAATGTGGCGGCTTGTGGGCCCGGCCCGGCAACAACTACCTTGTGGAGAAGGCATGCGTGTATTTCAGATCAGTCAGGGCGGTATCGTTGAATCTGCCCAGTTGCCCACTGTTGCCGCCAATGGTGGCATCACCTGGATTTCCTGCAGCCGGGAGGAGTTCGATGCCAGCCAGCACGCCATCCAGGGCGCGCTGCAGCAGCTGTGCGGCATGCAATTGGTGGACCTGCACATCAGTGACCTGCTGAACGCACAATTGCCCTCGCGCTATGACTACACCGCGCAGTACGACCTGCTGGTGTTCCGTCGCCTGGCCAACTCCAGCGCGGCCATCAACAAGCCTGCCGGCTCGGCCGAACCGGCTGCCATCGGGCGGCGTAGCGGGCCACCGATCTTGCGCCGCATCGACACCAATCCGGTCGGTTTTGCGGTTTTCGAGAACCTGCTGCTCAGCGTGCACCCGGCCGACTGCGCCGTCCGCGATGCCTACGCCACGCGCCTGCTTGCCGCCGCCAAGGAATCGCCGCGCGAGGGCGATACGCGTCTGGCCGCCAGTTCGGCGGACCTGATGCTGCGCATCGTCAACCAGATCGTCGACCAGTACCTTGACCTGCGGCGCGAGTTGTCGCGCCAGCTTGACCACTGGCAGGCCGAGCTGCTGGCACCCAATACCCGATTTACCAACTGGGGCGCCTTGCTGGACGCGCGCCTGGCCCTGCACACGCTGGACGACGTGGCCGATGACCAGCGCACCGCGATCCTGGACTGGACGGCCTCGGTCGAGCGCTGGCCCGCGGCCAGCAGCAGCGCCGGGCAGCGCGAGTACGACCTGCTCAAGGTGCGCGGCCGCGACGTGCTGGAGCATATCGAACGGGTAGTGCGCCATGTGCGCCGGCTGGAGCAGAACGCCGAGACGACAGTGCAGATGCATTTCAGCGCCCAGGGCCATCGCACCAACGAGATCATGCGGACCCTGACCGCGCTGACCGCCGTGTTCCTGCCGCTCAATCTGATCACCGGATTCTTCGGCATGAACTTCGATTTCCTGCCGCTGGTGCACCGCCAGGCGGGCATCTGGTGGGCCACCGGCATCATGTCGCTGATCGGATTCGGCCTGATCGCCGTGTTCTGGCGCAAGCGCTACTTGGCGCGCACCGGGCGCTGAGGCTGGCGCGCGAAGCTCAGATGTCCGTCAATGCCAGCCGCTCGGTGGCAAACACCCGCTGCACCGCCGGACGTTCCAGCACCCGGGCCATATGCGGCCCCAGATGCGGGCGTTCGCGCGCCGGCGCGGCAGAGAAATTGCGCGTCCAGCGGCACAGCATCAGGCAATAGGCGTCCAGCGCCGAGTATTCGGCTCCCAGCAGCCATGGCGCCCCGTGGCGTGCCAGTTCGGCATCGAGCTGGTCCAGCAAAACGCCTACACGCTCCTGCGCATGCGCCTTGAGCTCGGCTGCGCCGGCGACATTGCCCTGGTTCATCCAGCGCTCGGGATAGAAGTAGGCCAGCAGCGCGCTTTGCACGGTATTGGTCATCCAGATCAACCACTTGTATCCATGGGCCCGGCCAGCCGTTCCGACCGGCGGCAACAGATGCGCCGGTGGCGCGCTGTCGCACAGATGCAGGCAGATGGCGGCGGATTCGTACAACACCAGCGGGCCATCGACAAAGACCGGGATCAGGCCATTGGGATTGAGTTGCAGATATTCGGGCGTCTTGTGCGCGTCTTTGGAGCGATCCACCAGGACCAGCTCAAACGGAGCACCGATTTCTTCCAGCAGAATGTGCGGCGCCATGCTGGCATTGCCGGGAAAATAATGCAGTTGGCGCATCGAAATCCTCTTTGTCGACACCGCGCCCGGACCGCCCGGCGCATGAGCCAAACCAATGTACCACCGGCCTTACGGTCAGATCCGGCCACGTGCGCGCCAAACCGACGGCTCATCGGTCCGAACGCATGCAGGCGGACGTCAGCGCAAGCCGAACAGTGCCGCGCCGTTGTCCCAGGCAATGCGCCGCGCCACCTCGGCCGGCAGACCACCGAGCCAGACCCGGTAACCCTGCATCAGCGCGTCATAGCTGCTCCAGCGCTGGTTGACCCAGGTGTCCGAGCCGATCAGAAAGCGCTGCGGGTACTTGACCATCAACGCGCGCCACTCGGCGCACAGCTGTCCGTCGTCACAGGTGAGGCCGGGCCGATACGACAACTCGCCCATCAGCCCTGGATAGCGCTCCAGCAGTTCTGCCACGCGCGCCACCGGCGCGCCGCCAATGCCGGTATGGGCCCAGATCAGGCGCAGATTGCGGCCCCCCTGGGGCGCATGGGCCATCAGCCGATCGATTGCGACATCATCGACATGGGCCAGCATGACCAGCTTGTTGTGCTCGGCAAACTGCACCAGCCGGACCGCGACCGGGCCATCGGCATTGGCGCTGTCATACAGATGAAACTCCCCGATGCCGCGATACGGACCGCTGGCCGTGCCACGCGCAAACTCGGCCTGCACCATGGCGTAGATGCTTTCGTCGCGAAACCAGCTGTCGTAGTCGGCCCGGTTGCGATACAGCCGTATGAACGGCACGACATTGAGCCCCTGCGCCGCGCTGCGTACGGCAGCATCGCTGGTGGCGCCATGCGCTGCGGCGAGCAGGCGGGTTCCCTCGTTTGGCCGCGAATTGGCAAGTACCGCCTTGACCCCATTGCGCGCAAAGCGTGCCAGCACATCGGCCGGCGGATGCGGGCCCGATGCGCCGTCCCAGGCCTCGGTGTTGTAGTGCATGTGGGCATCGAACAAGGGCCCGCTGTAGCCCTGTGCCCACAACGGCGAAGCACCAGCGGCGGCAAGGACCAGCGCCAGTAGTCGACCCAGCATGTAACGGGGAAACGCCATCATGTCCAAGGCCCGCTCATGCCAGATGTCGTTCGAAAAAATCCAGCGTACGCCGGCGCGCCAATTCGGCCGACGGCGCGTCGAACGAAGCGCGCTGATCGCAGTTGAAACCATGCTGCGCCGCATACATCTGGACCTCCACGCCCGGCTGCGCCTTGGCAAACGCATGTACACCCTCGATCGGAATGGCATGGTCCTGTTCGCCGAAATGGCACAGCACCGGGCAGCGGGGTGAGCGCGCCGCCTCCTGTGCATTGGTCATGCCACCGCCGTAATAGGCCACCGCCGCGCTCAGGCCATCCAGGGCGCAGGCGCTGCGCCACACCAGCAGGCCGCCCCAGCAATAGCCCACCACGCCGACCCTCGGGCCGCCGTGCTGCGCGCCGTAGGCGATGGCCGCCGCAATGTCGGCTTGCACGCCAGGCGCGGCGAGTGCCTCTGCCTGCCCTTTCAAATCGCGTCCCAGCTCGACATCTGCAGCCGCGTAGCCCAGCTCGACCCCATGCTGCAAGCGATGAAACAGCGCCGGAGCGATGGCAAGGTAGCCCTGCTGCGCAAAGCCATCGACAACCGACCGGATATGGCTGTTGACGCCGAAAATCTCCTGCAGCACCACGATCGCACCGCGTGGCGCCGCCGGCGGCTGCGCAACATAGGCGGGGCAGACGAACCCGTCTGCCGCCGTGAGTTGAACTGTCTCTGACATGCTGTCTCCTGTTGGTGTTTTCGCCGGTCGCGCATCGTCACGCGCCCCGGCAAGCGTGACTCACGACAGCGCCAACTGGCGCTGCAAAAAATCCAGCCGGTCCTGGCCCCAGAATATTTCGCCATCCAGGCAATAGCTGGGCGCGCCAAAAACGCCCGCCGCAATGGCGGCCTCGGTATCGGCCTCGTAGCGCTGCTGCGTAGCCGCCTCACGTGACTGCGCCAGGCGAGCGCCATCGAGTTCATTTTCTGCCAGCAGTTCAGCCAGCACGCCGGGGTCGGCAATATTACGCTGGCCGACCCAGACCGCCGACAGTACCGCGCCGGTCAGGCGCATGGCCGCCTGCGCGCCGTCGGCCATGTCAACGGCGATGATCAGCCGGGCGGCATCATCGCCCTGCACCGGGAAAAACTGCGGATGCAGGTTCAGCGGCAGCTGCAACTGCTCGGCATGGCGGCGCAGGTCAATCAGGCGATAAGCTTGGCGTTGCAGCGCCCGTTTGCCCAAAGGCAGTCCGCCCGACGCCGCGAACACCTTGCCGAAATCGACCGGCAGCACCCGCACCGCGCACGCGGCCTGCTCGGCCATGGCGGCGAAGCGGGCATGGCCCAGATACGTCCAGGGGCTCTGAGGCGCGAGATAGTAGTCGATGGTCCGTTGCAATTTGCTTCTCCTGGGATTGGCGCGGACACACGCATCATGCCGCCAAGGCGTCGGCCGAGTTGCCAACGCCCGGATCATCCTGCCGGCGCCAGCATACAACGTCGGCCCTGCTCGTGTATCGTGGGCAACCCTATCCCGCGCAACAGCTTACGAGGAAACACAGACGTGAAACCCATAGTCCTTATCACCGGCGGATCGCGTGGCATCGGTGCTGCCACCGCCCTGTGCGCCGCGCGCGCCGGGTTCGCCGTCGCAGTGAACTACAGCTCCAACGCCGATGCGGCGAAAGCCGTCGTGCAGCAGATTCAGGCCCAGGGTGGCCAGGCAATCGCAGTGCAGGCCGACGTGGCCGAGGAATCGCAGGTGCTGGCCATGTACCGACAGGTCGATGCCGAGCTCGGACCACTGAGCGCGCTGGTCAACAACGCCGGCGTGGTCGACGTGGCGGCGCGCGTCGACGAGATGGATTGGCAGCGCCTGCGCCGCATGTTCGACATCAATGTGCTGGGCAGCTTTATCTGCAGCCGCGAAGCACTCAAGCGCATGAGCACACGCCATGGCGGGACGGGCGGTGCGATCGTCAATGTCTCCAGCGTCGCGGCACGGCTCGGCGGTCCGGGCCAGTATGTCGACTACGCGGCGTCCAAGGGCGCCATCGACACCTTCACGGTCGGCCTGGCCAAGGAAGTCGCCACCGAGGGAGTACGCGTCAACGCCGTTCGGCCCGGCATCATCGAAACCGAGATCCATGCCTCGGGAGGCCAACCGGACCGGGCACGCGCAATGGCGCCATTGGTGCCGATGCAGCGCTCTGGCAGCGCGCAAGAGGTCGCCGACACCATCGTCTGGCTGCTGGGCAAGCAGGCAAGCTATGTCACCGGCGCCATGATCGACGTGGCAGGAGGCCGGTGAACGCTGCCATGCATGAGGCTGCCATTGCTTGGGCCAGGGCGCGCCATGCGTCCCGCTCGCCAGTCAATGCGCGCCACTGGCCAATGCGTCATCCCCATGCAGCGCGCAATTTTCATGGCGTGGTCCGTCGCCATCAGTCGGGCGTGTAATCCGGCTCCTTGCGCTGCAGCACATTGACCAAGCGGTTGCTGGTATTGCGCAGGCGTTGTGCCAGCAGTTGCGTCAACTTGACCAGTATCTTTGCGCCGATGGCCGGATGCGCATGAATCAGATATGCGATCGTCTCGCGCGTCAGCACGCCGGCGCGCACGTCCACGATCGCGATGCAACTGGCATAGCGCGGCGCCGAATCAAGCATCGACATCTCGCCAATTGAGGCGCCCTCCTTGGCCACCGCCAGGCGCGAAGAAACGCCGCTTTCCTGCGCGCGCTTGGTCACGTCGACCGTGCCCTCGAGCAACAGCAGCATCCACTCGCCAACCTCACCCTGCGTGATCAGGACCTGGCCGGCGCGCGCGCGCACGACCGGCATCAGCTGGCCCAGCGTATCGGCCTCCTCGGCCGTCAGATCTTCGAGCAGGGCAGAGGTTTGGCGCCAATGCTCACCCAGGTTGGACAGGTCAGTACAGAAACCCTCCATGCGCAAGCCGGCGCGTTCGAAGTGCGCACGCAGCTGCAGTTCGGCCTGGGTGGGAAACTTCAGCGCAGTGTTTTCAGCCATTGCGAAATATCCGCGCCCAGCAGATCGGTAGCCGTGCTCAGGGCGCGCACACCGCCGGCTGCATCAGCGCTTGCGGCCGGGACCTGGGCCACGAAGTTGCGCTGCGCCAGCAACTGGTCGCCATTGCCGGTGGGCTGCAGCACGGTGGCCAGAACGCGCAACAGGCCGACGCTGGCATCGGGCGCGTCAAACACCTGGCTGAATTCCTCGAGTTCGATCTGCAACAGCCGCACCGGACGCGCACCTGGGCGAATGCCATCGCCGTCACGCAACACCAGGTGCTGCTGTCCCAGCGCATCTCGCAGGCGCTGGCGCAACAACTGCGCCGGCGCCATGCTCCAGCGCGCCAGCGCATAAGGCAGTAATTGCTGTCCGTCGGCATAGGCCAGGCGATACAGCATCGCGGTGCTATCAAAGGCACTGGCCGCGTCGACGTCACCCAGGCGGATCGCCGGCCGATCGGCCATGCCAACGAAGGCCATCTGCGTACGCGGACCCGGCCCGAAGTCGAAAACGACTGGCCGGCGCGGTTTTTCAAGCACGCTGCATGCCCCTAGCAGCAGGACGGTGCACAAAACGATCAGCGCATGCAGCAGGCGTCTGGAGGATGGTGTCTGATTCATGGCCGGCCCTTGGCGGACGAAAATCCAGGCTCGCCTGGCCCCGGCGCAATCGGGCCATTGCCAAAAATAAGCGACTGCGGGTTGTCACTGACAGTGCCAGCGGCACGACTGAGCTGGCGCGCGGCGCGCATCGCCTCGTCGCTGGTTCGGTTGAGCCGCGGCAGCGTGGCGTCATTGAAAGCCCGGCCCGCCTCGCTCAGAGCCGCGGCACCTTCACTCAACGCGGTGGCACCCTCGGCCATGCGTTGCACCGGCCCCCCCTCGGCATTGAGCCGCTCGGCCAGCGCTGTGAAGGCACTGGCCGTGGTCTTGAGTTCAGCCACCGTCTTATCGATGCCGCCAGCGCTGTTTTGCAGTGTTTTCAATGCCGCAGTTGCGTCGTCGACGAAGCGCGGAATATTGACCCTCTGTGGGCCCAGTTGGGCATTGAGTATGGTGTCCAGGTTGACGGATAGCGTCTGTATGCGCTCTGACATCCGCTGTGCGCTGACAGCGGCCTGGCCAAAACTGTTGAGCGTCTCTATCAGTTGCTTCTGGTTCTGCGGCGCCAGCAGCAGATTGACTTTTTCACTGGTCTGTTCGAGCCGGGTGAGGATGGCCACGCCTTGATCCGACAGCTTGGAAAGCAGTCCGGCGCGCATCGGTATGCGTGCCGGCCGCTCATCGCTGGTGGCCAGCGGAGTCTTGTTGTCGCCTTCGTCGTCAAGCTGGACAAAGGCCAAACCTGTCACGCCCTGAAAACCCAGGGTCGCATAGGTCGCGGCGGTGATCGGCGCCGACTCGTCCAGGGCAACCCGCACCAGCACATTGCCAAACGCCTTGGAGTCAAAGCCGATGTCCAACACCTTGCCCACGGCCACACCCTTGTAGCGCACCGCGGCTTGTGACTGCAGGCCATTGACCGCCTCCACGCTGGAGATCTCGAACACCCGGTGCTCGCCGGTATCGCGCGTCAACCAGACCGCCATGGCGATCAGCATGGCCGATACCAGCAGCACGAAGATGCCAGCAGCCAATGCATGTGCCTTGTTTTCCATACGCCACCCTTTCTACACCGCGAACGGAAATTCGCGCAACAACTCCATCGCCCGTTGCCCTCGTTCACCCAGAAAAAAGTCGTGGATGAAAGGATGGGGAAACGCAATCACGTCCTTGGGCGCGCCATGCACGATCACATGCTTGTCGGCAAGTACCGCTACCCGGGTGCTCAGTTCGTACAGGGTATCAAGGTCGTGCGTCACCATCACCACGGTCAAACGCAGTTCCCGATGCAGTGAGCGAATCAGTGCGCAGAACGCATCGGCGCTGTCCGGATCGAGTCCGGCAGTGGGCTCATCGAGCAGAAGCAGCGGCGGGTCCATGATCAGCGCCCGCGCCAAGGCAACGCGTTTGATCATGCCACCGGACAAGTCGGACGGCATCTTGTGCGCATGGATCGCGTCCAGCCCGACCATCTGCAGCTTGACCAGCGCAGCATCGCGGATCAGGTCATCGGGCAGTTGCTGCAGTTCGCGCAGGGGAAAGGCGATGTTGTCCAATACGCTGAAAGCAGAAAACAAGGCGCCGTGCTGAAACAACATGCCGATCCGACTGGCCGCACCCACGTCGGACAACTGGTCGGCCGGCCGGCCCAACACCGTGACGACGCCCCGCGCCGGCGTCTCCAGGCCCAGGATGGTGCGCAGCATTACCGTCTTGCCACTGCCCGAACCACCCACCAGCGACACCAGTTCGCCACGATCGATATGCAGGTTCAAATCTTCATGCACCACGATCTCGCGTCCCGCGACACGGAACACCGACCACAGGTTGCGTATCTCCACGACGCCTGGAACAGGGTCGTCGGGCGCGATCATGAACGACGCGCCTCGTGCTGCGCCGTCAGTCGTGTCCGCTCGGTCGAGTCGCTGCGACTGCTCATATTCCCACGTCCCTGAACACCACGGCAAACAGGGCATCGACAAGGATCACGACCGTGATCGATGTCACCACCGACGCGGTCGTACCCTCGCCCAGGCTTTCGGTGTTGGGTTTGACACGCAAGCCGTAGTGGCAACCGATCAACGCAATCAGCACACCAAACACCATGGACTTGCTCAGGGCCAGCGTCAAGTTGGCCACCTCGACCGTGGCCGGCAGCGCCGACACGAAATAGGCCGGCGTAATGCCCATCGACAAGTCAGCCGCCAGAATGCCCCCAAACAGGGCCGACAGGGTGGTCCATACGGTGATCAGCGGCATCGCAATCGCCATCGCAATTGCCCGCGGCATCACAAGCCGATAGCCCTGGGCAATGCCCATGACGCGCATCGCATCGAGCTCTTCGGTCACGCGCATGACACCGATCTGTGCGGTGATCGAGGAACCGGACCGCCCGGCGATCAGGATCGCGGCCAGCACTGGCGCCAATTCGCGGATCAGCGCGATGCCCAGCACGTCGACGATGAAGGCATCGGCCCCGAACTTGCGCAGCTGCTGCGACATCAGGTAGGCCAGCACCACACCGATCAGGAAGCCGACCAGGGCGGTGATGGGCAGCGCGGTTGCGCCGATCCGGTACAACTGGCCCGATACATCGCGCCAGGGGCCCTGGCTGGGTGCACGCAGCAGGCGTCCGATGTCCAGCAGCAACTGGCCGATCAGCCGCAACAGGTCGCGGCCATGGTCCACCAACTTGTAGACCTGCTCGCCCAGGCTCAGGAAATGTCCAGTCCAGGTCGGCGCGACGGCCACCGGCGGCGGCACAGAAAACCGCGCCACGCGCTCGAGCATGGCGCGCTGTGTGGCCGTGGACTTGACCTCGCCCGGCCACTGCCGGCCCCAGGCATTCCAGAGCAGCTGCGCACCGGTATGGTCAAGTCGCTCCAGTGATCGCAAGTCCCAGTAGCTTTGCCGGCCATGCGCCTGATCGGACAGCCCATTGATGCTGTGCATCAGCGCATCCCAGGCGTCGGGCCGCGCCAGCGCAGCGGCCGACCAGCTACCGCCCAGCGTCACCTGCCAGCCCCGGGGGCCGGACTGGCTGCTGATATGCGGGCTGGTTTCTTCCATTGGAGAACTTGATCGAGGCGGGGCGGCCATGCGATCGTACCCGCAGTAACGGCCAGCACGGTCACGGACCCTGGCTGCAGAGCAAACGAATGGCCGATGCGCGCGCGAAGCGACGGGAATGTGAAAGTTCGGTCACCAGGCATGTGGCGACAAAGCGCAGGCAACGGCCTGCGCGTGGGGGTAAATCCCGATAGCTGCCGAATCGCGCCTGCCCTAAAGTCGACCCACTCGAAAGTCGACGCCTTCGTCGCACCGTCAGAGGACCCAGGAGACAACAAGGACCCGCTGCCTGTATTGCGGAAATCCATCAAAAGGCGCCGGCAAACCCGGCGCCTTTTTCTTTTGCGCGACGCCTGCGGGCTCAGGGAGCGTTGCCGGGCCAGGCAATCTCGGCCGCCATGCGTGGCTTGCCGATCGGCGCTGACGCCTGGCCAATGCGCACCGCTGCCATGTCTTCCTCGCTCGGGTACTGGCCAGCCAGCCAGTAATCGAACACCCGCCGCGCGATGGGCGCAGCGTGGGCCGCGCCAAAACCGGCGTTCTCCACGATCACGGCAACCGCGATTCTTGGATCATCCGCCGGCGCATAGGCCATGTACAGGGCATGGTCGCGCCGACGTTCCTCGGTCTTGGCGGCGTTGTATTTGCCGCCCGCGGCAATGCCCACTGCCTGCGCAGTACCGGTCTTGCCGGCCGATCGATAGGGTGCCCCGACGAACACACGGGTCGAGGTTCCTTCAGTCGTCACTGCCACCAATGCATTGCGCACAACCGCCAGATGCTCGGGCTTGTAGCCCAGATCGACGCCGGGTTCGGGTGCTATCGGCAAGCGGTTGCGCGTCAGGGCTTCCTGCGTGGCAATTACCAGCTGTGGTTTGTGTTTGATGCCATTGTTGGCCAGGATGGCAGTGGCCTGCGCCAGCTGCAGCATAGTGAATGTGTTGTAGCCCTGTCCGATCCCGAGCGAGATGGTTTCTCCGCCAAACCATTTCTTCTGCTCCGGCCGCTTGTAGTAGTTGCGCTTCCATTCCTGGTTCGGCAGCAGGCCGCGCGACTCGCCCTGAATGTCGATGCCGGTGATCTGTCCAAAGCCCAACGGCGCCATGAAGTCATGAATGGCATCCACGCCCAGCTCATTGGCCAGTGAATAAAAGTAGACATTGCTCGATTTGGATATGGCCACATGCATGTCCACTGCGCCCAGGCCATGGTCACCATGGCTGCGGAACTGGTGGCCGGCGAAGGTCCAGGTGCCGTTGTCCTGAATGACGGTGCTGGCCGAGCGCTTGCCGGTCGTCAGCGCCGCCAGCGCCATGAAGGGCTTGTAGGTCGAGCCGGGTGGATAGGTGCCACGCAAGGCCCGGTTCAGCAGCGGCTTGTCGATCGACTCGTTCAAGGCCTGCCAGTTTTCGACATCGATGCCATCGACGAACAGGTTTGGATCAAAGGTCGGCTTGCTGACGAAAGCCAGCACCTGACCGGTCTTGGGGTCCAGCGCCACCAGCGCACCGCGGCGCTCGCCGTACATGTCTTCGATCAGCTTTTGCAGCTTGATGTCGATCGACAGCACCACGGTATCGCCGGGCGTCGACGGACTGCTCGATAGCTTGCGCATCGCCCGCCCGCCGGCCGACGTTTCGACCGAGTCGACGCCGGTCGTGCCATGCAGGCTCTGCTCGAAGCTTTGCTCCACGCCCAGCTTGCCGATGTACTCAGTGCCGCGATAGTTGGCGGCGTCTTCGGAGTCGTCCAGCTTGTCCTTCTCGGCCCGGTTGATGCGCCCGATATATCCGATCACATGGCTTGCCAGTTCGCCATAGGGATAGCTGCGAAACAGCCGCGCCTTGATCTCGACGCCAGGAAAACGAAACCGCTGGGCTGCAAATCGCGCGACTTCTTCATCACTGAGCTTGGTGCGGATCGGCAGCGATTCAAAACTCTTGGACTCGTCCTGCAGCTTTTTGAAACGGCGCCGGTCACGTGGCGTGATCTCGACGATCTGCGCCAGGGCCTCGATCGTGTCGTCCAGGGCGCCGACCTTGGCCGGGGTGATCTCCAGCGTGTAGGCCGAATAGTTGTTGGCCAGCACGATGCCATTGCGGTCCAGGATCTGGCCGCGATTGGGCACGATGGGAACCACGGCCGTGCGGTTGCTCTCGGCCTGCGCCTTGAGATCATCATGGCGCACCACCTGCAGCACCATCAGGCGCCCGGCCAGCAGCAGGAAACACAGCAGCACAACAATGCTGACCACAAACACACGCAGGCGGAACCGGGCCAGTTCTGCTTCGAGGTTACGCAGTTCGGTCATGGTCGTTCAGCAAGGAGCAGGTGTTCACGGCACGGTTGCTACAAGGGGCGGTTCAGGTCCGGGTCGGGCGCGCGGCGTTGCGGTGCAAGCAACAGCACGCTGACCAGTGGCCACAGTAGCGCTTGCAGGACCGGCGCCAGCATCATTGCCCAGCCAGGAAAGGAACCACCTGCCAGCATTTTCACACCCAGGCTTATCAGCTGCGAAATGACGAACAACGGCAAGACCTGCAGCGCCTGCGAGGGCACCGAAAACCACAGCAGGCGCCGGTGCATGGTGATGGCCAGAAAACTCAGCACGCCATAGGCCAGCGCATTGGCGCCGAGCAGGCCGCCCTGGTGCACATCCATGAACAGGCCAAAAACAAAGGCCGCGCCGATGCCCACGCGCAAGGGCTGGTGCACGATCCAGAACACCAGCACCAGGGCCAACAGGTCCGGTACCCAGGGCGCACGACCCCAGAACCCGATGTTCTGCAGCATATTGAGCAGCAGGGCAACCAGCAAGCTGACCCAGATGAAAATCGGATTGGCCGGCAGCAGCAGCTGCTGGCCCTGGCGCAACATCATCGCAAGCCTCCTGCGGTAGCGGTTTTCATCTGCGCAACGACTTTCTGGCTGGAGCCGAAGCCGGCGGCTCAACCGGCCGCGCGGCGATCTGGTCGATGACAGGCTGCAGCACCATTACATGGGTAGTGCCACGCACCTGTGCCAATGGACTGAGCGTGATGCGGGCAAATACCGATTCGCTGCGACGCTCCACCTTGTCCACCCGCGCAACCGCCAGGCCGGCCGGGTAGACACCGTCCACGCCGCTGGTGGACAACACATCTCCGGCTTGCACGTCGGTGTCAGCCGGCGTAAAGCGCAACTCCATCCCACCGGAAGCCACGGTCAGATCGCCAAACGCGACGCCACGCACGCCGGTTCGGGTATTGAGCACCGGTATGGCCTGGTCGCCGTCGGTGATCATCGTCACTTCGCTGACCCGGTCAAACACGCGGGTCACCTGCCCGATCACGCCAAAACCATCGATCACTGGCGAGCCCGCCACGACACCGTGCGCCTGCCCGCGGTCGATGATGACCTTGCGGCTGTATGGATCTGCGGCGTCGTACAGGATCTGCGCGGCCTGGGCTGGCGTGGTGATCCGCTCGCGCAACTCCAGCAACTGGCGCAGGCGCGTGTTCTCCATTGCAAGCTGCTCGACCTGGTTTGATTTTTGCGACTGCAGCGCAATCGCCACCCGCATCTGCTCGGCAGCTGACTGCGCCGACTGCAGGCTCTGAAAATAGCCCGCTCCGCCCCGCACCTGATTGACTGACTGCAGAACCAGCCACTGGGCTGGATACAGCACATCGGCGATCGCAGCGCGCACCGGCCGGGTGATGCCGAAGCGGGTGTCGGCAACCATCAGGAACAGCGCCAGTGCGCTACAGACCGTCAGCTTGGACAGGGCCGAGGGGCCCTGGCGAAAAAATGGCGGTGGCGTTCTATCAAGGGTTCCAAGTGGCATGACCGTCGATTGTCTCTTGTCCTGCGAGCACGAATGGATTGAACTGCGTTGCCCAGGCCCGCACGACGCTTTGAGGCCCGGCAAACCCGCAAGGGCCCTGTGTGGCCAGGGAGTGCTGCGTCCATGCGGTTTGCAAGGGGCGCCGTGGAAATGGTTCTCGCGCCGGGCGCGATGGCCGCGCCGTCAGGCCTTCACTCGCTGGTGAAGATCGTCCCCATGCGGTCCCACTGGTCCAGCGCGATGCCGCAGCCACGCACGACACAGGTCAAGGGGTCTTCGGCCACCAGCACCGGAAGGCCGGTCTCCTCGGCCAGCAGGCGATCGAGGTCGCGCAGCATGGCGCCGCCGCCGGTCAGCATCATGCCGCGATCGGCAATGTCGGCGCCGAGTTCAGGCGGGGTGAGTTCCAGCGCATTCTTGACCGCCGAAACAATGTTGTTGAGCGGGTCGGTCAAGGCTTCCAGGATTTCGTTGGACGACACCGTGAAGCTGCGCGGAACACCTTCGGACAGGTTGCGCCCGCGCACTTCCATTTCCTTGACTTCGCTGCCCGGGAACGCGGAGCCGATCTTCTTCTTGATCGCCTCTGCGGTCGGCTCGCCGATCAGCATGCCGTAGTTGCGCCGGATGTAATTGATGATGGCCTCGTCGAACTTGTCGCCACCGACCCGCACGCTGCCCTTGTAGACCATGCCGCTGAGCGAGATCACGCCCACTTCGGTGGTGCCCCCGCCGATATCGACCACCATCGAACCGCTGGCCTCGCTGACCGGCAACCCGGCGCCCATGGCTGCTGCCATCGGCTCTTCCAAAAGCTCGACCTTACTGGCGCCGGCGCCTAGCGCCGATTCGCGAATGGCCCGGCGCTCGACCTGGGTCGAACCGCAGGGAACGCAGATGATGATGCGCGGGCTGGGACGAAAGATGCTGCGCGGATGCACCATCTTGATGAACTGCTTGAGCATCTGCTCGGTGATGGTGAAGTCGGCAATCACGCCGTCCTTCATCGGGCGGATCGCCTCGATATTGCCCGGCACCTTGCCCAGCATGGCCTTGGCTTCCTTGCCGACGGCCTGGATCGTCCGCTTGCCCTGGGATCCGCCTTCATGGCGAATCGCCACAACCGAGGGCTCGTCGAGCACTATCCCCTTGCCCGATACATATATAAGCGTATTGGCAGTCCCCAGATCGATTGCCAAGTCAGTGGAAAAATACTGACGGAATACTCCAAACATCGAAATCCTCTCGGGCACGGCAATCACTTCGGGTTGCCGTCGCCATTTTGTCCAGTGTGTAGTGGCTGCGCATACCGCGATCCGCAACGTCGGGGACGGGCGCGCAAAGGCGGGATAATACCCTATCGCCTGCCCGCAAAATGATCAGCGGCGCGCCGTCCGGCCCGTTTCGGGCCCTCTCTGACGCTAATTTTCGCCATGTCCCTCACATCGTCCGATATCTCGCGCATTTCCAATCTGGCCCGGCTGGAGCTCGATTCACTCGCAAGTGAGCGCATGCTCAGGCAATTGAACGATTTTTTCGACGTGGTCCAAAAGATCAGCGCGGTCGACACCAGCGGGGTCGCGCCTTTGGCACATCCATTTGCAACCGTCGGTGACATGTCCTTGCGCCTGCGCGAAGACGCCGTCAGCGAGTCCGACAACCGTACGGCCAACCAGCGCAGCGCGCCAAGCGTCGAGGCCGGGCTGTTCCTGGTGCCCAGGGTAATTGAATAGCCTGGTCCGTCTGAGCAGTCAATCCGCTCCCCGGTCACCAACCGGCTCGGCGACCGACTTCAGCCGGGCTGAGCGGACCGCCTTGCCAATCCATCCATCGCCACCCTGAATCTTCCGCATGACACGACCCGACACCGACCTGCACGACCTCAGCCTGGTCCAGCTGGCGGATCAACTCCGCCGGCGCGCGGTTTCAGCCCAGGAAACCGCGCAGCATTTCCTGGCCCGCGCCAAGGCCCACGACGCACTGGGCTGTTATGTCGCGCGCGACGAATCCGTCACGCTGGCCCAGGCCCGCTGCGCCGACCAGCGACTGGCCAATGGCAGCGCCGGCGCGCTCGAAGGCCTGCCGCTGGCGCACAAGGACATCTTCGTGACGCGCGACTTCGCCAGCACCGCCGGCTCGCGCATGCTCTTGGGCTACCGCTCGCCGTTTGACGCCACCGTCGTATCGCGCCTGGCAGAGCAGGGCGCGGTCAACCTGGGCAAGCTCAACTGCGA
>JBBKVW010000508.1:0-12048 GCA_037968655.1 Burkholderiaceae bacterium
AATCGATCAGTTCATTCTGGAATTTTGGCGGTGCGACTGCTGAGGTCCCTGCCGATGCCACGGCATTCGGAGATCGGTCATTCGGGTGGATGTACTCGCTCGATTCAGTCTGGCGTGACGCGTCGGACGACGAAAAGCTTGTCGGCTGGACCCGGTTGGCCTGGAGTCGAGCCCGAAAACATTCGCACGAGGGGCGTCTGTATCTCAATTTTGCTGGACAAGACGCAGACAGCGATGAACTGACCCGCGACGCGTTTGGCAAGAGCTACAGCCGCCTGGCGCAAATCAAGAAACGCTACGACCCAGGCAATATGTTTCGCTTCAATCAGAACATTCAGCCCGAGTAATCGGCTGTCACCCTTCGCCTGGTGCCGCAGCAGCAAAACGCCCGGCGCGGGCAGTCCGGTGGCCGGCCTCGAGCACCTCCTGGGACTCGGTCGTTGCGCAAGCCTGACGCTTGCGTGTGCCCTGCGTTCAGCCCCGCCCGTCGCGTACCAGCGCGCCCACCTGCACCCCGGCTCCCCGATCCACGCCCGGTGGCTGGCCGTATTGCTGGCGATAGGCGCGGCAGAAATGGGCCAGTGACTCGAAGCCCACCGCCACCGCCGCCTGGGTCACGCTGATGGCGGTATAGCGCAACAGTCCACGCGCGTGCTCGAGTCGCAGCCGGCGGTGGTAGTGGGCCGGCCCCTCGCCGACGAACTGCGCAAACAGGCGCAGCAACTGGCGGCTCGACAAGGCCACATGCGTGGCCAGTTCGGGTACGCCGATTACCCGCTCGGGCGTCTGCTCCAGCAAGGCCATCGCACGCGCCAGTGCCGGGTGGTGGATCCGGCTGCGCGTGGTCAGCGCCATGCGCTGCGCCGCGTCACCGGGCCGGATGCGCTCGTGCAGGCAATGTTCGGCAACGCGGTTCGCCAGCTCTGCGCCATGGTCGTTGGTAATCGCACCCAGCATCATGTCGATGGCAGCGGTGCCGCCGGCGCAGGTCAGCCGATTGGCGCCGATCTCGTACAGGGTCTGCGCCACCACGGTCTTGGGAAAGCGCTCGCGAAAGGCCTCGACCACCTCCCAGTGCATGGTCACGCGGCGCCCGTCCAGCATGCCGGCCCGGGCCAGCAGGAAACAGCCGGTATCGAGCGCGCCGAGCGCGGTACCGGCGGCGTTCAGGCCCTGCAACCAGGAACGCAGCGCACGCGAGTAATACCGGTCGGGCTGGATGTCGGCGCAGATGATGACGGTGCCCAGCCTGGGCGCATCGGCGATGCTGCAATGGGGCTGAATCGCGATGCCGTTGCCGTCGGCCACCGCGGCGCCGTCGAGCGACAGCAGCATCCAGCTGTAGGGTGTCTTGAGGTAGCGGTTGGCAATGCGCAGCGGCTCGATTGCCGACGCCAGCGCCATCACCGCAAACTGCGGAATCAGCAGGAACCCGATCGGGCCGGGTAGCTGGGTCGCGTGCGGCGTATGTGGGGGGGCTTGCACGCCCCCATCTTCGGGACGATGGCGTTTTTTGGCAAGGCCTGCCAGCTGCACCGGCGCGGCGCACGCGCCGCATGCCTAGGGCAGCAGGCGGAGCATGGCCGACCGCTCTCTGAATCAATCGACGTCGTGCTCCTTGTCCTTCTTGTCCTTTTTATCCTTCTTCGGCATCGCGCATTCAAAATTGGCGGCCACGTCCGTGCTGCCGGTTCCGTTCCACCGGGCCTCCTGCGGATACGGGCACAGCGGCCGGGTTCGAACGGTGTTGCCCGGCAAGCTCTGGGAGGCGAGGATATGGTCGGGCGCGGCGCCGTTCTCGACCCATTGCACCAATGGTGCCAAGCGGTCCCAGGTCTGCAGTCCGCCGCCGCCGCAATGGTCCATTCCGGGGACCAGAAACAGGCGTATCGTTTTTTCGGTCTTCGGCCGCGAATGGTCGTGGTCCAGCACCGCCTCGTAGTATTCAACCGTGCGACGTGCCGTGATCAATCCGTCGCCCCAGCCGTGGTACAGGATGAACTTGCCGCCATGCTTGCGGAACGCCGACAGATCCGGATTGTCTGAATTGAGAATGGGCGCCATCACATAGGCCTGTTGCGGATCGGTATCGAAATTGAAATCGAACCAGTTGTAGCCCGGCGCCGGGCCCGGATCATTGGCGAAGAAAAGATAGTTCATGAAACTGAAGGTGAACCCGCCCTGGAAATTGAGCGGCGGCAACAGCCATAACGGCCAACCTGCCTCAGAGCCGAGCGGTTTGCCGGGATACAACGGACTACCCCAGGACGTGCGCGGCCCGTCATAGGCGTTTTGCACCGCCTGGACCTGGGCATTGGAGAGGCAGGTCGCCGGGTCAGCGCCGGCCGAACACGATTGCTCGGCGGCCTTGAACGTGCATGCAAGTGGATTCGAGATCAGTCCATCCTTGACACCATCGAGCGCGTCGCATTTGTTCAGTACCGCAGCATTCAAGGCCCGCGCCTGCGCGGGCGTGATCGTGCCGGGCCCCGGGCTGCCCTGGTTCGGCAGAAACTGGCGCAGACTCCAGTTCTGCTCCACCGCCAGACCGGTCAGGTCGAACGCCGGCGCGCCGCCCACGATGCCATCGAACGCCTCGGGATCACGCTGCGCGGCCATCAGTGCCTGACGGCCACCGGTGGAACAACCTTCGAAATACGAATAGTCGATACGTTGGCGATAAAACGACTGGATGATGCCTTTTGCGATGCGTGTCGTCATCTCGGCGGCACGGTAGCCGTAGTCGATCTCGGCGACCCGGTTGTTATAGGCCCAGCTTGCATCATTGGCCGGTGGCGTCTTGTGGCCGGAGTCGCTGTTGGCCGCCGCGTAACCCTGTGCAATGCGGCCTGCTGGCAGACCAATGGAACCGTCGAATCCGCCGTCGCCACTCATCAGGAAACGACCATTCCAGTTCGTCGTGGGCAAACCGACGGCAAACCCGATCTGGCTTGGTGCCGGGCCAATCACACCACTGACCTCGCAATACTCGACCCCTGCCGTGGTCTTGAGCACGGCATTGGAAAGTACGGTCTCGACGGGTACCGACAAGGTCGGCAGCAACGTGGCATTGCAGGCCGGCACTGCCGCCTGGGCCGAACCGGAAAACAGCGCCGACACCAGCACGATGGCGCCGCAGGCCTTGTGCACCGGGATGGAGCAGCGCATTGGATGACGATCGAAATTGAACATACGGATCTAGCTCCTTTTTCGCGTTTGCGGTATCACGACAATGAACGGACAGTGCGTTGCCGGCGCGTTGCTGCAACGGATCCCTCCTCCGATCAATCCGACGGAACCGATTCCTCGAGAACGCTGATCTGCCAGTGCCATGGCCAGGCTCTGCGTGACCGGGGAACAGTAGCAAGGGATTGGCTGTCCATCGTGCGATCGGGCAATTGTTTTGTCAATAGAACAATTGGAAGTGCCTTTGGCATCAGCCAGGCGCACGCGCAGCCAGTCGGATCCGCGCGGTTGCGTCCGCCGTGCCCGGGCGTTTCGCCGGCGCGCGGGACGGCGCGAATGGCAACGCGAAGCGCAGGCTTCCCTGCCCGCGCGCATCAGGCGCGCAAGCGCGCGTTGGCGGCGTCGTACAGCGGCTCGCGGTGCACGGTGGCCGACCGCCGCTGGCCGAGCAGGTCAACCTGCAGCTGGCGCCCTTGCACCGCGTACTCGGCCGCCACATAGGCCACCGCCAGGCTACGCTGCACCCGCATGCCGAACGCGCCGCTGGTGGTGATGCCGATGATCGTGCCGTCCGCCAGCACCGGCTCGGAGCCCAGGCAATGCGCGTCCTGTGTGTCGACCTCCAGCAGTACCAGCGCCTGCTTTGGGGCGGCCCTGGATTCGGCAAACAGCGCCTGCTTGCCGCGAAATACACGGTCGTCGTCAAGTTTGCAGAAGCGCTCCATGCCGGCCTCGAGCAGGCTGAATTCGGTGTTGAGATCGCTGCGCCAGTTGCGATAGAACTTCTCGATGCGCAGGCAGTCCATCGCGCGCAGTCCGATCGGGCGAATGCCCTGCGCGGCGCCGGCCTGCATCAGCGCGTCCCACAGGGCGCCCTGCTGCGCGATCGGATGGTGCAGTTCCCAGCCCAGTTCGCCGACGAAACTCACGCGCAGCGCGCGCAGTTCAATACCGGCCACCGTGATGGTCTGCCCGGTCAACCAGCGGAAGGACGCGTTCTCCAACGGGGAATCGGTCAGACTGGCCAGCACCGTGCGCGCGTGCGGGCCGGTCAGCAGCAGGCAACCCCATTGATCGGTGCAGCGCTGCACCTGCACCGAGCCGTCGGTGGGCAGGCCCTCGCGCAACACGTCGCTGTCATGGTCTTCGGCCGCCGCTGCGCTGACCACATAGAAATGGTCGTCGGCCAGGCAGGTGACAGTGAACTCACTGCGCACGCCGCCGTCGTGGTTCAGCGCATGCGTCAGCGCCACAGCGCCGACCTTGGCCGGCGCGGGGTTGGCACCAACGGTGTCCAGATGGGCGCGTGCACCGGGGCCACGCACGTCCCACTTGGAGAACGGTGTCAGGTCCAGCAGCGCCACCGCATCGCGCGCTGCGGCGCATTCGGCGCGCACCGGCTCGAACCAGTTGCCGTGGCGAAAGCTGTGCTGTTCGACCCGTTCGCTGCCTTCGGGTGCGTACCAGGCGGCACGCTCCCAGCCGTAGCGCGCGAAGAACACCGCGCGCGCCGCTTCATGCCGGTTGGTCGACTGGGTGGTCTTGATGCCGCGCGCGGCCGGCCGCATCTCGTATTCGTACGGGGTGCCGGCGTCGTACTCATGGTTGTAGAGCTCGACGCATTTCTCGATCGTCTGCTCCTTCGAATAATGGCTGCCGAAGCGGCGCGGGTCGAGTTCCCACATGTCCCATTCGGTCTCGTCGTGCAGCAGCCACTCGGCACACAGCTTGCCGCTGCCGCCGCCCTGCACGATGCCAAAACCCGAGCCGGTGTTCAGGAACAGGCCGTCGACACCGGCCACCGGCCCAATCAGCGGCGAGCCGTCCGGCGTGTAGGTGATCGGCCCGTTGACGATGGTCTTGATGCCGGCCGGAAGCAAGATGGGCGTGCGCTCCATCGCCTGCGCAACGATGTCCTCGATCCGGTCCAGATCGGGTGCCAGCAGTTCCTGCCCGAATGTGGGCGGTACGCCGTCGACCGCCCAGGGCTTGCCGCAATGTTCGTACGGGCCCAGGATGAAGCCCTGGCGTTCCTGGCGCAGATAGTACGAATCGTCCGGGTCGCGCACCATCGGCACCTCGCGGCCATGGGCCACCAGTTCGGGTATCGCGTCGGTCACCAGGTACTGGTGCTCCATGTTGGCCAACGGAATCTTCAGGCCGAGCATGGCTGCCACCTCGGGGCTGCGAAAGCCCGCCGCGATGACCAGTTGTTCGGCCTCGATCACACCGGCGGTCGTCTCCAAAAGCCACTGGCCGGATTGCCCGCGCGTGATGCCCAGCACCGGGCTGTTGCGTTTGAAGACGACGCCGCGCTTGCGTGCCTCGCCCGCCAGCGCATGGGTCAGGATGGTGGGATCCACATGGCCGTCCACCGGGTCCCACAACAGGCCGCGCAGGCCGTCGGTATCCAGGAAAGGATGCAGTTCCTTGGCCCGGGCTGCGTCGATCATCTGCATGTCCAGGCCGAGCGAGCGGCCCATCGCTGCGACGCGCTCGAACTCGTCGACGCGCTGATCGGTGTGCGCCAGCCGCAAGGCGCCGGTCCAGTGCAGCCCGACCGACTGGCCAGTGTCTTTTTCCAGCTGCTTGTACAGCGCCTTGCCGTATTGCTGCAGCCGGATCATGTTGTAGCTGCCATGGAAGTGCGGCAGGTTGCCGGCGGCGTGCCAGGTCGAACCCGAGGTGAGTTCGGCGCGCTCGAGCACCGTCACGCTGGTCTGGCCCTTGCGCGCAAGATGGTAGGCGGTGGAGACGCCGACGATGCCGCCACCGATGATGGCAACGGCGGTGTGGGTGGATGCTGTGGACATGGCTGGTGTGTTCCGGAAATAAGGGCTGCGACAGGAGCTGTGACGCCACTTCTACTCTACGGTCGCGGACCCTGCGACCATTGCCCAATAGTGACATGGGATTGCCCAATACTGCCGTGCCCTTCAACGCAGCTGATCGGCCGTCATCCTGTCCTGCCGTCGACTACCATTGCCAGCCCACCATGGCCCGATGCCGGGCTTCAAAAGGAAAAATTCATGTTCAGTCATGTGATGCTCGGGGTCAATGACCTCGAGGTTTCGAGGAAGTTCTACGACGCGCTGCTCGGTACCCTGGGCATAGCCCCGGGGGTCGCCAACAAGAGCCGCTATTTCTATCGTGGCCCGACCGGGACGTTCGGAATCACCATACCCATCGACGGCCAACCAGCAACGCACGGCAATGGCAGCACCATCGGGTTCACCATGCAGTCGCCCGAACAAGGTGCCGCCTTCCATGCGGCCGGCCTCGCGAATGGCGGCACGACCTGCGAAGAGCCCCCCGGCTTTCGTGAAGCCGGGTCGGGCAAGATATATCTGGCGTATCTGCGCGATCCCGATGGCAACAAAATCTGCGCGCTGCATCGCCCGGCGAAGTAGCGGCCAGCGTAAGTCGGGATCGGTCGGCGCAACCGGTCACGCAAATTGGATGGTTTTGTCGGCCGGCGCGTCGGGGTCGGCAATGCGTCGAGCGTGATCGCGGGCTCAGAAACCAGACCCGGCCACTTGTTGTTTGATGTTACCCGCAGTATCATCCAACAATGAACACAGCGGCCAAGCTGCTCAAGGCGATGGCTATCAATCCGCGGGATTGGCAGCTCGCCCAGCTTCAAACCGTTGCGCGCCAGCACGGCATTGACTGGCGGCATGAAAAGTCGAGCCACTGCGTCTTTGTACGCGCCGACGGCAAGACACTGCCGGTACCAGCGCGCCGACCAATCAAGCCGATTTACATAAAGCATTTCCTGGAGCTGATCAAAGGAGCATGAGTCATGGGCAAACGCATTGAGTATCCATTTGAAATTCGTCCGCTTTCGGTCGAGGAGGGTGGTGGTTTTCTGATTTCATATCCCGATTTCTCGGATTGCCTGTCCGACGGCGATACCGTTGAGGAGGCCATCCTGAATGGCAGGGACGCGCTGAAATCCACCATTGCAGCGCTCAAGGCGAAGGATCTCACCGTTCCCGCGCCCAATGGCGGAAGCGTCGCATCAGGGAAATTTGTCGCGCGCGTGCCGAAGACCGTTCATGCGCAGTTGGCGACTCGCGCAAAGGCGGAGGGTGTTTCCCTCAACTCACTGGTTCTAACATTCATCGCCGAAGGATTGGGGCGTCGAGAGACGCACGCCTGAGGCGGCGACATGCGCGCAAATTCCTTGCTCAAATCGACGTGCGACAGCAAGTCGCACCAAAAACCATGGCAACGCGAGTGAAGTGGCGTCTTCACGATACGGTGCGTACATGCGCCGGCACGGTCGCTGCCGGCAGGGCCGGGGAAGGCCGAGATCTCGTGCTGGCACATGGCTGGCCCTGGTCTTCCTATGCGTGGCACCGCATCATTCCGGCGTTGGCGCAATCGTATCGGGTCCATTGGTACGACATGCCCGGCTATGGCCGCTCCGGCATGCAGGCCGATCAGCGCACCGGACTCGATGTGCAGGGCCAGGTGTTTGGCGAGATGCTCGCCCAATGGGGGCTCGATCGACCTGCCGTTGTCGCACACGATTTTGGCGGCGCGACCACGCTGCGTGCCCACTTGCTGCACGGCTGCGAATACAGCGCGCTGATACTGATGAACGTCGTCGCGATGCGACCCTGGGGATCGGAATTCTTCGCGCATGTGGGCCGGCATGTCGACGCGTTCATGGGACTGCCGCCGCACATACACGCCGCCATCGTGCGTGCCTATGTCCAGGGCGCACTCGTGAAAGATCTGGATGCCGGTGACCTGGATGCACTCGTGGCGCCCTGGCTGACGCAGGCCGGCAGTGTCAGCTTCTACCGGCAGTTTGCGCAGGCTGACGAGCGTTTCACCGCCGAAGTGGAACCCATGTACGGCGCAATCCGTTGCCCGGTGAAGATCATCTGGGGCGAAGACGATCCCTGGATTCCGCTGGAGCGTGGCCGGCAACTGCACGGCCGCATTGCGCATGCATTGCTGCAGACGCTTGCCGGCGTGGGTCATCTGCCGCAGCTGGAGGCGCCCGAGCAGGTGCTGCGCGCCATTGGCGACTTCCTGAAAACGCCTGCCTGAGAGCTCGGATGTGCTGAACGTGCAACGCACCGCCCGCTTCGAGCAGCAGCGCGAATGCCAGTGCCGGCAATGCGAATAGCGAACAAAACGAACGGCGAACGAGCGATGCTCGTCAAGCCGTGATTCTGCCGACCGCGCCTTGCATCGAATTGCGTGCGCGGGCGAACACGCAAGGCCTCAAGCGTGCTTCGATCGCAGCCAAATGTCAGCCAATAATGGTCGACCATACTCGCGCATGAGGAATCGACCATGACACGTGCCATCCTGATCGACCGCGTACTTGGCGCAACGCGCCCCGTGCTGGCCAGCGACGCCGATGTGCGCGCGCTCGAAGCCACGCCCTGGGAGCAGCGCATCGACGCGGCCAGCACCTTCGATGCGCTGCGCATCGGCGCTGCATTCAATCCAGAAGCGGCGGCGATCCAGTTCCTGCCGACGGCCGATCCGGCCGAGCCCGTGCTGGTGCTCAGCCACGCGCAGTTCATGGCGCGGGTGACGCAGGCGGCCAATCTGTTCGGGTCGCTGGGCGTCGGGTCGGGAGACGTGGTCAGCCTGCTGCTGCCCCTGCTGCCGCAAAGTTTCTACGCGCTGTTCGGCGCGCAGGCGGCCGGCATCGCCAACCCGGTCAATGCCCTGCTCGAGGTGCACCAATTGGCCGAGATACTGCGCGCCGCCAATACCAAGGTGCTGTTGGCGCTGGGCCCGACGCCGGGCAGCGACATCTGGGACAAGGTGGAACGCTTGCGCAAACAGGTGCCGTCACTGCGCGCGGTCCTGCGCGTGGGTGGCGATGCCGGCGTCGACGACGCTGCGCAGGGCATCTTCGATTTTGATGCGCTGATCGAACCCTGCACCGCCGACCAGCTCGCCAGCGGGCGCAGCATCCAGCCGGGCGACACCGCCGCCTATTTCCATACCGGCGGCACCACCGGAACCCCCAAGCTGGTGCGCCATTCGCACCGCAACCAGGTCTACCAGGCCTGGGTCATGAACACCATGCTGGGCACGCCCCCGGGCAGTACGGTGCTGTTCGGCCTGCCGCTGTACCACGTCGGCGGCGCCCTGACGCAGGCATTGCCGACGCTGGCCTCGGGCGGTTCGCTGGTGGTGCTCTCGGCAGCGGGCTGGCGCCATCCGGCGGCGCTGCGCAATGTGTGGAAGCTGGTCGAACGCTTCAAGCCGGTCGTGTTTGGCGCTGTGCCCACGGTGCTGGCCGGCGCGGCCGGGGTGCCGGTGGGTGACGCCGACACTTCCAGTTTGCGCGCGCTCAGCGGCGGAGGCTCGGGCATTCCGGTGGCGGTGGGCAAGGCTCTGCAGCAGCGTTTCAACGCACCGGTGCTGGAGGTCTACGGCATGACCGAGACATCCAGCGTGCACACCATCTCATACAAGGACAGGCCGCTGCGCCTGGGCTCGGTCGGGCATCCGGTGCCCTACAGCCGGGTGCGCATCGTCAAGCTGGACGCCGACGGCCAATGCCAGGGCGACTGCGTGGTCGACGAAATCGGTGTCGTCGCCATGAGCGGGCCGGGCGTGTTCAGCGGCTACCTGAACGACGTGCACAACCAGGGCGCCTTCGTCGAGCCGGACTGGGTCAATTCGGGTGACCTGGGGCGGCTCGATGCCGAGGGCTATTTGTGGATCACCGGCCGCGCCAAGGACCTGATCATTCGCGGTGGACACAACATCGACCCGCTGCCCGTGGAGGAACTGCTGTACCAGCATCCCGCCGTGGCGCTGGCCGCCGTGGTGGGGCAGCCGGACGCCTACGCCGGGGAGTTGCCACTGGCCTATGTGCAGCGCAAGCCCGATGCCACGGCAACGGCCGACGAACTGCTGGCCCATGTACGCGCGCATACGCCTGAGCGCGCCGCGGTTCCGGTGGCTGTGATCTTGATTGACGCGATACCGTTGACCGGCGTCGGCAAGGTGTTCAAGCCCCAGCTACGCTGGGACGCGGCGCAGCGGGTTTTCAGCGCCACGTTGCAGCCGCTGGAGGCGCTGGGCGTGCGGGTGCAGGTGGCGGTAGGGGCGCATGGCAGTCACGGTACGCTGGCGACCGTGACGCTGTCTGCCGCCAACGTCAACGCGACGGCAAACGCAAACGCGCTGACTCCAGCCGAACGCCAAGCCATTGAACAACAGGCGCGCGAAATGCTGGCGCCGTTCGTACTGCAACATCAAATCGGCTGGGCGGATTGAGGCCTGCAGCACGATCGCGCTGCAACCGATCACGCTCGCCTGGCACGGTCTGCATGTCGGCTCTGGCACTATGCCGCGGCAGTGGGCGCGTTAAGCTGTGGTGCCATTGCCTTGCATGCGGCTCGCGCTGCAAGCCAATCTGAATCCAAATCCACGAGGCAGCATGAAAACCACCATCTACCAGGCCCGCCGCATCATCACGATGAACCCGATGCAGCCAGATGCAACCCATGTCGCGGTGCGCGACGGCCGCGTGCTGGCCGTGGGTACGCTGGAGCAGGCCAGCGCCTGGGGCAAGGACCACACGCTGGACACGCGCTTTGCCGACAAGGTGTTGATGCCCGGTCTGGTCGAGGGCCATTGCCACCTCAAGGAAGGCAGCACGTGGGACATGCCCTACCTGGGCTGGTTCGACCGGCGCGACCCGCAGGGCACGATCTGGCCGGGTTTGCGCAGCATGGACGCGGTGGTGCAGCGTCTGGCCGAGGTCGCCACAGCGATGCTGGCCGACGGCGTGGCGATGGACAAGCCGCTGGTCGCCTGGGGTTTCGATCCGATCTATTTCGGCGGCGAGCGCATGACGGTGGAGCACCTGCAAGGCGCCAACACCGAGCGCGCGATCATCATCACGCATGCCAACGGCCACCTGATGAGCGTCAACCTGCAGGCGCTGCAGATCTGCGGCATCGTTCGAAATGCAGGCTGCGGCAGCGGCAGATCACGAAATTTTGCGAGCGGTAGCGGGTAAACCCGTGTTGCGGGTCACCCGGTTCCCTGCGCTACTCTGGCCTATCTGGCCTATCTGGCCGCGTGGCGCTGGAGAGCACTGCCAACGCCACCGACGCCACCCGCGACTGCAGCGAGTCGGCGCGCGATGTCAGCACGATCGGCACCGTGGCACCCAGTACCAGGCCGGCGCAGTCGCCGCCGCCGATGTAGTTGAAGCTCTTGTAGAGCATGTTGCCGGCATTGAGGTCGGGCATGATGAGCAGGTCGGCGTCGCCCGGCACCTGGCCGGCGATCTTCTTGGTGCGGGCCGCTTCGGCCGAGATGGCGTTGTCAAAGCCGAACGGGCCTTCGACAACGGCGCCTGGCCAGGTTCCCTGTGCTGCCAGTTCCACTAGTGCCTGCGCGTCCAAGGTGGCTGCAATCGCCGGGTTGACGGTTTCCACTGCCGTGACGATACCCACCTTGGGCGCAGCCACACCCAGGGTCTGCAGCAGCTCGACCGCATTGCCCAGGATGTCGCGCTTGGTTTTCAGGTCGGGTGCGATGTTGACGACGCAATCGGCCAGCGCCAGCAATTTGGGATAGCGCGGCAGGTCGAACAGGAACGCATGGCTGATGCGACGCTTGGTGCGCAGGCCGGTGTCGCGGTTGACGACGGCCGACATCAGCTCGTCGGTATGCAGCGAGCCCTTCATCAGGGCCTGCAGTTCGCCGGCGCGCGCCATCTGGCAGGCGCGGGCCGCAGCTGCCGGCGCCTCGGGGCCGGTATCGACCAGCTCGAAACGATCCAGCGCAACGCCGGCCGCCTGTGCCGCCGCAGTCATCTGCGCCAGCGGGCCGATCAGCACTGGTTGTGCGATGCCGGCA
>JBBKVW010000509.1:0-4960 GCA_037968655.1 Burkholderiaceae bacterium
GGCATGGGCATGCCATGCTGCACCGGTCTCGGCGCAAGACACTCCCGAGCTGCGCGTGTCGGGCTATTACAAGAACCTGCTGCTGCGCTCCGAGACTTGGGACCACGAGCGCTACGTGCTCGACCTCAACCACCTGCGCCTGGAGTTTAAGGGCAAGGTCTCGCCGGTACTGTCGTTCGAACTGCAGTACGACAACGAGGTCGTCATCGGCAGCTTCCTGAAGACAGACCAGTTCCAACAGCAGAAGAAACAGCCGTCGCCGCAGTACTGGTTGGTCGAGGCCAACTATGTCGACCGGCCCGCGCTGTATGGCAGCCACCGGCTGTACCGCGGGTCGATCAACGTCGCCGTCGGCGAAACCGACATTCGCATCGGTCGCCAGCGCATTGCCTGGGGCACCGGGCGCTTCTGGAGTCCGCTTGATCTGCTCAACCCGATCATGCCGACAGCGCTGGACCGCAGCGAACGGATCGGTGTCGATGCGGTACTGGTGGAACGCAAGTTCGGCCCGCTGTCGAGGGCGGCCGCGGTCTTCGCGCCGGGCCACATCGCGAGAGATTCCAGCCGTGCGCTGCTGTGGCACGCCAACGCCGCTGGCGTCGACTACTCGGTGGTCGCCGGACGATTCCGCGGCGACGACGTGATCGGGATAGACCTTGCCGGGCAGATCAGACAGGCTGCCGTGCGCGGCGAATGGACCCGGGTGCGCTCGCTGGAAGGCGCGCACTTCGGCCGGGCCATGCTCGGCGTGGACTATGCCTTCGCCAACACGTTGACCTTGAGCGCGGAGCTCTATTGGGATGGCAGCGGTGCGGCCGATGCCGAGGCCTACGACCTCACCGCACTGGGGAGCGGGAGGCGGCAGACGCTGGCACGTCACTACATCGGCGCCTACGCCAGCTATCAACTCACGCCGCTTGTGAAATGGAATACCGAACTGGTCATCAATCTTGTGGACCGAAGCCGGTACTTCGCGCCGGCCATCACACGCTCAATGCGGGCCGACCTCGACTGGTCGTTTGGCTTGCAGTTGTTCGGTGGCTCCCCTCGTAGTGAGTTTGCGCGTTACCGGAACGCCGCCTACACACAGCTGCAGTGGTACTTCTGAACGTGCGTCTCTCTGACATGGCGCAGGCTCGAAAAAGTGCGGCGCGTCAACGCAAGCATTTCGCGTTCAGCACAGAGCCGGCCACCCTGAGGATGGCCGGCCGGGGCTCATCGAAAGCGGCCTTGAGTCTGCCGCCGTCGGGGATGCTGGCCTTCAGCCGTGCATGCCGTGAGCGAAGCCGCGCTGGCCCCCATGACCGAATCGCTGATCGGCGATGGTGCGCTGCTCTGGCGTCAGCACTGCATACAGGTCCCTCAGCGCCGCATTGACGGCCTGCATGCCAGCCAGATGCTGCGTCATCGAGCCGAGGTGTTGGGCCATGCGGTCTGGCGCCGCCGTGTTGGCATCGGTTGCCTGATGGTGCTGCGCGTAGGTCGCCTGCGTCAGAGCGGACTGCTCCGCGGCCTTGGCAGCAAACACGTTCCAAGCGTTCTCCTGTTGCGCCGTGATGGCCAGTTGGGTCTTCAGCTGGGTCAAGGACTGCGCGGACATCGCGACCGTCCCGCCGCCTTGCATTCCGCCTTGCATCATGCCCATGCCGCTCATGCCGCCCATGCCGCTCATGCCGCTCATGCCGCCCATGCCGCCCATGCCGGAGTTGGGGCCCATGCCGGAGTTGGGGCCTGCGGCGCCGTCCGGTGCGGCCGCAAAGGCCGTCATCACCACCAGGCTCAATGCACCGGCCGTTCCGGCGAGGATTTTGTGAATGCGCTTCATGATCTATTCCTTTGCTGTTGACACCCGTCGTTCCGGGCTGAATCCATTGCAGCGCGCCAACGTAAGCCCAAGATGTCAAGCGAGGCCATTTTTGTAGCGCCCGGCGTCACCCGGGGGCGGTGACACAGTGCGTTACTCTGAAGTCCGGCGCCGCTTCTTCAAACGCAATTCAATGCCTTCGATGGACACCGCAGACCACATCCTGATCGTCGACGACGATCCCGAGATCCGCTCTCTGCTCGCCACCTACCTGACGCGCAATGGCCTGAGGGCCACGGCCGTGGGCGACGGCAAGGCAATGTGGCGAGCGCTGGACGCGGGTCACGTCGACCTGTTGGTGCTCGATCTGATGTTGCCTGGCGACGATGGCTTGACACTGTGCCGCAACCTGCGGGCGAAGTCCGATCTGCCGGTGATCATGCTGACGGCGCGGGGCGACGAGACCGACCGCATCGTCGGGCTGGAGATGGGTGCCGACGACTATTTGCCCAAACCCTTCAGCGCGCGCGAGCTGCTGGCCCGCATCAAGGTGATCCTCAAGCGCGCGCGCAGCCTGCCACCCAACCTGCGGCCCGACGACAGCAAGGCGTTGACCTTTGCCGGCTGGCGACTGGACACGGTGCAGCGGCATCTGGTCTCGCCCGCCGGGGTGGTGATGTCGCTTGGTGGTGCGGAGTTCCGGCTGCTGCGCATCTTCCTGGCCCATCCGAATCGCGTGCTGAACCGCGATCAACTGGTCGACCTGACGCAGGGCCGCGAGGCCGACCCGCTGGACCGCAGCATCGACGTGCAGGTCAGTCGCCTGCGCCATCGTCTGGGCGACGACCCGAAAGATCCGCAGCTGATCAAGACCGTGCGCGGTGAGGGCTACGTGCTGGCAGTGCCAGTGACTGGACCGGATTGATGCGCCGGCTCTGGCCTCGCTCTCTGTTCGGTCGGCTGGTCGGCGTGCTGATCGTCGGGCTGGTGCTGGCGCAGGCGCTGAGTGCCTGGATCAATTGGGCCGAGCGCGACCGTGTGCTGCTTCAGGCTGCAGGCCAGCAGCCGGCGCAGCGCGTGGCGGACATCGTGCGCCTGCTCGACTCGCTGGACAGTTCCGAACGCGGACGGATCGTGGAGATCTTGAGTGTGCCGCCCCAGGTGGTGACGCTGGATCGTCCACCGTTGTCTGACGTCGAAAGGCCAGCGGCTGGCATGCATGTGGCCATGTTCACTGCGATGCTGCGCGCCTCGCTGGACGACGGCCACGCGCTGCGTGTGGCGGCGCGAAACGAGGCGATTGCCGACTCGCCTTCCGCAGCGCCTTGGGATCGTCACCACGAAGGCATGATGGGACGCCAAGGCTCTGGTGAGCCGGGTCGCATGTTCGCGCCCGGCGCCATCGCGCTGGTCACGCAGGTGCAATTGCGCGATGGCGCGTGGGTCACCTTCGACACCCAGCTGCCGCGCGAATTGGCCGGCCTGCCCGCACGTCTGCTGCTGACGCTGGGCGCGCTGCTGGCGTTGGTGCTGGTCTTGTCTTCCGTGGCGGTGCGCTGGCTGAGCCGCCCGCTTCAGACGCTGGCCGAAGCGGCCGAGGCGCTGGGCAAGAACATCCAGCGGCCGCCTTTGCCTGACGACGGCCCCACCGAGGTGCGGCAGGCGGCACAGGCCTTCAACACGATGCAGTCCCGCCTGGTGCGCTACATTGAGGACCGAACCCAGGTACTTGCGGCGATGTCGCACGACCTGAAGACGCCGCTGACCCGGCTGCGCCTGCGCGCCGAGCTGCTGGAGGACGACGATACCCGTCAACGATTCGAGAAGGACCTGACCGAGATGGAAGCCATGGTCACGGACGCGTTGGCTGCGCTGCGTGGCCTGGATGGCCCGGCCGAATCGGTGCCGGTGGACATGATGGCCCTGCTGGAAAGCGTGCAGGCGGACTACGCGGACATGGGCCGGCCCATGGAGATTACGGGTCACGCTGGCGCGCCGCTCATCGGCGACCCGGCGCGGCTCAGACGCTGCGTGGGCAACTTGATCGACAACGCCGTGCTCTACGGCCGTCGGGCCCGGGTCGAGGTCGACGACAGTCCGAAGAAGCTGACGATCCACATCCGTGACGATGGCCCCGGCATCCCTGAGGCCATGCTGGAGCGCGTATTCGACCCGTACTTTCGGCTCGAAGGTTCGCGCAGCCGCGACACCGGCGGCACCGGTCTGGGCCTGAGCATCGCGCGCAACATCGCTCGTGCCGCTGGCGGCGACGTGTCGCTGCGCAACGCCCCCGAGGGCGGGCTGGAGGCGCTGATTGCGCTGCCCCGATGAGCGCCATTCAACGCCTTGCATCGATGCGTCGAATCAAGCGGGGCGTATAACGGCATCAGGGATGGGGCCGCTTCAGGTCCGCGCTCGGACTCGAACAGGGTCCTCGGAACAGGAAATGAACGTTCGCACGAAACTGGCCGCAAGTGCACTGTTGGTGGGTTTGCTTGCCGGCGTGTACTGGTGATTGAGCGAGACCAGCACACTGATCTCAGTAGCGCTGTTTCCCATGATGGTGCTGGTCTATTGGCTGCTGGCACGCAGTGCGGGAAAGTGCGTGCTCGAGGAATTCGGGGAAGAGTGCCACGCGTATCGGCGGCGTGTGCCAATGTTCGTTCCGAGGTTTGGCCAATGGGGCCAATTCGTCGAGCACGCCAGTGCCAGCAAGCAGGCATCGCCGTGACATCGATCCACCGCTCGCACGAGATCGGCGTGGCCGTGTGTCGCGACGCGGCTCTAGGCGATTGGGCCCACTTCGCTGCCGACTCCGCGGTAACCGATGAAGCGGCCCGACGGGTTGAACATCGGCTCGCCGCTGACACGAAACATCCGATGTGAGCCTTTGGCATCGGTGCGGCTGAACGCAAAGTCCCGGAAGGGTTGCCGGGCAACGATCTTTTCCTGAAGCGCTTCGCGCTCGGCTGGGATCCAGCCCGTCGGCGCGCCTTCGCCTGCTGCGCCCATGAACGAGGCGACCCCGGTTCCCAGAAGTTTTTCGAGCGCGCCGGACACATGCGTGAACTCCCCGGTGTCGTTCTGCTCCCAGTACCAGTCGGATGCCAGTTCCGTCAGGCTGCGAAAGCGTGCTTCGCTTTCGCGCAACTCATC
>JBBKVW010000510.1:0-4361 GCA_037968655.1 Burkholderiaceae bacterium
GTCTGGCGCCGGCTTGGCGGCGGTGGCGTTCGGCTGCGCCGGCGCCAGACCATGCGTTCCCGCTGCGGCCGCGTCGCGCACGAAAAACCCGCGATTGCGCCGCGCCTCGACCAATCCCAGCGCCGACAGCCGGTCGTATGCGGCCACCACCGTGGCCGGACTGACGCCATGCTGCTGCGCGCACTGGCGCACCGAGGGCAGGCGCGCCCCAGGCGCCAGCAAGCGGGTGGCGATGCGCTCGGTGAAGCGCTCGCTCAGCTGTTCGGTCAGCGACTGGCTGGCAGACTTCATCAACATCCGGCATGTCCTTTCCAAGCGCGGCTGCCTGTACTGTCGCAGGCACCGGTACAGATTGATATCTGATCCGAAAAACTGTACCTATTGTGTACTGGTTTTGGCGACTACAGTAGCCCCATCCTCCCAACGCAATGGACTTTCCCGGCACAGGACTGCGACCATGAACGCGACCGAATTCACCGCCCTGCTGGCCTTTTGTACTGCCGTGAGCTTCACGCCCGGGCCCAACACCATGCTGGCGACCGCGCTGGCGGTCAACGGTGGCATGCGCCCGGCGCTGCGCTTTTGCCTCGCCGTTCCGGCCGGCTGGACGCTGCTGATGCTGGCTTGCGGGCTCGGCCTGGGTGCCCTGGTCATGAACGTGCCGGCGCTGCGCTGGGCCGTGAAACTGGTCGGCATCGGCTATCTGGTCTGGCTGGCCTGGAAGCTCAGCAGCGCCGCCCAACTGGCGCGGGTTGACGCTGCGCGGCTGACGATCGGCTTCTGGGGTGGCGTCGGCCTGCAGTTCGTCAACATCAAGGCCTGGATGCTGGCGCTGACCTTGACCGCCGGCTGGGTCGTCAGTGCCGCTGGTCAGCCGGCTCCCAATCCGGGCGAACGACTGGCCATCATCTGTGTGCTGATGGTGCTTTTCGCATTCACAAGCAATTTCAGCTATGCGCTGATGGGCTCGATGCTGCGCCAGGTGCTGGCGCAGGGCAATCGCCTGCTGTGGTTCAACCGCGCCATGGCCCTGGTGCTGCTGGCCACCGCCGCATGGATGCTGACGGTATGACGAACGAAACCCGCGGCCTGTGGCTGGGCTTTCTGGGCGTGCTGCTGTTTGCAGTCACCTTGCCCATGACCAAGCTGGCCACCGGCACCGCCAGCGCGCCACAACTCTCGCCTGTGTTCGTGACCTTCGGGCGCGCCGCCGTGGCCGGCCTGCTGTCGGTCGCCTACCTGCTGGCCACCAGCGGGCCACTCCCGCGCGGGCGCCAGTGGCCGGCGCTGGCTTTCACCGCCTGCGGCGTGGTGGTCGGGTTTCCGCTGTTCCTGGCGCTGGCGCTGCGCCATGTCGAAGCGGTCCACGCATCGGTCGTGATCGGCATCCTGCCTTTGGCCACCGCCGTGGTGGCCAGCCTGTGGCTGCGCCAGCGGCCCAGCGTCGGATTCTGGCTCTGTGCCATTGCCGGCTCGGCGCTGGTGGGCGCCTTCGTGCTGCTACGCGCGCAAGGCGGTGTCGGCGCCGCCCAGTGGGCCGACCTGCTGCTGTTGCTGGCCGTGCTCAGTGCCGCCTTCGGCTATGTCGGCGGCGGGCAGCTGACACCCCAACTGGGCGCAGAACGCGTGATCTGCTGGGTGCTGGTGATCAGCCTGCCGGTCACGCTGCCGATCACCGTGTGGCATTGGCCCGAATCGCCGGCCCTGCCCAGCGCCTGGATGGGATTTGCCTATGTCGCCACGGTTTCGATGTGGATCGGCTTTTTCGCCTGGTACCGCGCACTGGCGCTGGGCGGCATGGTGCGGGTCAGCCAGGTGCAACTGGTGCAGCCTTTCCTGAGCATGCTGTTCTCGGTGCCGCTGCTGGGCGAATCGCTCGATGCCATGACCGTGGGATTTGCCGTCGCAGTGATCGCCACGGTATTCATCGGCAAGAAAATGCCGGTTCGCACAGTGCGCGCCGGCGCGCGTGCCGCACATGGCGCTCATGGCGCTCATGTCGACCACCAAGCAATTGACGCAGCCAACGCACATGGCGACGCCAGCGCCGCGCTAAACAAAGGAAACCCATGAAAACTTCGGTCGCCCAGGCCCGCACCCTGCTGCCAGGCGCCCCGACCGCGCTTTACCCCGATGGCGCGCCCTCGGTCACGGTGCTGGCCAATGGCAGCATGCAGCTCAAGCTGTTCATGCCGGCGTTGAACCCGGACGGTCTCGACCGCCAGCAGCCGCATACCCAGGACGAGTTGTACATGGTGCATGCCGGCAAGGGCGAGATCGTGGTCGCGGACCAGCGCCATGCCGCCGCGCCGGGCGAAGCGTTCTTCGTTACCGCCGGCCAGACGCACCGGTTCGAGAACTTCACACCTGATTTTGCAATCTGGGTCGTTTTCTACGGCCCCCAAGGAGGAGAAAAAGCATGAGCAAGAACACCCACGACGCGCCAGGCGCAACGCCCTGGACCATGGCGCGCCGCGCCGCGCGCATGAACCCGTCGGTGATCCGCGAGATCCTCAAGGTCACCGAGAAGCCCGGCATCATCAGCTTTGCCGGCGGCCTGCCCTCGGCCAGCACATTTCCGGTGGCCGAATTTGCCAGCGCCTGCGCCACCGTGCTGCGCGACGACGCCCACGCCGCGCTGCAATACGCAGCCAGCGAAGGCTATGGCAAGCTGGTGCAGATGGTGGCCGACATGCTGCCATGGGAGGTCGACCCGGCCCAGGTATTGATCACCACCGGCTCCCAGCAGGGGCTGGACCTGGTGGCCAAGGTGCTGATCGATGCGGGCAGCCGGGTGCTGGTCGAGACGCCGACCTACCTGGGCGCGCTGCAGGCCTTCACGCCGATGGAGCCCGACGTGGTCAGCGTGGCCAGCGACGACGAAGGCCTGCTGGTGGACGACCTGCGCCGCGCCTGCCGCGCCGGCAGCGCGCCGCGTTTTCTGTATGTGCTGCCAAATTTCCAGAACCCGACCGGCCGCACCATGAGCGAGGCGCGCCGCGTGGCGCTGTTGCACGCAGCAGCCGAACTCGGCCTGCCCATCATCGAGGACAACCCCTATGGCGACCTGTGGTTCGACCAGCCGCCACCGCCGCCGCTGAGTGCCCGCCGGCCAGAGGGCTGCATCTACCTGGGTTCGTTTTCCAAGGTGCTGGCGCCGGGCCTGCGTCTGGGTTTCCTGGTTGCACCCCGGGCGGTTTTTCCCAAACTGCTGCAGGCCAAGCAGGCGGCCGACCTGCACAGCCCGGGCTTCAACCAGCGCATGATTGCCGAGGTCATGAAGGACGGCTTCCTCGATCGCCATATCCCGACCATCCGGGCCCGCTACAAGGCCCAGCGCGACGCCATGTTGGCCGCGCTGGCGCGCGAGATGCCATCGGGCGACGACCTGGAGCCGGACCAACGCGTGGTCTGGAACAAACCGGCCGGCGGCATGTTCCTGTGGCTGCGCCTGCCCAAGGGCATGGACGCGGTACAACTGTTGCAAAAGGCGGTCGACCGTGGCGTGGCCTTCGTGCCGGGCCTGGCCTTTTACGCCGACCATCCCGATCCGCGCAGCCTGCGCCTGTCCTTCGTGACGCCCAGCGTGCCCGATATCGAACGCGGTGTTGCGGCGCTGGCCGCCGCGGTGCGCGAATCGATGCCGGTCACGGCCTGAATTGACATACGCTGCATAAAGGAAACCCGCCATGCAACAAAGACCGTTCCAGCAGGTCGATGTATTCACTGCCACGCCCTATCTGGGCAATCCGGTGGCCGTGGTGCTGCAGGCCGATGGTCTGGACGACACCGCGATGCAGGGCTTTGCGCGCTGGACCAATCTGTCGGAAACTACCTTCCTGCTGAACCCGACCCAGCCCGGCGCCGACTACCAGGTGCGCATTTTCACGCCCGGCGGCGAACTGCAGTTTGCCGGGCATCCGACGCTGGGCAGTTGCCATGCCTGGCTTGCCGCCGGTGGCATGGCCAGGGACGCCGAATGCGTGGTGCAGCAATGCGGCGTCGGCCTGGTGCGGATACGGCGCGACGGCGCGATGCTCGCCTTTGGCGCACCGCTTTTGCAGCGCAGCGATGTCGATGCGCCGCTGCGCGACGTGGTTGCTGCTGCGCTGGGTTTGCAGACGGCGCAGATACGTGGCGCGCAGTTGTTGGACAACGGCACGGCCTGGCTCGGCCTGTTGCTCGACGGCAGCGACAGCGTGGCGCGGATCAAGCCGGACTTCGGCGCGCTTGCAGCAACCGGCCACAAGGTTGGTGTGGCAGCCTTGCAATCGAACCCGGCTGCCGACGGCGATGCCGTCCAACTGCAGGTACGCGGCTTCGCGCCGCATCTGGGCGTCAACGAAGACCCGGTCACCGGC
>JBBKVW010000511.1:0-3946 GCA_037968655.1 Burkholderiaceae bacterium
GACCACAACGTAACGTACCGGTTTGCGGTAAGGCTGTTGATCATGGCGACCATGCGCGACGATTCCATAGGTTTGGCTCATGGCATGCATCTTGCCACAGCCGGCGCGCGCAGATGCCGCTGAAGCGCACTTGGCGGGACAGAATTTGACTATCAGCAAACCCTGAGTAAGGCCTGCCTGTCGCACCCGCCTGGCGCTGCTGCCTTGAATTGCCGCGCGATCAGGTCTACCATGCTTCGTTCCCGATAGCGTTCGAGTGATGGGGCCATCATTTCGGCAAACATCGGGGCCCTTCACGAGGAACACCATGAAACTTTATATGCACCCGGTATCGATGACCAGTCGGCCGGTTCGACTGTTCATTGCCGAGAAGAAGATTCCGATGGACGAGCAGTTGGTTGACCTGATGGTGGGCGAACACCATCAGGAAGCCTATGCCAGCAAGAACCCGAACCGCCTGGTTCCCATGCTCGAAGACGGTGATTTCCGGCTTACCGAAAGCTCGGCCATCCTGAAGTACCTGGCCGACAAGATGGACCTGCCCGAATACCCGAAAGACCTGCAGCAGCGCGCCAAGGTCAACGAGATGATGGACTGGTTCAACACCAACTTCTACCGCGACTTCGGTTACGGCCTGGCGTACCCGCAGATATTCCCGCACCACAAACGTCCCACCGACGCGGTGCAGGACGCAACCATAGCCTGGGCGCAGGAGCGTTCCAAGGCCTGGCTGTCCATACTCAACGACCACTGGATCGGCCCCAAACAACAGTATGTGTGCGGCGACCAGATCACGATTGCCGACTATATGGGCATCGGCCTGGTGACACTGGGCGAGATCATCCGCTGCGACATGTCGCCCTATCCGAATGTCCAGCGCTGGATCGGCAACATGAAAAAGCTTCCGAGCTGGGACAAGATCAATGAAGTCTTCTACGGTTTTGCCGGCTCGGTCAAGGACCAGCCATTCAAGGCCCTGTAAGGCAATAGGAAGGAAACAAGCCATGCTCAAAGGACTACACCACAACGCCTACCGCTGCCGCGACTCCGAACAGACGCGCCAGTTCTACGAAGACTTTCTTGGCCTGCCGCTGGCCAATGCGTTTCGCATCGGTGAAACCAAGAGCGGCCGTGCCACCGATACCCTGCACTCGTTCTATGCGATGGAAGACGGCTCCTGCCTGGCGTTCTTCGAGGCACCCGACATGCCCTTCGAGTTCAAGGACCAGCACGATTTCGACCTGCACATCGCGCTGGAAGTGCGGCACGCTGATTTGCTCAAGATGTTTGAAAAAGGCAAGGCCGCCGGCATCGAGACGCGCGGCATATCCGACCACGGCCTCATCGATTCGATCTACTTTCGCGACCCGAATGGCTATGTGATTGAACTCACCGCCAAACGGGATGACCACGACGCGCAGATGCAGGACGCAGAAAAATTGGCCCACGCGACCCTTGCCAACTGGCAGAAGGAAAAAGCTGTAGCCTGAACGAAATTCCCACTATCTGAGCGGCGCGCCTGACTTGCACTGCGATTGCAGATCGCAAGCCCGCCCTAACAACCCGGCGTCCTTGCGCAACACGAACTTGGCAACCCGGTGTGTCGGCGTGTGCGGCAGTTCGTCGACGAACACCACATAGCGCGGCACCTTCACTGCACTGAGTCGCTCGCGGCACCAGGCTGCAATGGCCTGAGGCTCCAGCGCCACGCCGGGCTGCAGCACGACGGCCACCAGTATCTCGTCCTCACCCAGATCCGACGGCACCGCAATGGCAGCCACCTCCTGCACCGCCGGATGGCTGCCGATGACGCGATCGAGCTCCGCGCCCGCGATGTTCTCGCCACGCCGGCGGATGATGTCCTTCTTGCGCGCGACAAACCAGAAATAGTTGTCCGCATCGACATAGGCCAGATCGCCGGTCAGAAACCAGCCATCGCGAAACGCTGTGCTGGTCTGCTCCGCGTCCCGGTAGTAGCCCTGCATCTCGATCGGCGTTCGCACCACCAGTTCGCCCGTCTGCCCCGGCGCCATGTCATGGCCCGACTCGTCGCACACGCGCAGCTGTGCGAACGCGATGTCCGGGTCGGGATGGCGGCACGGCCGGCCCATGCTGCCGATCTTGTGCGGCCCGTCGAACGGGTTGCTCAGCGCGCCGGGAATCTCCGACATGCCATAGCCTTCGATCAGGGTCGGCACGCCAAACTCCTGCTGGAACACGCGGTAGGTCTCGGCGTCGAACGGCGCACCGTAGATCGCGCGCAAGCGGTGGCCGGGCACAAACTCGCTGCGCGGGCGGCGCATCAATATGGTGCTGGCCGCCGCAATCGTGTTGACCTCGGTGGCGCCGCTGGCAAAGACCGTGCGCCAGAAGCCTGAGGCGGAAAACTTCGGCTCCAGTATCAGCGTGGCGCCAGCTGCCAGCGCACCACACAGCGAATAGCAGATCGCGTTGATGTGGAACATCGGCAGCACGCACAGCAGCCGATCGTCCGCTTGCAGATGCATGCGTTCGACAAAGCCTTCACCGGCCATCAGCAGGCTGCGCTGGCTGTGCATCACGCCTTTCGGAAAACCGGTTGTGCCCGAAGTGTAGATGAGGATGCAGGTGGATTCGGCAGTACCGAGCGCAGCGGGCAGCGCGCCCTGCCATTGCGCTGCCAGTTCAGCCAGGACCGGCAACGGGGCGCCCGCATTGTCCTGTTCGCCTGATTGCAACAGCATCATCCAGGGTCTGGCCCGCATGCCGGCGCAGGCGGCGCGCGCAGTGGCCAGGCAGGCGGGAGCGGCAATCACGCCGCAGACCTGCGCATGGCCGAAGATGTAGCCCGCCTCCTGCGCGCGGTAGTCCGGATTCACCGGCACCATGATGGCGCCCAACTGCGCCAGTGCGAACAGGATCAGCACGCTGGACGGATGGTTGTGCGACATCACGCCCACCCTGTCACCCGCCTTGACGCCCTGCTCTGCCAACACTGCTGCGGTGCGCGCAGCCAGCTCGTCCAGCCCGGCATAGCTGATCGACTGCTTCAGGTAAGCGATGCCCTCGCGCTGGCCGGCCACCTGCGCGCGGCTGCGCAGCGCCCCTGCCAGCGAACCGTCGTGCGCCGGATACAGGCGCAGCACCTCCAGCGGTGCCAGCATGGCTATTGCCCCTTGTTGCGCAGCGTGCCGCGGCTGTGGCTGGTGGCTTCTTCTTCGGTGCGATGCCACAACTCCATCGCCATCGGCTGGCGCGATTCCTCCAGCACATGGCCGACCAGGCCAACCGCGCGCGCCATCACGCCCAGGCCACGTGCCACCTTCCAGGGCAGTTGCATCTCGCAGCACAACGCACCAATGGCGCCGGTGGCATTGACCGGCAGGCTCTTGCCAGTGCGCGCGCTGGCAATCGCCGCGACCTGCTCGATCAGCGCCACATAAGGACCGTGAAAGCCGGTCTGCTGCGCAATGGCATACAGGCGCAGCGTGCGCGGGTCGACGGGCTTGTGGATTGGGTGGCCCAGGCCAGGAATGATGGTCTTGCTGCTGCGATGCTGGTCCACTATGCCAGCGGCCAGCGCCGGCAGGTCGGCCCGGGCCTTGTCCGGCATGTCCTGCGGCAATGCGGCCATCAGCATGCGCGCCGCATCTTCGGTCGAGCCGACGAACACGCTGCCCAAGCCCAGCAGGCCGGCCGCCACAGCACCCTGCATCGCCTCGGGCGCACCGGCATAGGTCATGCGTGCGGCCAGCGTGGATGGCACGATGCCATGCTCGACCAGCGTCACCACTAGGGCGTTGAACATGCGGGACTGGCGGCTGTCGGGCAGTTGCCCGGTCACCTCGAGGTAGGCCATGTCGCCGAAGTTGATCTCGCCCATCAACTCATTGCACAGGTCATAGCCGTGTACGCCGATGGCCTGCGGCGTGCTCCAGGCAATGTCGGACTTCAAAGGGCGTGGCAT
>JBBKVW010000512.1:0-6384 GCA_037968655.1 Burkholderiaceae bacterium
GACCCGAACCATGGCCTGGACCTGAAGGCCATGGCAACGGAATTCGCCAAGTCATACAAGGCCGACAAGGCCGCGGCCAAGGACCTGGGGCAGGAGGTCCGCGCCTTGCCGGGCGTGCACCACCCGGTGTTCAAGGGCAAGCCGGTGAACACCGATCCACGCGAACGCTTCATCGCCGAGTTCATGGCCGCGCGCGGCGACTACAACGTGTTTCATGCTTTCTATCGCGCGTTCGTGCAGGCGCTCTACGATGTCGGTGCGACGCCTTATGTGTTTTGCGTCAATGTCGATGCGGTGATCGCGGCGCTGCTGCTGTCCTTGTTGTGGGACGACTACAAGGCCGGCACCCTGACCGAACGCGACCTGGAGAGCGCGGCGTTCACGGTGTTCCTGTACGGGCGCATGATCGGTGCGGCGGCCGAAATCGACGACCACCTGAACCGGGGCCGCAACATGGATACGCGAACGCCGGAGTCGGCCTGTTCGCACGTCATGTGAGATGACCCAGCCGAGCCATCAGCTGACGATGACGGTATTGATGACACCCGATACCGCCAATTTCTCCGGCAAGGTGCATGGCGGCACAGTGCTCAAGCTGCTCGACCAGGCCGCCTATGCCTGCGCCAGCCGCTACAGCGGTTGTTACGTGGTGACGCTCAGCGTCGACCAGGTGATGTTCCGCCAGCCGATCCATGTCGGCGAACTGGTGACCTTGCTCGCGTCGGTCAACCATGTCGGAACGTCGTCGATGGAAGTGGGAATCAAGGTGCTTGCGGAAAACATCCGCGCACAGACCGTGCGCCACGTCAACAGCTGCTTCTTCACGATGGTTGCGCTCGACGATGCAGGCAAGCCGGTCCCGGTTGCACAGCTGGCACCAACTTCACAAGAGGAAATCCGGCGCCACGCGCAAGCCGAAGTGCGCAAGGCGCAAAGGGCAGCGTCTGCTCCGGCGGTTCAACGCACGCAGACGGTGTGGGCCGATACTGCCGCAAAACAAGACGTCAAAGGCTGAAGTCGTACCCGACTGTCAGAGGCGCGTATTCAGAGAACTTCTCTGATTTGTAGATCGCCGCCACTTCGCCGTCGCGGCAAGACCCGCCGTCGCCAGATGGTGGTCACTCGCAAAAAAAGCCTGCAAGAATTCCGGACGACCGCCGGGATGCGCATTACGGTTCCCATGCGTCAGGGTGTCGGCGTGCCGGCACTGCTCGGTCAGGGTCGGCAGTCAGGCGAAACCGGTCGCCGATCGCGCCAAGTCAATCGACGGCCACCGACCCTATAGTCATCGACGAAATTGTGGATCTGCCTTTCGCGGGTTGCTACTGGTCGGCTGTAGCCGCCGGCGTGGTCAACCTTCACGGACTGTGCAGCTTTTGTGCAGCGTAACCGAGCCGTGCCGGCGGCTGTGCCACTTCATTCTCGAATAACCACCAAAGCGCAACGCATCGCAACATCGATGCCGGTGGCTGCGCGGCGATGCGCATGGTGCAACGTCTTTGCCGGCATGGTTTGCAAATCAACGATGAAAAATACTAATCAGTCTGTAAAATAACCGTGCAGTGCAAAAGGAGATTATTCAGTCGTATAGTTCGTGCACACCAAATGTCTGGTGATCGCAGGTCAATCCTGTTTTATTGGAGATCTTCATGAAAAAGGCACTTCTTGCTTCTGTTTTGGTCCTTGGTACAGCTTTCTCTGTGCAAGCCAAAGACATCGTAGACACCGCCGTCAGCGCAGGCAGCTTCAAGACGCTGGCAACCGCCCTGACAGCCGCCGGACTCGTAGACACGCTCAAGGGCAAGGGGCCCTTCACCGTGTTTGCACCGACGGACGCGGCCTTTGCAAAAATTCCCAAGGCCGATCTGGACGCGCTATTGAAGGACAAGGCCAAGTTGACGGCCGTCCTGACGTACCACGTCGTGGCGGGGAAAGTAATGGCAGCAGACGTCAAGGCGGGCAAGGTAAAGACGGTCCAGGGCTCTGAACTGACCGTCTCGACGATGGGCGGAGTGATGGTGGACGGTGCCAAGGTGTCCGCAACCGACATCGTTGCCGACAATGGCGTCATACACGTCATCGACAGCGTGATCATGCCCAAGTAAGCCGGCTCGACATGAAACTTCTGTTTTGCTTTCTGGCCGCGTTGATGACGGCAAACAATGCGATGGCGGTTGAAGAACCAAAGTTCGAGACCGTCATGCAGGAGGCAAAATTCGAAGTTCGCCAGTACGCTGCGTTCATCGTCGCCGAGACCTGGGTTGATGGTGACATGGACGCTGCTTCGGGCAAGGGGTTCAGGCGCATAGCCGACTACATCTTTGGCAACAACACGGCAAGCCAACCTGCAGCGAGCGAAAAAATCGCCATGACCGCACCCGTGACGATGGAGCCGCAAAGCCAGTCCAGCAAGCTGGCGATGACTGCTCCGGTCGCGATGGAGCCGGCATCGGATGACTTTGGACTGGTTGGCGCTCAACGCTGGCGCGTGCATTTTGTGATGCCTAGCCAGTATTCCATGGCCACTTTGCCAACGCCCAACAATGATGCAGTCACACTACGAGAGGTGCCTGCCAGGCGCGTAGCCATCGCCAAATACAGCGGGCTCAACACCGAGCGGCGCATTCAGCAAGAAACGCAAGCGCTGGTGGCTTGGATGCAAACGCGTCAGCTCGTGCCGGCAGGTCGGGCGCAGCTGGCACGCTATGACCCTCCTTGGATATTGCCCCCATGGCGACGCAACGAGATTCATATAGACATCGAATAGCCGCCAAAGCCGTGAGGCAGGTCTTTGAGCTGGGGCACATTGGCTGTTCGAACGGCGTGCGCGGCTGGCCCCGTGGTTAGCTCTCGGTGCTGCCGGAGTCGAACGCTACCAAGGCCTGCTGCTGCCGGTGTACCGCTTCTCCAAGGGCACTTGCAGCCTGTTCGGCTTGGGGGCCGGGGCATAACAACGGTCTTCGGGCCGGGTTGCATGTCTCGACAGCCTGGCCGCCGTGTCAATGGCACTGCATTTATCCAGTATCAGGGAGGAGCCTCATGGTTTTTGTCCAGCGACTCATTTCTCGGCGCAGGTTGCTGACTGCGACGGTGGCAGGCGTTAGCGGTCTGGTTCCTGTCGCTTCGGCATTGGCTGGAGCTTCTGCAGTCGCTGGCAAGGAAAGCACCGAAATCAACTCCGCTGCATTGATCCACGCTCTGAGATCAATTGGAAAGCCCGTTTGCATAGATGTAGCGCACGCATTGGCCGCGTCCGCCCGAACGCTCGCTGGGTTTGACCTGCATTTGCGGCGAGCGGGGCTCAATCAGGTGGATGCGCGCATTCTTGCGAACGGGATGATGCGATCGAATACTGACAACGGGCCGGTCCTCAGGTCTTTCAGTGCAAGCTACAACCCGGATTTGGGAGACGCCGGTGCAGTAGCCTTGGCCAGGGCGTTTCCAGAATCGATGACGGAGTTGGGTTTGGTGGGCTGCTCCATCAGTGATGCCGGTGGCCGGGCTCTGCTGGATTGGGCGCAAGCCGCTCCCGAACTCCGGATGTACTGCGTCGAAGGAAACCGCTTCTCAAGAGCCATGCGATCGCAGTTCCACGATGTGGCGCGGCGTGAACGGCATGTAATGGTGGTGGTCTGAACCAAACCAGACGGGGCAATTTTGGAATACAGCGCGGAACAAGGAAGAGCGCCTGCCAATGCGGACATGCAGATCGGTTGGCTTTCGCGGCGAGCGGTGGTTGAGGTCATCGCTGCACATTTTTTTCCTGATGGGTCTGTTGTTTCCGGCGTGATCCATTCCAACTCCAACGAACAACTCGAACCATGACAAGCAATAACCTCCAATCGAAATCGCTCGTGCAAACTCGCAAGCCCTTGGCCGCTTGGTCGTTGCGCCGCCATTCCCTGGTCGCACTGGCGGCGGCAGCTGCCGGCATGGGTGTGGCTGTCGGCGCAATGGCGCAGTCGGTGGAGGGCGATGGTTCGCCGGCCGCCGATTCCCGCTTCATGCTCGGCGCGGCTGTGGCCTACGCACCTCGGTACGAAGGATCCGACGAATACAAGGCACGCGGCTTGCCGCTGATCAACTACCGCAATGGCCGCTTCTTTGCTGGCACGCTCGGCGGCATCGGCTACAACTTTTCGCCATCGCCGGACTGGTCTTACGGTCCACTGTTGTCCTATCGCTTTGGCCGCGACCAGGACGACTCCGATCGGCTGCGCGGGCTCGGCGATGTCGATGGCGGCGCAGATCTGGGTGGTTTCGTGCGCTGGAATCTGCGCCCGTTTTTCCTGCACGCCACAGTCAGGAAAGGCATCGGCGGCAACGTGAGCGGCACCACAGCCAAGTTCGGCGCCGGTTATGCGATCAGCCTGAGCCCGTCCGATCGGCTGGTCTTCGATGCCTCGGTCGACTGGGCCGATGCAGCCGTCATGCAGGCGTATTTCGGCGTCACGCCGACCCAGTCGGCGCGGTCAGGCCTGGGCGTGTACAAGGCCAATGCAGGCGTGCGCCGATACGCGATCGGCGTGGTCTGGACCCAGTCGTACTCGCCGCAGTGGTTCTCGACTGTCGGTGTGACCGCCTGGCGTCTCGGCCACGAGGCTGCCGCCAGCCCGATCACCGTCGACCGTAACGCCAGCATGGTCAGTGCCAGCGTCGGCTACCGGTTCTGACCATTCATATTGGCACAACATCGACGATCGAAATGAAAACCGCCATGGGCTTCTTTGGGTCGACGAGGCACGCATAGACCCTGAATTGAAAGGCATTCGAATGAAATCCAGTTTCCCGGTCCTGACAATGGCGTTGCTGCTGGGTGCTTGTGCGGCGACGGCGCCGACACCTTCGGCGAAAGCCGCTCCGGATTCCGGCAATCCGGACCTGGTGTGTCCGCTCCCCAGCAATTGCGTGAGTTCGCGCGCCAACGGCGACCTGTTGCCGCTACGGTACGCTGGCACTCCCGCGCAGGCCATGGACATCCTGCAGGCCACGTTGGCCACGTTTGCGCATGCAACTGTGGTGCGCAGCGAGCCACTGGCGCTGGAGGTGATCTTCACCACACCCTCAGGTTTCAGGGACCAGGTCGACTTCCGCATCGACCCGCAGGAAAAGCGCATCGACTTTCGATCCCGCTCGTTGTTCGGCTTGTTCGACTGGGGAAAGAACCGCTCCCGGATGCAGGAATTCAAGAGCCGTTTCGAACAGCAGGCCCGACTGTGATCGAGCGATGGTCGAAACGGACGTCGAATTCGATCCCCCGATCCAATCCAGCTTGCGTATGGCCGAAATGATGTTCGAGCTTCCCGACTGGATCCGTGCGGCACGCCAGCAGTGGCGCTGGCAAGGCCAGGTGCGCCCGCCCTTCGCCACGGCACCGGGTCCGGGCCAGCGGTCGGTCTGGGACTTCCCGCGTCCGCCGCGTCTGGTGTCGGATGCGCGCGAAGTGGTGGTGCGCTGGGGTGATGTCGAAGTGGCGCGCTCGCGGCGCGCCGTGTGCGTGCTGGAGACCGCCCACCCGCCGAGCGTCTACTTGCCTTGGCAGGATGTGGCCCGGCATCTGTTGGAGCCGGCGTCCGGCAGTTCTTTCTGCGAGTGGAAAGGACCGGCGCAGTACTGGACCCTGGTGCAGGAAAATCGTCGCCTGACCCGCGGTGCCTGGAGCTACCCGCAGCCGCTGGCTGGTGCCGAAGTGCTGGCAGAGTGCGTGGCGTTCTATCCGGCTGCGCTCGATTGCCGTGTTGACGGCGCAGCCGTTACGCCGCAGCCCGGCGGCATGTATGGCGGCTGGATCACGCCCGAGTTGGTCGGCCCGTTCAAGGGCGACCTAGGCAGCGACGGCTGGTAGCGACATCAGGGAAGCGCCAACCAGATTGGAGGGGTAGGTGCGAAGTCAGGCGGTGGCTTGGAACCCGGTGTGCGGAGTGAATTTGCGGCGTTTGGATGCAGCTCGGGGCGGACTGCGCAGCCCTGCTGAGCCAAAGACTACCGACTCCGCGTGTTCGGCGCCAAAGCCGCGTCGGGCTGCCGTGGCAATGAAGGCAACATCAGGCCTTCGTGCAAGGCCACATGTTCCAGCGCGGCCTCGAAGCGTGCGCGCGCAGCGGCCGCGACTTGCCGCAAGTAGGTGTGCAGCTCGGCGTCGGATGCGTTGCGGTGCGCACACTCGGCACTGTAGGCCTCGAAGTGCGACAGCTGCACCAGCAGCTCGGCCACGTGGCGCGGGCACTCACAGGCTATCGTCGTCGACAGGCTCGCGAAGTCGGCCAGAGCCGCATCGTCCCAGCGGCGCGGCGGCACGGGCTCGGTCGAACGCGCGAGCGTGCCCGCCGCGCCGCTGGGACGATGCGGCTCTGGCCGACTTCGCGAGCCTGTCGACGACGATAG
>JBBKVW010000513.1:0-6096 GCA_037968655.1 Burkholderiaceae bacterium
TCCAGCGGATTGGAAAAAGCCGGCGCCGCGGTTTCGGTCAGGCCCATGGTCTCGATCACGCCAATACCAAAGCGCTGCTCAAATGCGCGCAAATGGTCCACCGGCAATGCGGCCGAGGCGCTGCGACAAAAGCGTATCGCGCGCGTCGCAGCAAGCGGCGGGGCTTCGCCTTCGAGCAGATACGACACCATGGTCGGCACCAGGTTGATCCAGCTGCACTGGTTCTCGATCGCCTGGTTCCAGAACCGCGCCGCCGAAAAGCGCACCGGCATCACCAGGCTGCCGCCCTGCGCCAGCGGTGTGAGCATGGTGACAACAAAGGCGTTGATATGGTAGAGCGGCAACACCGCCAGCACCCTGTCGTGCTCAGTCAATCCATGCTCGACGCTGATGGCAAGCGCGTTGGCCACCAAGCTCGCGTGGCTCAGCTGCACGCCCTTGGGCACTCCTGTGGTGCCCGAGGTGTACATCAGCAAGGCCGGCGCCTGCGAACCGGGTTGATGCCCCAACGTGACTTGCGCCGCGCCCGCCATTGCCTGTGGCGCAGCAGGAACTGCCAGCGCGTCAGCCTCGATCTCGACGATCGCAATTGCCCGGCCGATCTCGCCGACCATGGCACGCAGCTGCTCTGCCCAGTGCGCATTGGCCAGCACCAGGCGGCAATCGCTGTGCTCGAGCACATAGCGCATCTGCGCTGGCTGTGACAACAGATTGACCGGGTTGACGCAATAGCCCGCGGCCATCACGCCCAGCAACAGTTGCAGCGTCATCAGGCCATTTGGCAGCACGACGGACACCGTATCGCCCGGCTGCAAACCATGCGCGCGCAGCATGGCACCAATCGATTCACAGTTGGCCGCCAGCGCCGCAAAGCCGAGTGCGTGCCCGCCCGTGTCATCGCAGGCGTAGATGCGATCGCCATGGCGCGTGGCGGCCTTGGCCAGCAGGTCGGCGACGGTACGTGGCGGCTGGCTCATGGTGCTGGATTCATGTTGCGCATTGCGGCTTCGATTGCTGGGAACGCGTGCACACCGGCGTGCCTTCGCGCCATCCGCTGCAGGATGGACGCTTGGGACGGCCCGGCATGCTCATGCCCGCCCGAACTTGGCGAAATAGCCACCGAATATCTCGTCTTCGGTCGGCACCCGTTCTGGAATCGGCCGCGACACGCGTGTGATGTTCAGATAGTGGCGGTAGTGCATGTTGTCGGAAAAATTGTTCTTGCCCCAGGTGCCGCAGCCCATCGACAGCGAGAACGGCAGGCCGTTGTCGAAGCTACCCCCCGTGGCAATGCAGTGCGCCTGGTCCACGATCACGCGGGACACCGGCAATTGCAGGCCCAGCGCCAGCGCCCGGCCGGCATGCGCGCTATGCAGCCCGACCGAGTGGCCGGCGCCCTGGTGGGCATAGATGCGCTCCACCATCGTGGCGGCCTGGGCGAAGTCGACCACCGAATAGATCGCCAGCACCGGACACAGCTTCTCGCCCGAATACGGGTAGGCCTCGCCGACATGGTCTTCATCGACCAGCAGCATGGTCGGCGCGCGCGCGGCAATGTCGTTCAGGCCGGCGCGCTCGGCCACCGTGGCCGCCGACTGCCCGATGGCGGCGCTGGACAGCTTGCCGTCGGGCCACATCAGGGCCTGCAGGCGGTTCTTCTGCTCGGCTGTCAGTAACACCGCACCCAGCTTGCGCAGTTCGTCGATCAGCTGCTCGCGAACCGATTCCACCACCACCAGGCTGTTTTCGGACGAGCAGCTGGTGGCGTTGTCAAAGGTCTTGGAGCGGGTGATGCGCTGCGCCGCCAGCGCCAGGTCAGCGCTTTCATCGACGATGCCCGCCACATTGCCGGCACCCACGCCAAAGGCCGGCGTGCCGCTGGCATAGGCGGCGCGCACATTGGCCTGCGAGCCGGTCGCCACCACCAGGTCGCACTGGCGCATCAGCTCCAGCGTGGCGGCCTTGCCCACCGGGGACGGCAGCACCTGCACCAGATCATGCGGTGCCCCGATGCGGTCGAACTCGGAATGGATGTAGTCGATGAGACGCTGCGCGGTGCTCCAGCCCTTGGGTGACGGCGCGACGATGACGGCATTGCGCCCCTTGAGCGCGTTGATGATCTTGTTGGCCGGCGTCGCCCCCGGGTTTGTCGAGGGCGTCACTGCGCAAACGACGCCGACCGGGCGCGCGATCTCGGTGATGCCCAGTTCAGGATGCTCGGCTATTACGCCCACCGACTTTGCACCTGTCAGATCGCGCAACAGACCCAGCGTCTTGCGGTGGTTCTTGCGCAGCTTGTCGGGCACATTGCCGATGCCGGTGTCAGCCACCGCCAGTTCGGCCAGCGTCTGGTTGCGGCCAGGCTCCAGGATGGCCCAGCCGGCAGCCGCCACCAATTCGTCGGTGCGCGCCTGGTCGTACGCGTTGGCGACAGCCTGCGCGGCCCGGGCGCGCGCCACCAGGGCGGCGACCAGGGCCTGGGTGTCGGATGCTGCGGATGCTACGGATGGCTGCATCTCAATCGGCCTTGATATTGGCGTCTTTGGCCAGCTTGACCCATTTGGGCAGTTCGGCCGCGACCGTCTTGCCCAGCGCCTCTGCCGTGCCGCCGACGCCTTCGCTGCCCTGGGCCAGCAGCTTTTCCTTGATACCCGGCTCGGCGATCACGGTATTGAGCGCCCGGTTGAGCTTGTCGATCACGGCCTTGGGCGTTTTGGCCGGCACGAACATGGCGTACCAGGAATCGACCTCGAAATCGGCCACGCCGGCCTCCTGCATCGTCGGTACGTCCGGGAAGGCCGCGCTGCGCTTGAGCGTCGACACCGCCAGCGCCTTGAGCTTGCCGGTCTTGACGAACTGGGCTGCGGCGGGAATCGACACCCACAGCAGGGGCACCTGGCCACCCATGACGTCGGTCACGGCCGGGCCGCCGCCGCGGTAGGGAATATGTGTCATCTGCACACCGGCGCGGATCTTCATCAGTTCGCCTGCCAGGTGGCCGGGCGAGCCATTGCCGACCGAGGCATAGGACAGGCTGTCCGGCTTGGCCTTGGCCAGGGCCAACATTTCGGCCACGTTCTTGGCGGGGAACTGTGGGCCGGCCACCAGAATCTGCGGCAGCGAAGCGACCGTTCCGACCGGCTCGAAGTCCTTCACCGTGTCAAACGACAGCTTGGGAAAGATGGCCGGATTGATGGTGTGCGAGCTGAGCGTGAACAGCACGGTGTAGCCATCCGGCGCCGCGCGCGCGACGACCTCCGTGCCGACCGAACCACCGGCGCCGCCTTTGTTCTCGATCAGCACCGGCTGGCCCAAGGCGGCGCCCAGGCGCTCCTGCACGATGCGCGCGATCACGTCGGTGCCACCGCCCGGCGGATAGGGCACGACAAACTTGATCGGCTTGTCGGGATAGGCAGTGGATTGCGCCAAGCCCGTGCAGGGCAGCGCCAGTACGCCCGTGGCGCACAGGACTGCTGCCACTAGTTGCCGACGATTCGATGCGATTTTCATGTGTGTCTCCAGTTGCTGTTTGTCAGTCGAGGGGGAATCTGCGGGCCGCCCAAGGGCAGGCCCAGGGTCTGGCTGGCATCGCGTGCGCAACGCAGCAGCAGCGCAGACAAGGCATTGGCCTGGCTGCGTGCAAAACGGATCGAGGGAATGCTCATGCCGATGGCAGCCACTGGCTCGCCGCGGGCGTTGAACACCGGCGCGCCGAGTCCACATACGCCAAGCCGCCACTCTTCACGGTTCTCGGCCCAGCCGCGCGCGCGCGTGCGCTCAAGATCGGCCTGCAGCCGGTCGAGATTCACCAGGCTGTTGGGCGTATGTGCATGCAGTTTGGGCAGGCGTAGCGCCAGTGCGGCGCGATCGAGCGCCAGCGCCGCCAGCAAGGCCTTGCCCGAGGCGACACAGTAAGCCGGCGCCCGGCCGCCGACCTGGGAGTAGGCGGCCACCGGCAGCGGGCTGTCGAACTTGTCCAGGTAGACGATGTCGGCGCCATCGAGCACTGTCAGGTGGATCGTCTCGGCGCTGGCCTGCGCCAGCTGCACCAGATGTGGGCGCAATACGGTCTTCAGGTCAACGGCAGCATCGACCATGGCGCCCAGTTCGAACAGGCGCAGACCCGCTCGGTAGCCGCTGGTGTCAGTGTTCTGCACCACCCAGCCGCAAGTCACCAGCGTCTGTAGCGTGCGATGCGCATTGCTGCGGGCCAGGCCCAGCTCCTGCGCAACTTCGCTGAGTCGGCATTCGCGTCGCTTGCGTGCCAACCACTCCAGCACCGCCAGGCCTTTTGCCAGTGTCGAGTCCATGCCGGTGTAGATTCCAATATATAGAACAATGTTCGAATAACTGGAACAAGTTTATAGCGCCGGACTGGCACGGTCAAGCGCAAAGGCGCGTCATGCTCCCGCGCCCACAATGGGACGGAACACAGCTGGCGCACGCGGCGCAAAAAGAAACGGCGCACACGTGCGCCGTTTCAGGTCCGGTCAGGGTCGCCCTGCGGCGCGCCTATCCGCCCAGTTTGGGCACCAGTACCAGCGAGAACCAGGGCACGAAGGCCGTCAGTCCCCAGGCCACCAGCAGGCCGCCCAGGTACATCATCGCAAACGGCACCAGCTTGGAGTACGGAATGCCGGTCACGCCACTGGCAACGAACAGGTTCAGGCCGAACGGTGGCGTGATGAAGCCGATCGCTGCGCCAACCAGGAAGATGACGCTGAAATGGATCGGATCGACGCCATGGGCCACCGCGATCGGTGCCAGGATGGGCGCAAAGATCACCGTCACCGGCAGGCTTTCCAGAATGCAGCCGGCCGCCATCACGATGCCCATGCACACCAGCAGCACGATGGTCTGGCTGTCGCCGAACCAGGCAACGAAGGACGCCACGGCCTCGGCCGCGCCGAGCAGTCCAAAGACCTGTTGCATCACGATCGAGATCGCGATCATCGGTGCCAGCATGCCGGTCAACTGGCCCGAGCGCAACAAAATGTCGGGCAGGTCGCGCCATTTGATTTCGCGCGTCAGCAGCAGGCCTGCCAGCAGGCAGAAGCCAACCGTGATTGCAGCGGCCTCCGTTGGTGAAAAGATGCCCGAGTAGATGCCGTAGATGACCACGAAGATGGCAAAGAAGCCCAGATAGGCGCGCCTGGCCGTACGAAAGACCCGCGACCAGTCCAGCGGCTCGATCGTGCCCCAGCCATTCTTGCGTGACATGTACCAGCACACACCCATCATCGACGTCACCATCAGCAGGCCCGGCAGGATGCCGGCGACGAACAGATCGGAAATCGACAGGTTCATCATGAAACCGTAGACGATGAAGATGATCGAGGGCGGAATGATGATGCCCACGGTGCCCCCCGCGGCGGCAGTGGCGGCCGCGAACTTGGTGTCGTAGCCGTCCTTGACCAGCAGCGGATGCATGATGCCGCCGATGGTGGCGGTGGTCGCCGAGTTGGAACCCGAGATCGCCGCAAACAGTCCGCACGACGAGATCGTTGCCAGCCCCAGCCCGCCGCGCAGCCAGCTGACGCAAGCGTGCGCAAAGTCGGCCAGCCTTCGGGCTATACCCGCCGCCGCGATCAGGTCGCCGGTCAGAATGAACAGTGGCAAGGACAACAGGCCGAAGAAGTTGAGGCCTTCGAACAGCGTCACGCCCACGTTGGCGAGCGTGAAATCGATCACCAGCGAGGCACCGACCACCCAATAGCCGATCACCAGAAAGATCGGCACGCCGATCAGGAACAGCACGACGACGCCGGCCGACAGGAGGCCCAGAAGTAAACCTTGATCCATGATGATTCCTCAGCCTTGTCCGATGGACTGGATGTCGACAAGAAAGGGCTCCTTGCGCCGGTAGCGGCCCAGGTCATCCCACATGTTCTGCAGCACGCGCACGATCAGCAAGGACCAGGCGAACGGCGTGGCCAGGTAAAACCACCACTGCATCACGTTGTCGGTGCCCTGCACAATGGCAAAGTTCATCTCCACCAGGCGGGTCTGCTCGATCGTGTAGAACAGCACAATCGCCCCAAAGACGATCCACAGCAGCGCATCCAGGCACAGGCAGGCGAATTGCCAGCCATGCGA
>JBBKVW010000514.1:0-7401 GCA_037968655.1 Burkholderiaceae bacterium
ACCAGGCCATTGAGCAGGCATAGCGTGCCCGCGCTGGCCAGCGCCAGGCTGGGCCAGTCCAGCGCCGCGCCGCGGCTGGCGACCACGCCGCCGGGCGCCGAGGTGGGTACGAAGCGCGCCGACATCCACAACGAGGCCAGGCAGAACGGCACCACCATGAAAAACAGCGAACGCCAGCCAAACAGGTCAACCAGCAGACCGCCCACGCTCGGCCCCAGTGCCGGCGCCAGCACCACGCCGGTGCCGAAGATGCCCATGGCGCGGCCCTGCTCATGCGGCTCGAACGCGCGCAATATGACGATGGCGGGAATCGGCTGCACCACGCCGGCCGCGATGCCCTCGACCACCCGCGCCAGCAACACCAGCGCATAGTCGTTGGCCAGGCCGCCCGCGATGCCGCCAACCAGCAACAGCCACATGCTGCCGGCGTAGGTGCGCCGGTAGCCAAAGCGTCCCAGCAGCCAGGGCGTGGTCAGCATGGCCACGGTCATCGCCATCATGAAGCCCGAGGACACCCATTGCGCCCGCTCCTGGCCGATCACGAAATGGCGGCTCAGGTCGGGCACCGCCACATTGATGATGGTCGAGGACATGATGGCCGCGACCGAACCGACCATCACCGCGGCCAGCAGCAGCCAGCGGTAGCGGGCGCCATAACGCGCCTGCATTTCCGGCAGGGAACTGGGCCTCATCAATTCAGTGCGGCGCCTTCATGGGCGCCTGTTGCCGTAGCTTCAACTGCGCGGTTCGGACCACAGCTTGCCGCCGGTGGCCCAGTTCTCGCGCTTGACGTCGGTGATCAGGATGTCGACCGATTCGGGCGAGCCGCCCAGCACCTCGACCGAGACGCGGGTGATCTCCTGCACCAGTTTTTTCTTCTGTTCGACGGTACGGCCTTCCATCATTTCGATGTGGTAGGTGGGCATGGGGACTCCTTGAACGAGGGTTGAAAAATATCGATGCGATGCGATGCGCCTATAGAGCGCGTCAGGCAGTTCCCGGCGCCGGTGTCACTGCCGGCTCTTCGGGCAACTGCGTGACAAAGACCGCCGAACAGCAGGCGATGCCGGCCATGGCCAGCAGCAGGCTGTCAAAGCCGGCCGCTTTTACCGCCGGCCCGAGCAAATATACCGCCAGCGATGCGACGCCAAAGGACACCGCCAGCCGCATGCCCGAGACGCGCGAGCGGTAGGCATCGTCGACATAGCGCACCACCATCGCGTCGGTAAAGGGTATGGCGCCAAAGATCGTCGACATGAAACCGATCTGCAGCCAGAACAGCAGCCAGCCCTGGGCCTGTGCGGCCAGCAGGAACATCGGCACCTGCAGCAGCACGATGGCCAGGTACAGGCGCTTGAGCGCGAAGCGGTCGATCAGCCGCCCGACGATCAGCTGCGAGAACGAGGCCACCGCATACACCGCCGCCAGCATGATGCCCAGCTGCGCCGGGTCCTCGACGATGCCTTTGAAGCGTTCGCGCATCAGCTGGCCGTTGCCATTGGTCGTGAAGTTGAACAGCAGGCTGCTGGTGATGGCGGCAAAGGTCATGACCAGCAGCAGGCGCGCCATCTGCGACTTGTCCAGACCAACGCGGGCGCGGGTGGCGCGCCGCGACGGTGATTCGATCTCCGGTGGGGCCAGCCGCATGAACAGCCAGCCGCAGAGCAGCGACAGCAGTCCCGGAACGACGAAGGCCGCGCGCCAACCGACGTACTTGACCATGAAGCCGGTCAGGATGGCGGCGAATGCGATGCCCAGGTTACCGGCCAGGCCATTGATGCCGATCGTCAGCCCCGGCTTTGCGGCCTGCTGCAGCAGCATCGGAATGCCGACCGGGTGGTAGATCGCCGAAAACAGCCCCAGTACCGACAGTGCGATCGCCAGCTGCCAGGCGTTTTGCACCAACGCGCACAGCAGCGCCGAGACACCCATGCCGAAGAAGAAGATCACCATCATGCTGCGCCGACCCCACAGGTCGCCAAGACGGCCGGCCGGTACCGAGCCCAGGCCGAACATCAGGAAGGCGCCGGCGCTGTAGGGCATCAGGTCCTCCCAGTGCGCGAAACCGAAGTCCGTTGCCACGCTGGCCACGGCGGTGGCGAAGATCAGCAGGAACATGTGGTCCAGCGCATGGCCCAGGTTGAGCAGGAGCGAGGTGCCACGGTGAAGCTGCATGGTGGGGCCAGGTGAGCGGGCGGTCAGAGGGTCGAGTGCTTGGACGATTCTCCCCCATGCTGCCGATCCGGGACTGGCGCATGGTGGCTGGCCTTGCATGCCAATTGGCGCTTGACTTGCCGCTGGCACAAGCAGAAACTGATTTCCTTGGGTGCCACGAGCATTGCCGCGCCGCGCGACCCAGGTCAGGGGGCAGTCATGGGTTGTCCTTCAAGGGCTTGCGCCGCGCTGTGTCCCGGCATGCGGCGCCGCGTCCTGCTGGCATCGGCACTTGCATTTTCCGGTCTGGCGTTCGCACAGACCGGCGCGCGCCGCTCTCGCATCGCCTTTCTCAGTGGCGCATCACCGGATGCCGGCGTACAGCGCAACATGATCGATCCCTTTGTGCAGGGCTTGCGCGAACTGGGCTATATCGACGGTCGCAACACCACCATCGACTGGCGCTGGGCCGAGGGCCGGCCGGAGCGCCTGCCGGCGCTGCTGGCCGAGTTGTTGCGGCTCGAACCCGACGTGCTGGTCGCCGCTGGCCCGCGGGCAGCGGAACTGGCGAAGAACCTGGGCCCCGTCGTGCCGGTGGTGGCGCTGGCCGTGAACAACCCGGTGCTCGATGGATTGGCGGCCAGCCTGGCGCGGCCGGGGGGTCATATCACCGGCATCAGCAGCTGGGGCGGTGAGGTGGTGTCCAAACGACTGCAGCTGTTCAAGGACCTGGTGCCGGGGGCGCGGCGCGTCGCGGTGCTGAGTAATCCGGTCACTGTTCCGGACAGCAAGGCGTTCGTCACGTTCCTGGCTGGACATGAACAAGCGTTGGGCATGGAAATCAGGCTCTACGAGGCGCGGGCGGCGGGTGAGTTCAACGCCACGTTCGATGCGATGGCGCGCGACCGGATGGACGGTGTGCTGGTGCTGGCCGATTCCACCTTTTACGCCGAGCGTGTGGCCCTGGGCGAGTGGTGCCGCAAGGGCCGGTTGCCGTCGATCTGGGGCCATCGAGACTATCTTGTCGACGCCGGCGGAATCGCATCGTACCAGTCCGATTTTTCCGAGATCTTCCGGCGTGGGCCAGCCCTGGTGGACAAGATCCTCAAGGGCAGCAAACCGGGCGACATCCCGTTCGAACGCGCCACCAGACTCGAACTGGTCATCAACCTCAAGGGGGCCCGGGCCATGGGCATCACGGTTCCGCAGTCCTTGTTGCTCAGTGCCGACGAGGTGCTGCAGTGAGACGGAGATCAATCATCATGGCGGGTGTCGCGCCCTGGTTCGCGACGAGGGTTGGACAGGCGCAGGTGCCGGCGCGGCAGTTCCGCATCGGCGTGCTGAGCCCGATCGCCTACGAGACCTGGTCACGGCGCCCCATTTTTGTCGAAGCCATGCGTGAGCGGGGCTGGATCGAGGGCACGCATTTTGTCGTTGATGGCGTGGTCGACAAGGGTGATCCGGAGCGCATGAAACAACTTGCGCTCGAACTGGTGGGACGGCGCCCGGACGTGATTTTCGTCCCCGGTACGCCGGGCGTCGGGCCGATGATGGCGGCCACGCGCAGCATCCCGATCGTCTTCTACGCCGTTGGCGATCCGGTCGGATCCGGGTTCGTCGACAATCTGGCCCGCCCTGGCGGCAACGTCACCGGCCTGGGTGGTCTTGGAACCGGTCTGGGTGCCAAGATGCTCGAGTTGCTCACACAGGCCGTGCCGCGCGCCAGGCGTGTCGGTTTGCTGCGCGACCCCGATTTCCCTGGCTTCAAGGTCATTTTCCCGGAGCTGGAGCGCGCCGCGAACGGTCTGGGTGTTGCCTTGCGGCCAATCTTGCTGCGTACCGCGGATGACCTGGACGCCGCCTTTGCCGAGCTGGCGCGCGAAAAGGTGGATGCCCTGCATCTGTTTGGCAACCCCTTCATGCCGAGCAATGCGGCCCGGATCGCTGCGCTGGTTGCCGAGCAGCGCCTTGCCGCGATCAGCCCCTTCGTCCAGTTGACGCAGGCCGGATTGCTGATGTCCTACAACTCCAGCCTGGACGACACGGTGCGCCGTCTCGCCTATTACCTAGACCGCATTTTGAAAGGCACGCCTGCGGGTGATCTGCCGGTCGAACAGCCAACGCGTTTTTACCTCACGCTCAACCTGAAGGCGGCGCGGGCCATCGGAGTCACGCTGCCGCAGTCCCTGTTGCTGCGCGCCGACGAGGTGCTGCAATGAAGCGACGACAACTGTTGCTGGGCGGCTGCGCGCTGGCGCTGGCGCGCCGGGCACGGGCACAGGCCGGCAGCCGGATACGGCGGATCGGCGTCATGCGTTCGGGAAAGTACAGTGACGACCCGCAGACCATGCGCGAAGCGCTGGCCGAGTACGGTTGGAACGAGGGCCAGAACATCCAGGTCCAATGGCGCTGGGTCGAGACACCGGAGCAGGCGGACCCGATGGCGCAGGAATTGCTGAACGGCGGTGCCGAGCTGATCATCGTGCACGACACGCCGGTGGCGCATGCGGCCGTGCGTGCGACGCGCGCGGTGCCGGTCGTGCTCGCCGGTATCGCAGATCCGGTGGGCTCGGGCCTGGTGGGCAGCCTGGCGCGTCCCGGGGGCAATGTGACGGGCCTGTCGTGGAACCTTCCTGCCATCGCGGGCAAGAAGCTTGAGCTACTGCGGGAAATACTGCCGCAGGCGTCGCGCTTCGGCTTTCTGGCCGCCGCGCACGACCCGGCCACACCGCTGTTCGTCGAAAGCACCCGCGCGGCCAGCCGACAGCTGGGCCTGCAACTGGAGGTGGTGCAGGTCGCCGCGCCGGCGCAGTTTGCCGATGCCTGTGCGCAGCTGGTGCACGAGCGGGTGCAGGGCCTGGTGGTGCAGCCGCTGTTCACGTATGCATCACAGTCCCTGGCTGCGGCGGCATTGCGCCACCGCATCGTATCGGCTTCGGCGTTTCGTGCCTATGCCGCGGCCGGTGGCACCTTGTCCTATGGGCCTTCAGCGCGCGCACGCTGGCGACGGGTCGCATATTTCGTCGACCGTCTGCTGCGTGGCGTCGACCCCGGCACGATGCCGATCGAGGATCCCACGGTGTTCGAACTGGTGCTCAATCTCAAGACGGCCAGGAGCCTGGGTCTGACGATCCCGCAATCGGTTTTTTTGCGCGCCGATGAGGTGATCCAGTGAGGCGCCGTGTTGGCAAAGGATTGGCTCGTCGGACCGGGCAGGCAACGGGTCGCCCGGTGCCGCAAATTTTGTCGCTGTGCTTCGAAGAGGTCCGCCGATGACTGACAGACGCCACGCGATGGCCGGCATCGGCGCCGCCTTGATGTCGCCCCGTCTGATGGCGCAACAAGCCCAGCTGCCCATCGTCTTCTTCATGGCGCTGGCAACGCCCGAATCGGATGCGGCCAGCATCGCGGCGTTTCGCGACGGAATGCGTGATCTCGGCCATGTCGAAGGGCGCAGTTATCAGCTGATCGAGCGCTATGCCGCAGGGGACATCGCGCGCGCGCAAACCACGCTGCGTGAACAGACCGATCGCCTGCCCGATGTGTTCCTGGCGCCTGGTCCGGCAGCAGCGCGCATCATCCTGCGGGTGCGCCAAACGGTTCCGATCGTGACGGTGGGGTTGCATCCCCAGGGCGGACAAAGCGACCTGTTCGCCAGCCTGGCCAGGCCGGGGGGCATGGTCACGGGCGTATCCAATATAGGCGAACAACTGGCTGCCAAGCGTGTGCAACTGCTGGGCGAGGCGATGCCCGGCCTCAAGCGCATTGGCGTGCTGCACAACACGACCGATCCGGTGTTCCGGCGCTGGGGAGAGGAGACGGAACGCGAAGCGCGTGCGCAGGGCTTTGCTGCCGAGCGCCTGGGCCTGGAGTCGACATCAACGGATGCGCTGGGCAAGGCCTTGCGCGGTGCTGCCGCGCGCGGCGTGGGTGCGATCGTCGTGGTGCGTGACTTCCTGACCTCTTCGCTGTATCGGCCGATCGCGCAGATCAGTCGCGACATTGGCCTTGGCGTGGTCGCCGAGGAGCGGCGCTATGCCGACGCCGGTGCCTTGATGTCGTATGGCGCCAGCGATCGGGCGCTGTTTCGCCAGGCGGCGGGATATGTCGACCGTATTCTGAAGGGCGCGGTCGCTGCCGATATGCCAGTACAGCAACCCACGCAGTTCGAACTCGTCATCAATCTCGGAACTGCGCGAGCCTTGGGCCTGGAGATCGCGCGATCCCTGCTGCTGCGGGCAGACGAGGTAATCACATGAAGCGACGAATGATGGGCAATTGGCTTGGCGCGGCGCTCGGGTACAGCGCGCTGCCAGGCTGGGCCCAGGCTCCGGTCGGCATACCCCGGGTCGGGCTGCTGTTCTTCGGCGCACGCCCGAGCAGCGCGGATACCGAGTCGGAAAAAGGCTTTGTGCAGGGCCTGCGTGAATGGGGCTATGTGCCAGGGCAGAACATCGTCATCGAGCGGCGTTATGCGAACGGCCAGTCCGACCGTCTGGCGGCCCAGGCCGCCGAATTGGTGCAGATGAAAGTGGACGTGATTCTCGCTGCCGGCCCCGCACCGCGGGAGGCCGCGAGCAGGGCCACGCGAGCCATTCCCATCATTGCCATCAGCGGCAGCGATCCGGTGCAGGAAGGCTGGGCCGTGAGCCTGGCGCACCCGGGAGGCAATCAGACTGGATTGACCGTGACCATGCCTGAACTCGGCTCCAAGCAGCTTGAGCTGCTGAAGTCGGCGTTTCCCCAGACGCAGCGCATTGCGGTGTTGTTTGCCCCGGACGATCTGCTCAATGCCCACGACATGGTGCGCGCGCTGGGTGTTGACGCGCAGCGACTCGGCCTGACGGTGCAGGCGCTGGAAATCCGGTTAGCCGCAGATCTCGATACCGCTTTTTCGCTGGCGCGGCAACACAAGGCGCAGGCCTGTTATGCCATTGCGACGAACCTGATCGTGACCAACCGCTCGCGCATCGCCGCGCTCGCCACCCAGGATCGGCTGCCGTCGATCAGCGAGTTTGCGTGGATGGCGCAGGCCGGTTTTCTGATGACCTATGGTGCCGATCTTGAAGATCTGCATCGGCGCTCGATTGCCCAACTGGACAAGATCCTCAAAGGTGCCCGTGCCGGCGATCTGCCGATCGAGCGGCCGACCAAGCTCCATTTGACGGTCAATCTGGCAACGGCGCGGCAACTCGGGATCGCCATCCCGCAGTCGCTGCTGCTGCGCGCCGACACGGTGATTCAATG
>JBBKVW010000515.1:0-6882 GCA_037968655.1 Burkholderiaceae bacterium
ACAACTGCCGCATCGTCTCTAACCTCGGCGCGGCCAATCCGGTGGCGGCTGGCGTGGCGATCGCCGCGCTGGCCAGGGAGCTCGGTTTCGCAGGCAAACGCGTCGCCGCCGTCGAGGGCGACGACGTGATGGCGCAACAGGCGCATATCGATTGGGTGCGCCCGGTGCAGGGTCGATTGCTTGGTGCGCATGCCTACCTGGGGTGCGGCCCGCTGTCCGATGCGCTGGAGCAGGGCGCCGACGTGGTCGTCACCGGGCGAGTCGCGGACTCCGCATTGTTCTCGGCGGTGGCACGGCGCCACCTGCTTCCCGGCGACGCGGCACTGGCTGGCGCGATCACCGTTGGCCACCTGCTCGAATGCGGCGGCCAGCTGACCGGCGGCAACTACGAACCGGTGGGCGGGTCTGGCGGCGCCGGCAATCGCCTCAGTGCGCAGGACTATGCGCGCCTCGGATATCCGCTGGCCGATGTCTATGCCGACGGCAGCGCCGACATTGGTGTACTCGACGGCGCGCCCGGCATCGTCGATGCGATGACGTGCAGCCTGCAGTTGCTGTACGAGGTGCACGACCCGGCGCGTTATGCCACGCCCGACCTGATCGTTGACTTCAGCGGTGTGTCGTTCACCCAGACAGGTCCGAACCGGGTCCACATGTCGGGTGCGCGCTCGCTGGGTCCGCCGCCGACGCTCAAGGTCGCCGGGTTTCTGGAATTGCCCGGCTTCGTCGCCGATTGCGAGATCGGTTTTGCCGGCAGCCATGCGTTCGAGCGCGCCAGCTTGGCGGCCGAGACCTTGCGCCTGCGCCTGGGCGACTGGCCGGCGCAGGACGTCGCGGTCGACATCGTCGGCGTGGACTCGATACTGCGCGCTGGTTCGGTTCATGCTGCGCCGGGCGCTGAACTGCGGGTGCACGTGTCGGCGCGCTGCAGGGACCTTGAACAAGCGCAGATCGTGGAAGACGAGGTGTATGCATTGACCTTGTCTGGTCCGGCCGGCGGTTGCAGTGTGCGCAGCGAGCGGCGGCCGCGCATCGAGGTGCTCGACGGTTTCATCGACGCCGGGCGTATTGACGCACGGCTTGTCTGGAGCCAGTCATGACGGCCCCCAATCCGGCCGCTACGCGTCTGGCCCCCCAGGGGGGTGGCGCAGAAGCTGGGCCGGCCCGGCGTTCTGCCGTTCGCGTCGGAGACATCGCGTGTGGCCGCGCCGGCGACAAGGGCGACATGCTGGACCTGACGCTGGTGGCGCAGGACGATGCGGCCTATGCACTGCTGGAGCGCGCCTTGCAACCCGATGCGGTGCGCGCCATGCTGGGCCAGGTCGTCGATGGACCGGTGCAGCGTTACAAAGTGCCGGGCCTGCGCGCGCTGAAATTCGTGCTACCCCAGGCCCTGCCGGGCGGCGTTTACGCCTCGCTGCGCCCTGGCCTGCATTGGCAGAAGGCGGCAATCTGGCTGCTGCTCGACCTGGACATCGATCCGGACTCGCTGCAACTGCGCTGGGGTGGCCGCACGGCTGCGCCCTGAGGAAGCGACGATGGACACTGCGACACACAAGACCATCCGCTGCGCTGTCGACGAGGGCATCCTGACCATCACGCTGGCGCGTGCGCAGCAGATGAACGCATTCACCGTCACGATGGCCGAGGAACTGGTCGAGGCCTTCGACTGTGCCAGCGCGGATGACGCGGTGCGCGCCATCATCGTCACCGGAGAAGGCCGCGCATTTTGCGCCGGCATGGACCTGTCCACCAAGGAGGGGGCCAACGTATTCGGGCTGGACGAGTCGATGCGTCCGACCATGCGCGATCTGGACGAGAGGCTCGACGACCCGGACATCGTGCGCGGCGTGCGCGACACCGGCGGGCGCGTGGCGCTGGCGATCTTCAATTGCACCAAGCCGGTGATCGCCGCGATCAATGGCGCGGCCGTCGGTGTCGGTGCCACCTTGCCGCTGGCAATGGACATCCGCATCGCGTCGGACCAGGCGCGTTTCGGCTTCGTGTTCGGCAAGATCGGCATCGTGCCCGACGCGTGCGCGAGCTGGTTCTTGCCGCGTATCGTCGGCCTGCCCAAGGCGCTGCAATGGACCTTCAGCGCGGAGCTGGTAGCCGCGCACGACGCGCTGGCCAGTGGCCTGGTCAGCCAGGTCCTTGCGCCCGAGCAGTTGTTGCCCGAGGCGCGCCGGCTGGCACACCAGGTCAGCGACAAACGTTCCCCGGTCTCGGTGGCCCTGATCCGGCAGATGATGTACAGAAATTCGGCCGCGACCGACCCGCTGCAAGCGCACAAGGTCGAATCGCTGGGCGTGTTCTATACCAGCCTGGCCGATGGCAAGGAGGGCGTGGCGGCGTTTCTGGGCAAGCGCGAACCGCAGTTCACGCAGCGGGCATCCGACATGCCGGACTTTTACCCATGGTGGACATGATGGATTTCGATCAACAACGACTGGATGCCTGGCTGCGCCGTTCACTGCCGGAGCTGCGCGGCACGATGCAGCTAGAGCGGATTGGCGGCGGGCAGTCCAACCCCACCTATTTCGTCGATTTCGACAACCGGCACATGGTGCTGCGCAAGCAGCCCGGCGGCGCCGGCCTGCTGCCGTCGGCGCATGCGGTCGACCGGGAGTACCGGGTGATGCAGGCGCTAGCCGCGTCCAGGCTGCCGGTGCCGACGATGATCCTCTACCACGAGGACCGTGCCTTGCTGGGTACGCCGTTCTACCTGATGGAGCGCTTGCAGGGTCGGGTGTTCCCGAATTGCGAGCTGCCTGGCATGGCGCCGGCCGAGCGCCGCGCGATCTACCTGGCCATGGCCGAGACGATGGCCTGCCTGCACACGGTCGACTGGGCCGCGATCGGCCTTAGCGACTACGGCCGTCAGGGCGGTTATTTCTCGCGCCAGATCGCACGCTGGAGCAAGCAGTGGGATATGTCGAAGTCGATGCCCAACGCCGACATCGACCGGCTCATTCCGTGGCTGGGCGCGCACCTGCCGGATGAATCGGAGACCACGATCAGCCATGGCGATTTCCGACTCGGCAACCTGATGTTCCACCCGACCGAGCCGCGCGTGATTGCGGTGCTCGACTGGGAGCTTTCGACGCTGGGCCATCCGCTGGCCGATGTGGCTTTCAATTGCATGGCCTTTCATACGCTGCCGACGGAATACGGCGGCATCCGCGGGCTCGACCTGCAGGCGCTGGGCATACCGCAAGAGGCCGAGTATCTGCAGCACTATTACCGCGCCAGCGGGCGCCGCGACGGCGTCACGGCGTTCCATTTCGCGTTTGCCTTGTTCCGCATGGCGGTCATCTTCCAGGGCATTGCGGCGCGTGCCGCAAGTGGTAACGCGGCGGGCGACAACGCTGCCGAGGTGGGCACGCTGGCACAGGCATTTGCACGCAGGGCGGTCGAATTCATCGATGGCACTGCCCAGAATTTATCGGTGGAGCAACTGACATGAATGCCTGGGGCGACACCTGGCCCGCGATGCGCGATGAGGCCCATTACGGCGACCGTGTGGTGCGCTGTTTTGTCGAACGTCCGGGCAGCTTGCTCGAGATGCTGGACCAGGCGGTGCAGCGCAACCCGGACGGCGAGGCGCTGGTCTGTGGCGCCGAGCGCCTGAGCTACCGCGAACTGCTGGCGCGCTCGGAACGACTGGCCGGCGGCATGGCGCACCATGGCGTGAAGCCGGGCGACCGCGTCGCGCTACTGCTGGGCAACCGTATCGAATTCGTGCTGGTGCTGTTTGCCGCGGCGCACCTGGGCGCGATCTCGGTGCCGATCAGCACGCGCGAGCAGGCGCCCGGCCTGGCCTGGATGCTGCACCATTGCGGCGCGCGCCTGGTGGTGCACGAGCCCGAACTTGGCGCCTTGCTGCCTGCCCTCGCCGATGCACCGGCCCTGCAGGTGCGGGTGGCCGTGGGCGAATACGCAGGCTCCGAAACATTTGCGTCGCTGCTGGCATGCGATAGCGCTGCGGCACCGGTTGCGGTGCGCGAGGAAGACACTGCGGTCATCATGTACACCTCGGGCACGACCGGTCGGCCCAAGGGTGCGATGCAGACCCAGCTCGGCATCGTGCATTCGTCGATGCATTTCCAGATCGCGATGGACCTGGGGCCGGGTGACTGCTCGATCGCCGCCGTGCCGCTGAGCCATGTAACCGGCCTGGTGGCGCTGATCACCACGATGGTGCGGTGTGCCGGCAAGCTGGTCATCATGCCGGCGTTCAAGGCGGCCGATTTCCTGCTGCTGGCTGAACGCGAATGCATGACCCATTCGCTGATGGTGCCGGCGATGTACAACCTGTGCCTGCTGCGGCCCGATTTTGCCCGCCATGACCTGTCGCACTGGCGCATCGGCGCCTATGGCGGGGCCCCGATGCCGGTGGCGACGATCCAGGCGCTGGCGCAAACCGTGCCGTCGCTGATGTTGATGAACTGCTACGGGTCGACCGAGACCACTTCGCCGTCGACACTGATGCCGCCGGGCCAGACCGCGGCCCATAACGACACGGTGGGCATGCCGCTGGCGTGCGCCGACATGCTGGTGATGGATGCCGACGGCCGTCAACTGCCCCCGGACACGCTGGGCGAATTCTGGGTCCGCGGCCCAATGACGGTCCGGGGCTACTGGAACAACCCCGAAGGCACGGCCGCCAGCTTCACCGCCGGCTACTGGCACTCGGGCGACATCGGCTCGATTGACGAACAGGGCTACGTCAAGGTCGTCGACCGCATGAAGGACATGATCAACCGCGGCGGCTACAAGATCTACACCATCGAGGTGGAGAACGTGCTGTACCAGCACCCGGCGGTGCAGGAATGTGCAGTTGTCTCCAAACCCTGCCCGGTGCTGGGCGAACGCGTGCACGCCTTCGTCACGTGGAAGGCGCAAGTCAGCGCCGAGCAGTTGCGCGCATTTTGCGCATCGCGCCTGTCGGACTACAAGGTGCCCGAGAGTTTCACGCTCAGCGACACGCCGTTGCCGCGCAATGCCAATGGCAAGCTGGTCAAGCAGGAGATGCGTGCGCGCCTGCTGGCCGAGCTGACCGCACAAGGAGCCACCACATGACCCAGGCCGCTTCCGCTTTCGCCACGCTGGACGAGCTGCGCCGCAATGTCGGGCAGCAGGTATTCCTGACCGAATGGGTGCTCATAGACCAGAGACGCATCGACCTGTTTGCCGAGGCGACCGAGGACTACCAGTGGATCCACGTGGATCCGCAGCGTGCCGCCCGGTCGTCGCCGTTCGGCGGCACGATCGCCCATGGCTTCCTGACGCTGTCGTTGCTGGGCAAGTTCTACGAGCAGTTCCTGACGTTGCCGTTTTGCGAGATGGGTATCAACTACGGCCTGAACAAGGTGCGCTTCACGCAGCCCGTCAAGTCCGGAGGCCGGGTCCGGGGGCGTTTCGTTTTGTCCCGGCTCGACGACATCGACGGCGGCCTGCAGCTGACTTTCAACGTGACCCTGGAGATCGACGGGGTCGACAAGCCGGCGTGTATTGCCGAATCAGTGGTGCGGCAATATTTTCCCAAGAGTGCCTGACACAGGCGCAGCGCCCCGGGATCGACAGCGTCAATGGTGATTCGTGGCGGGTGGCCGCTGGTCGCCGGGGCCGACAACCAAGGAGTAGTGGCATGAGAGCAGTGCGTTGCAACGCATTTGGGGCACCCGAGAGCCTGGTGGTGGAGGACATCGCGTCGCCGGTGCCGGGTGCGGGCGAGGTGCTGATCGACGTGAAGGCGGCCGGTGTGAACTTCCCCGATTCGCTGATCATTCAGAACAAGTACCAGGTCAAGCCGCCGCTTCCGTTTACGCCCGGCGGCGAACTGGCCGGTATTGTGCGTGCGGTCGGTCCGGGCGTGACACAGGTGGCGGTCGGGCAGTCCGTGATCGCATTCACGCTCTGGGGCGCTTTTGCCGAGCAGGCACTGGTGCCGCAGGACAAGCTGATTCCCATGCCCGAGGCCATGCCGTACGAGATCGCCGGCAGCTTTCTGATGACCTACGGAACCTGCTATCACGCGCTGCACGACCGGGCCCAGGTCAAGGCGGGCGAAACGGTGCTGGTGCTCGGTGCCGGCGGCGGCATCGGCATCGCGGCGATCGAACTGGCCAAGGCCATGGGCGCGCGGGTCATCGCGGCAGCGTCCAGCGACGCCAAGCTGGCGGTGTGCCGCAGCCAGGGCGCCGATGAGACGATCAACTACACGACGCAGGAATTGCGGGCGCAACTCAAGGAGCTGACCGGCGGGCGCGGTGTCGACGTCGTCGTCGATCCGGTCGGCGGCAATTTCAGCGAAGCGGCGCTGCGCAGCATGGCCTGGCGCGGCCGCTTCCTGGTGATCGGATTCGCCGACGGCGAGATCCCGAAGATCCCGCTGAACCTGGTGTTGCTCAAAGGCTGCGCCATCGTCGGCGTGTTCTGGGGCGACTTCGTGCAGCGTGAAAGCGCGCATTGCGCCGCCGATCTGGCGGCACTGGTTGCGCTCTACCAGTCGGGTGCCATCAAGCCGCTGGTGTCGGGGCACCACACGCTGGAGCAGACCGGCGCGGCCATCACCGCACTGACGCAGCGCAAGGTCAGCGGCAAGCTGATCGTCGTGCCATGACCGGTCCGACAACCCAAGCGTATGGCCCCCCGACGGCGGGTGCGGCAGACGCGTTCGTTCTGCAAATTCGAAAGGTGGTTTCATCATGACCCAGGAGCAACAAGACAAGGTCGCCATCGTGACCGGCGCTGCCAGCGGCGTCGGCGCGGCCAGCGCCCGGCTATTGGCCGCGCGTGGCTACCACGTGCTGGTCAACTACCAGCGCAGCGCCGACATGGCACAGGCCGTTGCGGCCGAATGCACGGCGCTGGGCGTGC
>JBBKVW010000516.1:0-27825 GCA_037968655.1 Burkholderiaceae bacterium
AGCCCATACAAGTGGATCTGCTCGGCAAACCCGGTCTGGTAGATGAACTGCACGATGAAGGTGGTGGCCGAACCGGGGCCGCCGCCGGTGAGCACGAACACTTCATCGAATATCTGCACCGCGCGGATCATCGCCAGCACCAGCACCACGATCAGGTTTGGCATCAAGAGCGGCAGCGTGATGCGGCGCAAGGTGCGCCAGGGCGAGGCGCCATCCATTTCGGCGGCCTCGTACATGTCTTTCGGGATCGCCTGCAGGCCGGCTAGCAGGATCAGCGTGTAGAACCCCATGTGCGCCCAGATCGACACGAACACGGTCCAGAAGAACGCCCATTGCGCGTCGATCAGCCAGTCGATCGGCGACGCGCCGATCGACACCAGCACCGCATTGAACACGCCCTGGCTCTGCAGCAGCCATTTCCAGATCAGCGCCACCACTACCGGCGAGAGCAGCACCGGATAGAAAAACACACCGCGCCAGAAACCGCGCCCGATGATCTTGCGGTTGAGCACCAGTGCGGTGACCAGCGACAGCAGCACCATCAGCACGACCTGGATCAGGCTGAACTGCACGGTGTTGAAGATGGCGCGCCAGAACACGTCCTTGCGACAGCTCTGGATATCGAAATAGTCGCGGCATTCGAACAGGATGCCGAAGTTTTCGCCGCCGGTATAGGGCCGGTCGAAGGGCATCAGGTTGACACCGCCGGTGGTCGCGTAGACCAGGTTGATCGCGATTGGCAGGAAGGTGAACAGGCCGAACACGATCAGGTTCGGCGCCACGAAAAGCCAACCCAGCCGCGCCAGCCCGAGCCGGCGCTGGGCCAGCCGGAACAGCGGCTCGAACAGGTTGAAAAAAAGGCCGGCGAGGCGTGACAGCGGTGGCACGACCGGCCCTTTGGTCGCTGCGGCTTACTTACTCGCCTGTTTGACCGCGTCGGCCATGTCGGCCGATATCTTGGTCATGGCTTCATCGGCGCTCATCTCGCCAACGATGGCCTGGGTGACGCGGGCAACGGTCGGCAGCATGATGGCGCGGTTGTATTTGTAGCCCTGGAACTGGTAGGCCACCGGCGAGAGATTGGCCACGCCACCGCTGAATACGCTGAGCGCCGCATTCGCCTGGGGCGAGGCAGTGGGGTAGCCCACGCCTTTCTTGGCCAGGCCGGCATGCGCCGGGATGTTGTTGGTTCTGCTGGTGAATTCGGCATAGTTGGGCTCCTGCGCCAGGTAGTCCAGGAACATGCCCACTTCTTTTGGTGACTTGGACGTCTTCAGTGCCACCCAGGCCGCACCGCCGGGAATGCCGGAGCAGGCAGCCGGACCGCAGGGATTGGGCACTGCGACCCAGTCGAAGGCGTTGCCGATGTCTTTTTGCAGCCGGTTGATCTGCCAGGAGCCCGACAGCACCATGGCGACACGCGCATTCTTGAACTCGCCGATTGAGTCGGCATAGGTGGAGCCGCCGGACCCTGCCCAGACCTCCTTGAGCATCGCGCCGTCCTTGTGCCAGCCGACGAATTTGTTGATGGCCGTCTTGTAGCCCGCGTCCAGCGTCGGGGCGCCGCTCGCATCGAACAACTTGGCGCCGTAGCTGATGGCCGGGCCGGCAAAGCGGTGACCGGAACGGTCCCATGCCATGGCCGCTGGCAACTGGTTGGCCTTGGCGACCTTGCGCGTTGCGTCGACCCATTCGTCCCAGGTCGCTTTCGGTCCGGGCATCGGCACCTTGGCTTGCTCGAACAGGGTCTTGTTGACATAGGGGCCGGTCATCGTGAGCTGCGACATGAAGCCATAAATGCCCTTGTCGCTGGCGCTTGGCCGCAGCCAGGGCAGCGTGGCGCCGAAGTTCGATTGCCAGTAGGCCTTGTCCTTGACGTAGGCGCTGATGTCCATGTAGTACTTGGACAGGCCGCCCAGGTCGGTCACACGCGCGATGTCCGGGCCCTGCCCGGCTGCCAGTTGCACCGGCAGTTGCTCCACGATGGTCTTGTAGGGCACGACGTCAACAATGACCGTGATGCCCTTGTTCTGCGATTCGAAGCGCTTGGCCTGCTTGGCAACGACGTCGCACTCGACGCCATCCTGGTAACACATGACGCGAATCTCGGCGCTGTGCACGGCAGCGGGCAGGACGATGATTGCGGCGACGAGCGCGTTGAGGGGGCGATGCAGGGCACGAATTACCATGATGGGAGCCTTCATGAAAGTGGAGGAGAACGTCCGCAATGCTAGGTCAGATTGGCCCGGATTGCGCCTATCGTTTGTACCGAGCCAGTCATATGAATGACCCGATTGACGCGGCGGCTTTGCGGGCTGGCGCAGAACTGCCCGATCCGCTGTTGACGCTGGCAGGGCATCGCATTGTGCGGGCCAGCCAATGGCCGCAACGGCGCCGCGAAATCATGGACCTGATGCTGCCGCTGGCCTATGGCCGGATCGCGCCGGCGCCGGCTGCCACCCGCCTGATTCAACTGCATGCGGCCGTGGTGCAGCGACTGGCTGGCGCGCGCCTGCTGAGCTGCCGGGTCGAGCCGCTTGGCATGGCGCCCTTCATGCTGCGCCTGTACCTGCCGGCCGGAGATGGGCCGTTTCCGGTCATCATCAGTGGCGATGGATGCTGGCAGAACGCCAGCGACGCCATTTTGGGCGCAATGCTGGGCCGGGGCTTCGCCTTTGCCCAATTCAATCGGGTCGAGATCGCGCCTGATCCTGGTGGCGCCAACAACGGCCTTGCGATTGCGCAACCGGCACCGCAAGTGCGCACGCTCGCGGCCTGGGCCTGGGCTTTTCATCGGGTGGTGGACGCCTTGTCGACGCTGGACTGGATCGACCGGCAGGCGATTGCCGTCGTCGGCCATTCGCGCGGTGGCAAAGCCGCCTTGCTGGCCGGCGCGACGGACGAGCGCATTGCCCTGACCAGCGCCAACAATTCGGGTGCCGGTGGCGCCGGCTGTTTTCGCCAGCTGGGACCGGGCGCCGAGACGCTGGGCGACCTGATGCAGGCATATGCCTACTGGTTCGACCCGCAGTTGCAGTGTTATGTCGGGCGCGAACATGAACTGCCGTTCGACCAGCATTTCCTCAAGGCGCTGATCGCGCCGCGCGCGCTGCTGACCACCGAGGCACTGGATGACCTGTGGGCCAATCCGCAAGGCAGCTGGCAGACCCACAGGGCGGCGCGCTGCGTGTTCGAGCTGATGGGTGCGGTGCAGCAGCAGGCGATCGTGTTTCGTCCCGGTGGGCATGCGCACAATGCTGCGGACTGGACGGCGCTGCTGGACTTTGCCGACACCGTGCTGCGTGGCCAGCCGTCGCGAAAGTCCGGCGAAAGCCCGCCGTTTGCCGGCCTGCCGCCGCCGGCGCGCTGGATGCGCGCAGAGCGAAACTGACTTGGGCCTTTTCGGCCTGGCCTTGGCTACCATAGCGCCATGCCCCAATTCGCCGCCAATCTGTCCTGGTTGTATACCGAGCTGCCGTTTGCAGAGCGCTTTGGCGCCGCTGCCCGCGACGGCTTCACTGCCGTCGAATGCATGTTCCCCTATGCGTTGCCCAGCCAGGACATTGCCGCGCGGCTGCAGGACAACGGCTTGGCCATGGTCCTGTTCAACGCCCCGCCCGGTACCGTCGCACAGGCCCTGCCTGGTGGCCAGCCGGACCCGGCCGCACGCGGCACCGCTGCATTGCCCGGCCGCGAGTCCGACTTTCGTGCCAGCGTGGCCTTGGCGCTCGAATACGCGCAGGCGCTGCAATGTTCGCGCGTGCATCTGATGGCGGGCTTGCAAAGGCAGGACCTGCAACGCGATGGGATGCAGGCAACCTACCTAGCCAACCTGGCCTGGGCCGCCGAACAGGCATCGCAGGCTGGCGTACAGGTGCTGATCGAGCCGATCAACCTGCGCGACAACCCGGGCTATTTTCTGAGCCGCCAGGACCATGCGCATGCCGTGGTGCAGCAGGTCGGCGCCGACAATCTCAAGGTGCAGATGGACCTGTACCACTGCCAGATCGTCGAGGGTGATGTCAGCACCATGCTGCGCCACTATCTCCCCAGCGGTCGTGTTGGCCACGTGCAGATTGCCGGCGTGCCCGAACGGCACGAACCCGATAGCGGCGAGTTGCACTACCCATATCTGTTCTCGGTGCTGGACGAACTTGGCTACGCGGGCTGGATCGGTTGCGAGTACCGACCGCGCGATACGGCGCCCGGGGGCACGACACGCGGGCTGGGCTGGGTCAGGCCCCGGTTGCCTGCCAAGCGCTGAGGCCTTTGGCTTGCTCCGGTCCACCACGTTGGCCGGGCAAGTCCTTGCGCGCGACGCCGTGCTGTCGAATCAAACTCCCGCCAGTGCTGAACCGATAGCGCGATAGCCCTGGCGCACCGCCTGGTCTTCTGCCGCGTTGAGCTGGCACAGCGGGGCCCGCACGTGTAACCAGGCGTCATCGCCACTTTGTTCTGCGAGCATGGTCTTGTAGACATTGACGAATGGCATGGCAGGCATCAAGCCCAGCAGGGCCAGCAGATCGCGCACCAGCTTTTCGTCCTGCGGGGCTACCTGCTCCGGCGCGTCCACGATGCGGCGCAGCAGGCGCGGCGCGATGTTGGCCAGGCCATTGATCGAGCCCGAGCCGCCCACGCACATCGTGTCGGCAACAAATTGCTCGGCTCCAACCAGAATCGAGAGATCCGGAAATGCCTTGGCCAGCGCCAGGCCGTGGGCGCGGTCACCGCTGCTGTCCTTCACACCAATCACTTGCCCCGGGTGCCGCTGCACCAGCGTGGCGATGCTCTCGTGCGTGAAAACCACGCTGCTCAGGGCCGGTATGTGATAGAGCAACACCCGCAACTGGCTGTCGGCAATGCCCTGCACCACTTGCGTGACCGCCTCGACGATGCCGGCGTCGCGCGGCTGGCGAAAGTAGAACGGCGGCATGTAGAGCTGGCGATGGCAACCCAGCCCTGCGGCATGGCGTCCCAGCACGATGGCGTCGGGCAAGGCGCTGGCGCTGGTGGTGACGATGATCTGATCGGACTTGATTCCGTCTGCCAGCATGGCTTCGAGCAGGCGCATGCGTTCGCTTGCGCTGAACGCCGGTCCCTCGCCGGTGGTGCCAAACAGCGTGATGCCGTTGCAGCCCGCGGCCAGCATGGCTTTGCCATGCGCGATCGCGCGCACCGTGTCCAGCGCGCCGTCTGCACCCACGGGTGTCAAAACGGCTGGCCACAGGCCATTGATATCCTGATTCATGTGATTTTCCTGTTGGGTTGTCAAGCGGGGATTCGGACTGCTTTCGTCTGCGCGCGCTTGCGCGGCGATGCCGGCAGCGGCGTCGGCGGGTTGAGCACCCGTTCGCGCGCGCTGCGAATGTGCTCGCCCAGCAGCATGGATGCGCGCGCGGCGTCACGCTGTTGCAGTGCGGCGATGAAAAGAAGATGCTCCTGCATCGCCGGAATCAGCCGTGCCGGCGTGATGACACTGTGTTCGAGCTTGATCAGGCGCACCCGCAGCGTGTTGACGCGGTAGATCTCGGACACCACATCGTTACCCAGCGCGTCCACCATGCGGTCATGCAGGCCCCAGTCCAGCGCCTGCGCGTCGTCCAGCAAGCTGCCGTCGGCTTTGGCAGCGCTGGCGCGGCGCAGGATGTCGCGGTGGCTGGTTTCGATCGCGTCGAGTTCGGCCTGGCCGGCACTGTGCGCAAACTGTTCGATGGCTTCACGCTCGATCATGGCGCGCAGCTGAAACGCGTTGCGGATCAGCTTGAGGTCGACATGCGCAATCTGCAGCCCGCGCTGTGGCACGGTCGTGATCAGTCCGCCGGCCTCCAGTCGCGGAATCATCTCGCGCACGGCGCCCAGGGGCATGTTCAGCAGGGCCATCAGCTGGCGCTGCGAGATGAACTGCCCGCTGCGAATGCCGCCACTGAGAATCTGCTGCGTGAAGCCCTGGTAGGCACGGGCGCGCTGGCTCAGCGTATCGGCCGGGGCGCTTTCAAGCATGCCCGCTCTGGCGCTGGTCACCGGCCGTCGCGCCGCCTTGGCCGGTGGTTTGCCAGCGCTGGTGCTGGTCACGAACGCACCACGCCTTTCTTGAGCAGGATGTTTGCGTAGATCCGGGTTTCGCCGCTTGCCACGATGGCAAAGGCCTGGGCGGCGCGCTGGTAGAACGCAAAGCGCTCGAGGGCGGTGCTGGGGCCGCAGCCATGGCGCTGCAATACGGTTTGAAAATCGTGCACGGCTGGCGGAACCGCTTCGGCGTCGCCGACCACCTGCATCGTGAAAGCGGACTGGTCGCTGAAGTCGTCCAGGGGCAGCACACTGAGCACCGCATCGAGCAAGCCTGCCGCGCCGACGCCGGGCATGCGCACCAGACGCCGCGCATGGCTTGCTGCAGGAAAGTTGGCATCGGCAATCACGATCTCGTCGCCATGGCCCATGCTCGCCAGCACATGCAGAAGGTCGGGTGACAAGAGGGGGGAAAGGCCTTTGAGCATGGGGGTCAATCTCGCAGTATTGATCGAAAACTTGCACAGTTTCGCACTGACATGTTAGTGATCATATCAGGAAACATCGAGGCGCGATGGTGCGGCGCTCGCTGCGTGCTGCGCGGCGCCGTTCACGGTCGCGCGTTTGGTGCGATGGCCTAAGATGCTCGTCTTTTGAGGAGTCACCCATGAAAATTGAAACGCTCGCCGTGCACGGCGGTTACACCCCCGACCCGACGACCAAGGCGGTCGCGGTCCCGATCTACCAGACCGTTGCCTACGCCTTTGACAACACGCAGCACGGCGCCGACCTGTTCGACCTCAACGTCCCGGGAAACATCTACAGCCGCATCATGAATCCGACCAACGCCGTGCTGGAGGCGCGCGTGGCGGCGATGGAGGGCGGCGTTGGCGGCCTGGCCGTGGCCTCGGGCATGGCAGCCATCACCTATGCGATCCAGACCATTGCCGAAGTCGGCGACAACATCGTGTCGGCGGCCACGCTGTATGGCGGAACCTACAACCTGCTGGCCCACACGCTGCCGCAGATGGGTATCGAGACCCGTTTTGCCGACTACAAGAATCCCGCCTCGTTTGCCAAGCTGATCGACGCACGAACCAAGGCGGTGTTCTGCGAGTCGGTCGGCAATCCCTTGGGCAATATCACCGATATCGCGGCGCTGGCCAAAGTCGCGCACGACGCAGGTGTACCGCTGATCGTCGACAACACCGTGCCCAGCCCCTACCTGTGCCGCCCGTTCGAGCATGGCGCGGACATCGTCGTGCATTCGCTGACCAAGTACCTGGGTGGCCATGGCACGACGATCGGCGGCATGATTGTCGATTCCGGCAAGTTTCCGTGGGCCCAGCACAAGGCGCGTTTCAAGCGGCTCAACGAGCCCGATGTCAGCTACCACGGCGTGGTCTACACCGAGGCCCTGGGCCCGGCGGCCTATATCGGCCGGGCCCGGGTGGTTCCGCTGCGCAACATGGGTGCGGCGCTCAGTCCGATGAACGCGTTCCAGATACTGCAGGGTATCGAGACGCTGGCGGTGCGGATGGACCGCATCTGCGACAACGCCTTGAGCGTGGCCAGTTTTCTCAAGACCCATTCCAAGGTGGCCTGGGTCAACTATGCCGGTCTGCCCGACCACCCCGACCATGGTCTGGTCAAGACCTACATGGGTGGCCGTGCCTCGGGCATCATCAGCTTTGGCCTCAAGGCCAAGGACAGCCGCGCTGCCGGCGCGAGTTTCCAGGACGCGCTCAAGCTGTTCACGCGCCTGGTCAATATCGGTGATGCCAAGTCGCTGGCCTGTCATCCGGCCTCGACCACCCATCGCCAGCTGGCCGCCGAAGAACTGGCCAAGGCCGGCGTGCAGGAGGACATGGTGCGGCTGTCGGTCGGCATCGAGCATATCGACGACCTGCTGGAGGATCTGACGCAGGCTCTCGCCGCAATCTGAGCCGTTCGATTGCGTGCGCGGCTCGCCGCGCGCGGCACCAGGGCGGACGGGAACTGCCAGGCCCGCAAGCCTGTCGCAACCGGGCCGCGCTACCAGGCCGCGCAATCGGCCTGGCGCCGTCACAGCGGGTGTTAAGCTGCAAAATCAACGATGCGCTCGGGCTTGCATCAACAGCGCGGCAACATGGCGTGGCGATCGCCCGCGCCGACCGGAGGGCCCGTAGATGGATTTTTTCGCCAGTTGGAGCGGGACGCTTGCCAGCGCGTTCAGCGACTTTGCCGAGCGCGCCGGGCGCTACCTGCCCAGCATTCTGGGTGCCTTCCTGCTATTGCTGATTGGCTGGATTGCTGCGCGGCTGCTGCGCAGCGTGGCCGTGCGTGCCGCTGGGGTCGTCGATCGCCTGCTGGCCCGCGTGACCGCAACGGGCGGCACGGAACGCGCCAGGCTCCCGCAATCATCGGCCCAGGTGCTGGGCAGTCTTGTGTTCTGGCTGGTATTGCTGTTCTTCATCACGGCTGCAACGCAGGTGCTGGGGCTCAATGCCTTTACCGCCTGGCTGGCCGGCGTTGTCAACTATGTCCCGACCCTGTTTTCCGGCGCGCTGATCATCGGCGCCGGATTCCTGCTCAGCCGCCTGGCGCGCGATCTGGTTGTGACCACGTCCAGCGTTTCGGGCACGCGCCAGCGCGAACTGCTGGGTCGCAGCGTGCAGGCCATCATCCTGGTCACCGCGCTGCTGGTGGGCGCCGACCAGATCGGTATCAAGGTCACCTTCCTGGTCATCATTGCCGCAATTGCGGGCGGCACGGTGGTGGTATCGGTGGCGCTCGCCCTTAGCCTGGGCGCCCGCAACTACGTGGCCAACCTGATCGGCGGACATCATTTCCGGCAGAGCTTCTCGGTCGGGCAGATCGTACGGGTAGCTGGTTTTGAAGGCCGCATCCTGGACCTGACCGCCGTGTCGGTGGTGCTCGAGACCGAGGAAGGCCGCGTCACTCTGCCGGCCAAGACCTTCGGCGAGGAGGCCATCGTGCTGCGCATCGGGGAGCATGCTTGATGGCCAGGCGTGAAGACCTGTCGTTTGCGTTTCTGGAGACGCATCCCACCGATGCGGCCCGGGTGCTGGAGCGACTGGCGCCGCAGAATGTCACCGCCCTGTTGTCCGAGGCGCCGGCGCGCCTGGCCGCGCCGGTATTGCGCGCGATGCTGCCACCCTTCGTGGCGCGCTGCCTGGGGCCGCTGGATGACGAACCGGTGTCCGGTCTGCTGCGTGCGATGGGGCCGCAGTCCGGCGTGGCGGTGCTGCACTACATGCCGGACGCACGGCGCAATGCGCTGCTGGCGCAACTGCCCACTGCAATGGGAATTGCATTTCGGCTTTTGCTCGGCTATCCAGAGGACACGGTAGGCGCCTGGATGGACCCGCGCGTCGTGGTGCTGGCTGCCGACACGCCTGCCGAATCGGCACTGCAGCGCTTGCGCGAAGCCCAGGGCGAGGTCGATACGGTGGTGTTTGTAGTCGGCAACGGCCAGCGCCTGGTCGGCCAGGTGGAATTGCCTGAACTGCTGCGCGCGCCAGACAACATGCCCTTGTCCAGGTTGCTGCGCGATGTGCGCTTCACGCTGCCGGCCCGCGCGTCGATCCATGGCGTGCAGGAGCACGAGGGCTGGGACGACTTCCAGCTGCTGCCGGTGGTCGAGCGCGACCGGCGCTTTGTCGGCGCACTCGATCGCGGCGTGATGGCGCGCGCCCTGATGCGCCGTCGGCAGCTACAGCCCCAGGCCGGCTATGGCGACGTAATTGCCAACCTCGCAGGCGGCTACTGGCTGGGCGTGTCCAGCCTGATTCAGCTGGCGGTGGAGATGTTGCCGGTCGCCGCGCCGCTACCCATCGGAGATGCCCATGAACGCCAGCCTTAGTGCCGGCAATGCGGTCGAGGCGCTCAACCTGCGCTACCTGCTGGACTATCCCGGCGAAGCGGCGCGCCAGCTCGAGCGCATGGACGCGCCGGAAGTCGCGGCCCTGTTGGCGCAGCAGCCGGCGCATGCCGTGGTGCCAGTCTGGGCACAGCTGACAAGTGACGTCGAGCAGGCCGTGATCGGTCTGTTGCCCGACCCGATGGTGCGCCATATCGTCAGCGAACTCGAGCCTGCCCTGGCAGTGGCGCTGCTGGTGCGCCTGGAGCCGGAGCAGCGCCAGCATTGCCTGTCGTTGCTCGATCCGCAAATTGGCGCCGAACTGGCCAGGTTGATGGACTATCCGGCCGACTCGGCGGGCCAGTTGATGGATCCGCGCGTGGTGGTGCTGCGCGCCGAATTGACGGCCCAGGAGGCATTGACCCGCTTGCGTTCGCTCAAACGGCGCGACGTGCACGAGTTCTTCCTGATCGATGACGAAGGCCGGCTCGAGGGCCGGGTCCGGATCCAGGAACTCGCGCTGGCAGAACCCGGCGCATTGCTGGCCACGATGCGCCACCAAATACCCGCAGTGGTCAACGACATCGCGCCACGCGAAGAGGTGGTCGAACTGTTGGAGCGCAGTGACATCACCGACCTGCCGGTGGTGGATTTTTCCGGCCGTTTGGTGGGTGTGATCCGGCAGTCGGCGCTGGTCTCGGCGATGCAGGAGGAGGCCAGCCTGGACATCCAGACCATGGTTGGCGTGAGCAAGGACGAGCGGGCCCTGTCGCCCGCCAGCTTTGCGGTGATCAAACGCCTGCCCTGGCTGCAGATCAACCTGTTGACGGCCTTTCTGGCAGCGGCGGTGGTCGGCTTGTTCGAGGACACGATCGCCAAGTTCACGGCTTTGGCGGTGCTGTTGCCGGTCGTCGCCGGGCAGTCCGGCAATGCCGGCGCGCAGGCGCTGGCAGTGACGATGCGGGGCCTGATGTTGCGCGAGATCAGTCTGCGTCACTGGCCCAAGGTCGTGCTCAAGGAAGTCAGTGTTGGCTTCATCAATGGCATTGCGATCGCAGCCACGACGGCGATTGGCGTCTATATCTGGAGCCGCTCGTTCGGTCTGGTTGTGGTGATCGTCAGCGCCATGGTCATCTCCATGGTGGCAGCCGGATTTGCCGGCGCGCTGGTGCCGATCACGCTGCGGCGCCTGGGCCAGGATCCGGCGCAGTCATCGTCCATCATCCTGACGACCGTGACCGATATCGTCGGGTTTTTCTCCTTCCTGGGTATTGCTACGGCCTTGTCGGGGCTGCTGGTGCCAACGTGATCGCCGCCGACCAGGACGAGCCCGGCGCGAGGCTGGTCAGGCCGGGGACTGTCGCCGCGGGCGCCGCGCCCCTGATCGCCTGTGTCGGGCATTGCGCGATCGACCATGTATTCCAGGTGGCGCGCTTCCCGGATCATCCGACCAAGACGCCCGCGCACCGCTTTCGCAGCGTGGGCGGAGGCATGGCCGCCAATGCGGCGCTGGCCTGTGCGCGATTGGGAGCCAGGGTGCGGTTTGTCGGGGCCGTGGGTCCGGACGATGCGGGCCGCATGGTGCGCCGGCAACTGGCCAACGAAGGCATTGACCTGACGCATCTGCAGGAGGTTGCGGATACGCATACCTCGGCGTCGGCCATCATCGTCGACGAACAGGGTGAGCGCCATATCTTCAACCACCTGGGCAATGCGCTGGCCCATGCGCAGTTGCCGGGTGAGCATGTGTTTGCCGGCTGCGATGCCGTGCTGGTCGATCCGCGCTGGCCTGCGGGCGCCAGGGCTGCGCTGATGTGGGCACGCGCGCATGCTTGCCTGTCGGTGCTGGACGCCGACGTGGCGCCGCAACACGACCTGGAGGTGCTGGTGCCGCTGGCGAAATGGGTGGTTTTTTCCGAGCCCGGCCTGGCGGCCTGGGCGGGCGCTGTTGCGCAGGAGGCTGCATTGCTGCGCGCGATCGATCTGGGCGTGCAGTATGCTGCGGTCACCCAGGGCGCCAGCGGAGCGCTGCTGGTGGCGCAGGCGCGTCTGCACCGGGTGTTGCCCTTTGCGGTCCAGGCGGTCGACACCACCGGTGCCGGCGACGTATTTCACGGCGCCCTGACGCTGGCCTTGGCACGCGGCATGCCGGCTACCGAGGCCTGCTCCTATGCCAGCGCCGTTGCCGCGCTCAAATGCAGCAGGCCGGACGGTATCCTCGGTGCTCCGACCGCACGCGAAGTCGACGAATTCCTGGACAGGCGGACATGACATGCTGAATTTTTCATTGCAGCGCGAGCTGCTGGCACCAGAACGGCAAAGTGCGCATGGCTGCTGATGCTGCGATCTTTCCTGCCGGTCCCACGGGATTGCCCGTGGGTCTGGGATGTGCGCCATTGGGCAATCTCTTCGCTGCGATCGACGAGGGCGCAGCGCAGGACCTGCTGCTTGCCGCATGGTCGGCGGGCTGCCGCTACTTTGACACCGCGCCGCACTATGGCAATGGACTGAGCGAGCATCGGCTTGGCCATGCCTTGCGCGCGATGGACCGGTCGATGTTCGCTGTGTCCACCAAGGTAGGGCGATTGCTGATTCCAGACGCATCAGCGCCGCGTGAACAACATGGCTATGTCGACGTATTGCCGTTCGCGCAGGCCTGGGACTATTCGGCGCGGGGCGTTCGGCGCAGCGTCGAGGACAGCTTGCAGCGGCTTGGGATGGCCAGGCTGGATATCGTGTATGTGCACGATTGCGATGCCGTGGTGCACGGGCCGGACTATCCGCGTGTCCTGCGCCAGGTGCTCAATGAGGCGCTGCCGGAACTGCGACGCATGCGTGGCGAAGGGCTGTTGCGCCATATCGGGCTGGGCGTCAATGATGTGCAGGTCTGCCTGGATGTGCTCGATCAGTCGGAACTGGACTGCCTGCTGCTGGCCGGCCGCTACAGCCTGCTGGACCATGGTGCATTGGCGCAGTTGCTGCCGCTGTGCGAGCAGCGGGGCGTGCGCATCGCATTGGGCGGTGTCTTCAATTCCGGCATCCTGGCCACCGGCGTGCATGCCGGCAGCCAAACGCCGCTGCGTTTCAACTATGCCGATGCGCCGCAGCACGTGATCGACCGCGTTGCTGCCATAGAGGACGTTTGCGCGGCGCATGGTGTTCCCTTGCGCGCGGCAGCTTTGCAGTTTCCCTTGGCCCATCCGGCCATCGCGTGCGTGCTGGTCGGGCCGCAGGATCGTATGCAGTGGGAAGATGGCTTGCAGATGTTGGGCCATCCGATAGCGCAGGCGTTCTGGCATGCGCTGCGCGCGCGCGCCCTGTTGCCGCAGGCCGCGCCAGTTCCGCCTGCAGCCAAATCGTGATCGACGCCCACTTCCACATCTGGCGTCTGTCGCGCGGCGACTACGGCTGGTTGACGCCGGCTGCCGGCGCATTGTTTCGTGACTTTGATCTCGATGATTGGCGTAGCGTCAGCGCGCCCTGTGGTGTCACCGGCGGTATTGTGGTGCAGGCGGCGCCGACCGAAGCTGAAACCTGCTTTCTGCTGCAGCAAGCGGACCAGGCACCCGACGTGCTCGGCGTGGTCGGCTGGGCCGACCTGCTGGCTGCCGATGCGCCACAACGCATTCATGCGCTGGCAGCGAACAGCAAGCTGCGCGCACTGCGGCCGATGCTGCAGGACATTGCCGATCCCGACTGGATATTGCAGGACAGTTTGCGGCCGGCAATTGAGGCCATGCTGGCCAGCGACCTGGCGTTCGACGCATTGGTCAAGCCCGTACATCTGCCGCGGATACGCGCGCTGGCAGCACGATTCCCGGAACTGCGCATCGTGCTCGACCATGGCGCCAAGCCGTCCATAGCGACGGGGCAGTGGCAGGACTGGGCCGATGAAATTGCACTATTGGCGCGCTCCACCGATGTGGTGTGCAAATTGTCAGGCCTCTGGACCGAGGCGGGGCCGGGCACTGGCGTAGCGACGCTGCTTCCCTATATGCAGCATCTCATGTCGAGTTTTGGCGCCGGGCGCGTGCTGTGGGGTAGTGATTGGCCGGTGCTGCGCAGTGCGGTCGACTACTGCGCCTGGCATGCGGCGTGCATTGGCCTGTTGTCGCCGCATCATTTGCCAGAGGTCACGGAAGCAGTCGCACGTCGGGTGTACCGGGTTTAAAAATAGGGGCCGCCCGCACAGGCATTCGCGCGCGGAATTGTTAGGATGACGAAAACCCGAAAGGAAGCTCCATGAACACGCCTTTGCACAAGGAATTTCCCGCCACAGTGCTGGACGATGCCCTGGCCCTGAAACATGCCAGCGCCAAGTGGGACGGCGATATCGTCGCGCAATTGCTGGACTACATCCGGGTGCCGGCCAAGTCGCCCGGTTTTGATGCGAACTGGTCCGAGAACGGTCATATCGAGACTGTGTTGTGCTCGGCCGCGGCCTGGGTGGAGGCGCAGAAGATTGCCGGGCTGCGACTGGAGATCGTACGTATCGAGGGCCGCACGCCGGTGCTGTTTTTCGAACTCGATGCGACGCGCGTCGACTCCGGTCAAACCGTGCTGATGTACGGGCATCTGGACAAGCAACCCGAGTTCAGCGGCTGGCGCAACGACCTGGGCCCCTGGACGCCGAAATATGAGGATGGCAAGTTGTATGGACGTGGCGGTGCGGATGACGGCTACGCGGTCTATGCAAGCGTCGCAGCGGTGCAGGCACTCAAGGCCCAGGGCGTGCCGCATCCGCGCATCGTGGGCCTGATTGAAACCTGCGAGGAAAGCGGGTCCTATGACCTGTTGCCCTATATCGACGCGCTGCGGCCACGACTTGGCGACGTCGCACTGGTCGTCTGCCTGGATTCGGGCGCCGGCAACTACGAGCAGTTGTGGCTCACCACCAGTTTGCGGGGCATGGCCAGCGGCACGCTCAAGGTCGAGGTGCTGACCGAGGGCATCCATTCGGGCGACGCCTCGGGTCTGGTGCCATCGAGCTTTCGCATCATGCGCCAGGTGCTGGACCGGCTCGAAGACAGTGCAACCGGACGCCTGCTGCCGGCCAGCTTTCACTGCGAAGTGCCTGCCGATCGCCTGGAACAGGCCAAGGTGACGGCGGCGATCCTGGGTGACGAGGTGACGCGGCGTTTTCCCTGGGCCCACTACGATTGCGAAGGCGCACGCACGTTTGTATTGCCCACCACCACCGATCCGGTGCAGGCGCTGGTCAATCGAACCTGGACACCGACATTGAGTGTCACCGGCGCCGAGGGCTTTCCGGCGCTGGCGGACGCCGGCAATGTGCTGCGCCCCTATTCGGCGTTCAAGCTCAGCCTGCGTTTGCCGCCGCTTGTCGATGCGGCGGCGGCAGTGCAGGAAATGAAGGCGCTGCTGGAGGACAACGCGCCCTACCAGGCGCGGGTCACGTTTGAAAGCAAGGGTGGCGCAACCGGCTGGAATGCACCAGCCATGGTGCCGTGGTTCGAGCAGGCACTTGACGCGGCGTCGAAGGCGCATTTTTCGGCGCCCTGCGGCTACATCGGCCAGGGCGGCACCATACCCCTGATGAACATGCTCGAGCGGGGATTTCCGAAGGCGCAGATGATGGTGTGCGGCGTGTTGGGCCCCAAGAGCAATGCGCACGGGCCGAACGAATTCCTGCACGTCCCCTACGCCAAGAAATTGACGGCGGCCGTTGCCAGGGTCATCACCAGTGTGCCGTGAGCCAGGGCCACTTGAAAGCGAAAGCATGCTGCGCCAGCCCTTCATGATCTGTATGTCAACTGATTGCCGGCTGGTCGATCGAACCGGAGCGCGTTGTGGGTAAGACCAATCTCAGCCCCTTGACCGCGCGAGATGGCACCAATCTCGTTGTGATGGATTGGCCACTGCACAAGGCGCCGGTGCGCGGTGTGGTGTTGATCGTGCATGGCCTGGGGGAACATGCCTGGCGCTATGACCATGTGGCACAGCGCCTCAATGACTGGGGCTTTGCAGTGCGTGCATACGACCAGTTCGGACACGGCGAGTCGATGGGCCAGCGTGGTGCTTTGCCGGCCAAGAATCGCCTGCTGTTCGATCTGGCCGAGGTGGTGGACGAATCACGTGCGCGCATGCACGCCGAAACGCCACTGATCGTGCTGGGCCATAGCATGGGCGGTCTGGTTGCGGCGCGTTTTGTTGCCTTGGCGATGCGGCCGGCCGACGCGCTGATCCTGTCGTCGCCGGTATTCGACCCGGGCTTGAACGCCTTTCAGAAGCTGCTGCTGGCAGTCCTGCCAAGAATCGCCCCCGACCTGCGCATCGCAAATGGCCTGGACACCAGTTTCATTTCGCACGATCCGGCTGTGGTGGCACAGTACAAGGCCGACCCACTGGTGCATGACCGCATCTCGGCCAGGCTGGCCGAATTCATTGCCGAGGGCGGCCCGGCCGTGGTCGCAGCGGCGGGGCGCTGGAGCGTCCCGACGCTGCTGATGTATGCAGGCGCCGACAAGCTGGTGAACCCGGCCGGCAGCCGCGCATTTGCCGCTGCCGCGCCCAAGTCCGTCGTATCGTCGCAGTGCTTCGAGCTGCTCTACCATGAGCTGTTCAACGAGGCCGCGACGATGCAGGCGCAGGTGTTTGCGCGACTCAAGGCGTGGCTGGACGAGCGTTTCTGAACTGGCCTGGAAGCAGTCAGGGCTTGCCGAGCAATCCCATGGTGTTTATCCTGTCTTTTGCGTTAAAACGGCAAACTTACACCGCAGGCGGCCGGCGCGCGGATTTTTGCCATACATGCCAACCCAGGGCGATGGCAGTGAGGGCCACTGGCACCAGCGAACCGAAATTGAGCAGCCGCCAACCCTGGGTCGTGACCAGGGCGCCCGAGGCGAACGAGGTCAGGGCCATCACTGCAAACACGCAAAAATTGATTGCCGCCTGCGCCTGGTCCTTTTCCTCCGGCCGGTAGGCTTGTAGGGACAGGTTGGTGCTGCCGGTGAACAGGAAATTCCAGCCGACGCCCAGCAGGAACAACGACACGACAAACTGGTGCAGCTCCACGCCGGTCAGGGCGATTGCAATGCACGCCAGGTTCAGCAACACACCGACGGCCATGATCTTCTCAGTGCCGAAGCGTCGGATCAGGTGGCCGGTGAAAAAACCAGGGGCGAACATGCCGATCACATGCCACTGCAGCACGAGGGCGGCGTCTTCGAAGGGCAGATTGCAGACCTGCATGGCCAGCGGCGTCGCTGCCATCAGCAGGTTCATGACGCCATAGCCCAGGGCCGCCCCCAGCGTCGAAACGATGAAGATCGGTTGACGCAGAATCTGGCCCAATGGCCGCCCGGTCGGACTGCCCGCTGATTTGGCGGGCACGGGAGGAAAGCGCAACATGGCCATGATCAGCATCGCGATCAGCGCCACCAGCGCCAGTGCCAGGTAGGCGCCGACGAATGGCGTGGCGGTCAGCGCCTTGGTGCGGGTGGCAATGTTGGGCCCGATGACGGCACCGATCAGGCCACCGGCCAGCACCAGGGATATTGCCTTCTCGCGATAGGCCGGCGCGGCCAGCTCCGCTGCTGCAAACCGGTACAGCTGGCCATTGGCGTTGTAGTAGCCGGCCACGACCGTCGCGCCGACCAGCATCCAGAAGCTCTCGGCCATCACCGCATAGGCGCATAGCAGCGCTGAGACCAGGCCAACCGCCAGCCCGATCTGAAACGATATCTTGCGGCCCCATGCTGTCTGTGTGCGTGCCACCAGCGGCGTGCTCAACGCGCCGCCCACAACATAGGCCATCACCGGCAGCGTGGCCATCCAGCCGACAGGTGCCAGTCGCAGTCCGATCAAGCCGTTGATGGCGATGAAGATGATGTTGTTGGTCAGCAGCAGGCCCTGGCAGGCCGCCAACAGCACCAGATTGCGGTTCATGCCAGCAGTGTAAGTGCCGCCAATGCGGCGGTTTCGGTTCGCAGCACACGCGTGCCGAGCGATACAGGAACATGGCCTGATTCGATGGCGAGCGCTTCCTCCTTCGCGCTCAATCCACCTTCGGGACCACACAGGAAGGTGATGTTGTGCAGCTGTTGATCTGCCTGCGCGCGCCAGTCGGGCAAGGCAATCGCGCGTGGCTGCAAGGACAATACCAGCGATGTTGCCTCTTGCAGTGGCACAGTGCCGCGATGTTCGAGCCACCGCGCAAACGTCATCGGTGCGCGCAATTGCGGCACCCGGTTGCGCCCGCATTGTTCGCAGGCAGCAACGGCAACACTCTGCCAATGTGCCAGTTTGCGCGCTCCGCGCTCGGCGTCCAGTCGCACAACGCTGCGCTCGGTCATCAATGGCTGTATCGATGTGGCGCCAAGCTCGGTCGCCTTCTCGACCAGCCAATCCATGCGCTCATTGGCGGGCATGCCGACAGCCAATGTCAGGTGGCGCTGTGACTCCCGTTCCACCCGTTCATGCGGGCCGACCGTGACCTGCACCGTGTTGCGAGTCATCGCAGTCACGGAGGCGCCAAATTCGCCGCCCTCCTCGGACGCGCCGGCGTGCCCGAACAGCACGAGCCTTGCGCCGGGTTGCAGGCGCAGCACCTGCGCATGCCGTGCCGCCGCCGCGGGTAGCTCCAGCGTCATGCCCGTTGCCAGCGGCAAGGGGCAGAAAAAGCGGGGACCACCAGCCATGACGGTCAATCGGGGTTGCGGCCTGGCACGCTACATCCGCCCGATGGCGTAGCCGCTGTGTTGCTCTATGTCCTCGACCTTGTCGATCAGGCGCAGCAATGGCCTGAGTTCAACGTAACGCGCGGTTGTGGCGCGAATGTACTGGATGAATCGCGGCGTATCGGCCAGATACTGCGGCTTGCCATCGCGCAGCGTGAGCCGCGCAAAAATGCCCGCCACCTTGAGATGGCGCTGCAAACCCATCCATTCGACGCCGCGGTAAAACGCGCCGAAGTCCGAGCCCACCGGCAGGCCGGCAGTGCGTGCTTTTTCCCAGTATCGGATCGTCACATCGAGTACAAATTCTTCCTCCCAACTGAGGAAGGCGTCGCGCATCAGGCTGGCGATGTCATAGGTGACCGGGCCGTAGACGGCATCCTGGAAATCAAGCACCCCCATGGCTGCGCCGGCACTGCCGGCGGCAAGGCTGGTTGGCGGCATCATCAGGTTGCGCGGCATGAAGTCCCGATGCACATAGACACTGGGCCAGGACAGGTTCTCCTGCCTGATCATGGCGAATGAGCGCGCCAGCGTTTCCTGCATCTGTACATCGGGCTCGATGTTTTTGTGTTGCTTCAAGTACCACTGCGGAAACAGGTCGAGCTCTCGATTGAGCAGTGCGTCGTCATAGGCTGGCAGCACGCCTGGACGCGACGCCAGTTGCCAGGCGATCAGCGCGTCAAGCGCTTGCATGTAAAGCGGCAAATTGGCCTGTGCGTGCTCGCGATCGATCGCCTGCATCATGGTTTGCCGACCCAGGTCGGACAGCAGCAGGAAGCCGTGTTGCTGGTCCCAGGCCAGCACCTGCGGCACCTGCAGGCCGGCCTGCTCCATCAGCTTGGCGACCCGGACAAAGGGCTCGCTGTTCTCCTTGTCGGGCGGCGCGTCCATGATGATGCGGCTTGCGCCAGCACCCTCAACGCGCAGGTAGCGCCTGAAACTGGCGTCGGCAGAGGCCAACTGCAGGGTCGCCGCATCGAGTCCATGGACAGTTGCGATGCCGTCCAGCCAGCGGTCGAACGCCAATTGGCGCGCCGGATCGGACCAGCTGACAGTTGATTTTCCGGTTGGGTCTGATGCACGGTCGCGTGCGTCGATGGAGGGGGCGTTGTCGCTCATGGATAATCCATTCTACAAATCCGCCCGGCGAGCCCGGTGGCGATTTGCCTGAGCCAAACACCTGCCTGATCCATGCGCCAAATGATGATTGACACCGACTGCGGGGCCGATGGTTCCACACGGCGTCGTGCGCGTGCGCGGCCCTGGGCGGTTGGCGTGATCGGCGCGCTGATCATGCCGGTGGTTTGGGCGCAGACGCCGACAGAATTGACGCCCTTGCAGCTCAAGAGCAGCCGCAGCTTGCGCGAGCTGATACCGCCTGAGGATCGCAATGGATTGCCCACGTTCGTGGAAGCAGACCGCATGTCCTCGCGCACCGATCTGGAGACCGTTGTCGAGGGCCAGGCGGTGCTGCGCCGGGGTGACCTGGTAATACGTGCCGACCGGCTCAACTACTACCAGCCAGAAGATCTGGCTACTGCGCATGGCAACGTTCGTATCAATCGCGCTGGTGACATCTACGAGGGGCCGGAGCTGGAGCTCAAGGTCGAGTCCTTTGAGGGCTTCTTTCGCAACCCCCGCTACCAGCTGTTGAAGAACCAGGGCCATGGCGAGGCCGAACGGGTCGACTTCATCGACGAGAAGCGCGCCATCGTGCGAAATGCGACGTTCACTACCTGCCGTCGCCAGCCCGGGCCCAGCTGGATGCCCGACTGGATCATTCGGGCCGCCAGCATCAACATCGACAACGAGGAAGACGTTGGCCAGGCCGAGTCGGCCGTATTGAGCTTCAAGGGCATTCCCTTGTTGCCGGTGCCTGCATTCACCTTCCCGCTGAGTAATCGGCGCAAGTCCGGCGTGTTGCCCGCCACCTTTGGCATCGACAACCTCAATGGCATCGAGGTGACGGTGCCTTACTACTGGAACATCGCGCCCAACCGCGACGCCACCTTGACGCCATCGCTGATGAGCAAGCGCGGCGTCGATCTCGGCGCTGAGTTCCGCTATCTGGAGTCGACATACAAGGGCGAATGGCGTGCCAACTACATGCCGGGTGACAAACTGCGTGACGCCAGCCGCTGGGGATATTCTCTGTCACACAGCGGCGAGATTGACAGCGGGATGCAATCGGTTGGCAAGCTGGGAATCAACCTGTCGCTCAATCGTGTCAGTGACGACAACTACTGGCGCGACTTCACGCGGGCCAGTCCTGGCCTGACCCAGCGCCTGTTGCCCAATGACCTGAACCTGTCATGGTCCAGCGGAAATTTCTCGACCAGCTTGCGCGTTCTCAAGTGGCAGACGCTGCAGGACACTGCTTCGCCAATCGTGCCGCCCTATGACCGACTACCGCAGATTGCGATGCGTTACGCGCGTCCGAATTTCAACGGCTTCGATTTCTCGGTCAACGCGGATAGCACCCAGTTCGAGTCCGACCGAGTCCTGACGGGGCAACCCAATGCCCGGCGCATCTATTCGAAACTGGAACTCGCGCGGCCCTGGGTGACGCCGTCGGGGTACATCACGCCCAAGTTGCGCCTGCATACGACGAACTACCAGTTTGACGCACCGCTGGTCAATGGCAGGACTTCTGCCAGTCGAACCGTGCCGACCTTCAGCGTGGACAGCGGCCTGGTTTTCGAACGCGACACCAATTTGTTCGGGCGCGCCTTTCGCCAGACGCTGGAGCCGCGCGCCTATTACGTGCACACGCCCTACCGCGACCAGTCCGCCTTGCCCAACTACGACAGCGGCGCCAACGATTTCAACTTTGCCAGTATCTATACCGACAACGCCTTTGTCGGTGATGATCGAATTTCAGACAGCAAGATGTTGACCGTTGGTGTGTCCACCCGCCTGCTCGATCCGGCCAGCGGCGCTGAAGCGGCACGGTTTGGCATTGCGCAGCGCCTGCGTTTCAAGGACCAACGGGTAGCTCTGCCAGGGGGCACGACCGTCACCAAGGGTTTCAGCGATGTGCTGGTTGGCACAACGCTGAATCTGGATCCGCGCTGGTCGTTTGACGCGAATGTCCAATTTGACCCGGACACCCGACGCTCCGTGCGCTCCACCATCGGCGGGCGCTACAGCCCGGGCAATTACCGTGTCGTCAGCGCGGCCTATCGCCTTCAGCGCGGCTCAAGTGAACAACTCGACCTGGCCTGGCAGTGGCCCATCAATGACCTGTGGGGCGATCGAGGACAGGACCTCGGTGCTGGACAGGGGCAGGGCGAAGGCCGTTGGTACAGCGTGGGTCGGATGAACTTCAGCCTGCGTGATGGCAAGCTGGTCGATTCGGTGCTGGGCTTTGAATACGACGGTGGCTGCTGGCTGGGCCGCATCGTGCTGGACCGCCTGCAAACCGGCACTTCAACGGCAAACAACAGGATACTTTTTCAGCTGGAATTCGTCGGCTTCTCGCGCCTTGGATCCAATCCACTTGATACGCTCAAGCGCAGCATTCCACGCTATCAGTATCTGCGCGAATCCACCAGCAGCCCGAGCCGCTTCAGCAATTACGAATGAATACGATGACACATGGTTTCACGCGCGTCTTTCTGGCAACCCTGGCCGCCTGCGGCATCCTGAGCGCCGCGGCACAGACACAGCGGCAGCAGCCTGCGGCTGGCTCTGCCGTATCGGGCAGCGCGCCGCAGCGGGCATCGGATTACATCGTGGCCATCGTCAACACCGAGCCAATTACCAACCAGCAGGTACGCCAGGAAATGCAGCGCATGGGTCAGCAACTGCTGCAACAGCAAGAAGCAGTTCCGGCGCCCCAGATACTGGCCGAACGTGCACTGGAGCGGCTCATTGTCGACCGCAGCCAGGTGCAGTATGCGCGTGAAACCGGGATCAAGATTGAAGACTTTGCGCTGGATGAGGCCGAGCAGTCGGTTGCGCGTCAGAATCAGGTCGACCTTGACGAGATGCACCGCAGACTGGCCGCCGACGGTATCTCGCGCAGCCAGTTCAGAACCACATTGCGTGACCAGATGATTTTGTCGCGGGTGCGCGAGCGTGAGGTGAGCCAGCGGGTCAAGGTCTCCGAACTGGATATCGACCAGTATTTGATGGAGCGCCAGCGCGGCGCCAGCGCCACGCTGGCAGAGGTCAATATTGCGCATATCCTGTTGGAACTTTCCGAGTCCGCCGATGCGGCGCAAGTGGCAACGGTGCGAAAGCAGGCCGAGCAGATCATGGCCCGTGCGCGCGCCGGAGAAGACTTCTCGGGCCTTGCCCGCGCCTTGTCCAAAGCGCCTGACGCTGAGGTGGGCGGACTATTTGGCATGCGCCCGTTGGACCGTTATCCCCAGCTCTTTACCGATGCCGTACAAGCCCTGGAGCCAGGCGCAATGACCGTGGTGCGGTCCGGTGCCGGGCTGCATGTGCTCAAACTGCTGGACAAGCGTGTGGCCGGAGCGCCGGCGACCAGCGTCGAGCAGGCAAGGGTCAGCCACATACTCTTGCGTCCGACCGCCAGCATGAATGAAGCGGCGGCGGTCGCCAGGCTGGAAGATTTCAGGCGACGCATCCTGGCGGGGCAGGCAAATTTTGAATCGCTGGCAAAGGAGTTTTCCCAGGATGGCAGTGCCGCCCAGGGTGGCGATCTGGGCTGGTCTGCACCAGGGCGTTTCGTTCCGGAGTTCGAGAGTGCATTGGAATCGTTGGCGCCGGGCGAGATAGGCCCGCCGGTAGTATCCCGCTTCGGGGTGCACCTGATTCGCGTTGCCGAGCGTCGTACGTCGAAGATCAGCGTGCGCGAGCAACGCGAAGCAGTACGGGCGCAGTTGCGTGAGCAAAAGGCCGAGGAGGCCTATCTGGAATGGAGCCGCGAATTGCGTGCCCGTGCCTATGTCGATCTGCGTGCGCCTCCGAGCTAGGCGCGGAACTTCCAGTGCCGCCTCAGGCCAGTCGTCGGGGACCCTACTGTACCGCCTGGCCTGCGGCCAATTCGGCAAGGTGGCCCTGTGACCAAGCATGCGCCCCGCAAGCGGTTTGGCCAGCACTTTCTGGTCGATCAATCCATGATCGACGCGATTGTGCAGGGCATCGCGCCCAGGCCAGGCCAGATCATGGTGGAGATCGGCCCTGGACTCGGTGCCATGACGCAACCCCTGGTAGAGCGCCTTGGCCACCTGACAGTGATAGAACTCGATCGGGATCTGGCAGCCCGGCTGCGCGAGCGCTCTGATCTGAATGTCATTCAGGCAGATGTGCTGACGGTCGACTTTTCGCAATTGCTGGAAACATTGCGTGTTGCGAACCGCAGCGCAATGGCAGCCGAACCGGATCGGCCCTCCCTGCGTGTCGTAGGCAACCTGCCCTACAACATCTCAACGCCGATTCTCTTTCACTTGCTGGACCATGCTGGTCAAATTCTGGATCAGCACTTCATGCTGCAAAAGGAAGTTGTTGATCGCATGGTTGCGCCGTCTGATACCTCCGCCTATGGTCGATTGAGCGTGATGCTGCAATGGCGTTACAGGATGGACAGCTTCATGCATGTGCCGCCAAACTGCTTTGATCCGCCGCCCCGGGTCGACAGTGCGATGGTGCGCATGGTGTCGCGCACGCAAGCTCCGATTGTGGGCTTTGCTACGCTCAGCGAACTGGTGAAAGTTGCATTTAGCCAACGCCGCAAACTGTTGCGCCATACCTTAGGGCACTGGCTTGACGGCCGCGGATTCGCGGGCGAATTCGATCTGCAGCGGCGGGCACAGGAGGTGACTGTGGACGAGTACATCGCACTTGCTCAGCGCGCATGAAAAAGCCCGTCCTCAGACGGGCCTTCAATGGAAGCGCGAGTTCGCGACTTGCTCAGGCCGTCGCCAGCCAGTATTGCGCGTTGAACGGGCTGCTCATGCGCAGCGCCAACGGCGATACATCCAACAACTTGTCGGTTGGCATCTTTTCGCCGGTCTCGGTCGTCAAGTGAATTCCCGCCACAGATTGCTCTGTATGGGTTTCGCTGTTTGCCTCATTCGCCCGTTCTGCTTGGCTGGTGTGTGCAGAACGGGCTACAGAAAAGAATAGAAACATCGAAACGGTATCTTTCGATCGCCCCAATAATCGGCGGCGTCGCGGAAGATGTCGAGCAGCTGCTCGCGCGCTTCCTTGTCGAACTTGGTGTTCGCCGGAATATGTTCCAGTACCGCGATGAAGCCAGGTTGCGGCCCGGACTTGTGCACCGGGTCGGTCATGCTGTCGTACAGCGCGTCAAAATTCTTGCCGACATGGGAGGGCAGCGTGAACTGCAGACCGATCATGTCCAGCACCTCCTGCTTGGACTGCGCGTTGGCCAGATTCGCATACAGGAAATGATGGCCCAGATCCTGGGCGGCATCCTGCAATTCCTGAACCCGAAAGGCCCGAATCGACTGAACGATATTGCTGCGCACTCCCCGAAGCGGCGCTTCGGATGGTTGACGAGTCGGCATATCTGCCCCCGTTTCATTTTCTATATATGACATTTCATTAGTTCCATCAAAAACTTATGGCACGATCCTGCGAAAACTCTCATAGTGATCGGCTGTGTAATAACAGTCATCCGGTTCCTTCGGCTTACCCCCGCAAACTATTCGTCGGGTGCCACGATGGTTCAGACCCGGCGTCGTAACGGTGTATTCCCGGTAATATCCTCGGCTCTTGATCGGAAGCAGTCGCTCACGATTGCCAAAAACCGTTCCGTCCTTTTCATAAGGAAATGGACCGCCACGGGGAATCAGCGCATATGTCTGAGCACCCTGGGCCGGAATTTCAGTAACAGAAATCGTCGTCGATTGACTGGCCGGAGCAATCGGTGCCCTTGCGCAAACAAGGCCCGTAGCAGACGCTGCAACAAGTATTAAGCCAGCAAGTACTAACTTAAGTCCTTTGACAGCCGCCATGCAATCTCACTCCGGAACCGCGGGTTAACCCGTAAATCACTCGAAAACAAGTGTCGCCGATTCAAAGGAAAAATGCAAGGGCCTGCACAAAAAATGGGCATCTTGTGCGCCGCAGCAGAAACCTGAAAGTCAGTGCATGCTTTTGCTCAAGCGGTCATCGATCGGCGTTTGCGTCGGCCACCGTCAGCGCAGTCATGTTGACGATGCGACGCACGGTTGTACTGGCCGTCAGTACATGTACCGGGCTAGCAGCGCCCAACAGCACCGGGCCGATCGCGATGTTTCCCCCGGCCGCTGTTTTGAGCAGGTTGTAGGCGATATTGGCCGAATCGATGTCGGGCAGAACCAACAGATTGGCGTTGCCGATCAGGGTGCTGTTGGGCATCAGCCGAGCCCGGGCCGCCCCGTCCAGCGCCAGATCGCCATGCATTTCTCCGTCGACCTCGAGCCATGGCGCCTCGGCGCGCAGGATTGCGAGCGTGCGGCGCATCTTGACCGCCGAGGGTAGATTGCTGCTGCCAAAATTGGAATGCGATAGCAGTGCAACTTTTGGCTGGAGCCCGAATCGCACCATCTCCTCGGCTGCCATGGCAGTTATTTCCGACAACTCCTGCGGCGTCGGATCGGCATTGACATGGGTGTCGACCAGGAAAATCAGCCGGTCTGGCAGCATCAAGCCGTTCATGCAGGCATAAATCGGCACGTCCTGCGGCGTGTTCGGGCTGCCGCCCTTGCGCTTTCCGATGACCTGGTCGATGTAGGTCAGGTGCATCGCCGTCGTGCCCCAGGTGCCGCAGATCATGCCGTCCACATCGCCCTTGTGCAGCAGCATCGCGCCGATCAACGTCAGGCGCCGACGCATCTCGATCTTGGCCATCTGCTCGGTCATTCCCTGGCGTTCCGTCATGCGGTGGTAGGTCTGCCAGAAGTCGCGGTAGCGATCGTCGTGTTCGACGTTCACCACGTCGTAATCCAGTTCCTCGCGCAGGCGCAGACCGAATTTCTCGATTCTTTGCGCCATCACTGCCGGGCGTCCGATCAAGGTGGGTCGGGCCAGGCCTTCGTCGACGACGATCTGGCAGGCACGCAGGACACGCTCCTCCTCGCCCTCGCAATACGCAATGCGTCTGCGCGTCGCATTCTTGGCCGCGGCAAAAATGGGCCGCATGGTGTTGCCCGATGCATAGACAAAACTCTGCAGGCGATCCCGATAAGCCTGCATGTCGGCGATGGGGCGCAGGGCAACGCCGCTGTCGGCCGCCGCCTGCGCTACCGCCGGTGCGATCTTCATCATCAGGCGCGGGTCAAAGGGTTTGGGGATCAGGTACTCCGGACCGAAGGCCAGCTGTTCGCCCGCATATGCCGCCGCAACCACCTCGCTCTGCTCTGCCCGCGCCAGTTCGGCGATGGCGCGCACCGCCGCGATTTCCATCTCGTCGGTAATGGTGGAGGCGCCAGCATCCAAGGCGCCGCGAAAAATGTAGGGAAAGCACAGGACGTTGTTGACCTGATTCGGATAGTCGGTGCGTCCGGTCGCCATGATGGCGTCGTCGCGCACCAGTTTGACGTCTTCGGGTGAAATTTCCGGATTCGGATTGGCCAGCGCAAAGATCAACGGCTTGGCGGCCATCTTGCGCACCATGTCGGGCTTGAGCACGCCGCCAGCAGACAGCCCCAGGAAAATGTCGGCGCCTTCGATCACTTCGGCCAGCGTGCGGGCCGATGTCTTCTGTGCAAAGACGATCTTGTCCTCGTCCATCAGTTCGGTGCGTCCCTCGTACACCACGCCCGCAAGATCGGTGACGAAGATGTTCTCGCGCGGCATGCCCAGCTTGAGCAGCAGGTTCAGGCAGGCCAGCGCTGCGGCACCGGCGCCCGAGGCAACCAGCTTGACCGACTCCAACTTCTTACCCACCACAGTCAGGCCATTGAGCATGGCCGCGCCGACAACAATGGCCGTGCCATGCTGGTCGTCATGAAAGACCGGAATGTTCATCCGGTCACGCAGTTTGCGTTCGACGTAAAAACAGTCCGGCGCCTTGATGTCCTCCAGATTGATGCCGCCGAAGGTGGGTTCGAGCGATGCGATGATGTCGACCAGCTTGTCCAGGTCATGTTTTTCATTGATTTCGATATCAAAGACATCGATACCCGCAAACTTCTTGAACAACACCGCCTTGCCTTCCATGACCGGCTTGGCTGCCAGCGGTCCGATGTCGCCCAGGCCCAGAACCGCAGTGCCATTGGTCACGACCGCCACCAGATTGCCGCGACTGGTGTACTTGAAGGCATTGTTCGGGTCGGCGAC
>JBBKVW010000517.1:0-2891 GCA_037968655.1 Burkholderiaceae bacterium
CGGCCAACCCGGCGCTCCCCCCGGGTTGGCCGCATTCCCCAATTGGTTCTGCTTCTGCGCCGGGGATGGCTCGACCGCCATGCCGCTGGCCTGCCACATCGACTTGATGAAATCGAGCAGCAACTGGTGCATCGGCACCGGCGGCGGCTCTTCGACCTTTTCCGGCTCGGGCCGCTTGATGCTCCAGTCCTGCGGTTCGGCGGCGCTTTCCTTGCCCCGGCGGATCGGATCGGGCACGCTTTTATAGACCGGGTTTTCGACCTGGGCGCCCTCGCCGATCTTGTTGACAACTCCCGGAGCAACCACAGGGGCAACCGGACTGGCTGCCACCGGCGGATTGACCGGCGCCACCGGAATCACCTTGCTGGCGCCCGAAGACGCCGGGTCGGCGCCGGCCGGGCGCGCACCTGGTTGTCGATCGAGAGCGGGCAGTTGCATGGTGGTTCTTAGCCTCTGGTAGGAGCGGACTTTTTAGCCCGCGTTGATTCGTTAACGGCAGAACTGGAGGGCAATTAAGGCCTATTTTTCGATTTAGCAATTTTTCTTGCCAAATTGTTCCGGGCGGCCTCAGAAACCGGCCGCGTGCCCATCGCGCCGCGCGTCGCTGGCGGCAACATAGCCGTCCCCCAGGTCGTCAGACAACTTCCAGATGAATTGGCCGGAGCCGTAGTCCATATAGGGATCATCCTGTGCCTCGACCTGGTGGCCCAGCTCGCGCAGACCCTGCACCAGGCCCGGCGCCATCGTTGGTTCGCAGTCGATCGACAGGCCGGTACCGACCTTCCAGCGCGGCGCGTCACAGGCGGTCTGCGGCTGCTGGTGATGCGTCAGCATGCGCACCAGCGTCTGCAGGTGGCCTTGCGGTTGCATATTGCCGCCCATCACGCCAAAGGCCATCTGCGGCTTGCCGTCTTTTGACAGAAAACCGGGAATGATGGTGTGAAACGGCCGCTTGCCGCCCTGCACCTGGTTCGGATGGTCAGCCTGCAGCGTGAATCCCTTGCCACGGTTTTGCAGGCTGACGCCGGTGCCGGGCACCACGATGCCGCTGCCAAAGCCCATGTAATTGGACTGAATCAGGCTGACCATCATGCCGCCCTCGTCGGCGGCGCACAGCAAGATGGTGCCACCCGCGGGCGGCGTGCCATGCCGGAAATTGCTGGCCCGGCGCGGATCGATCAGGCGCGCCCGCTCGGCCAGGTAGGCGTCCGACAACAGGTCCTGCGCGCTGACCTGGGTCATGGCCTTTTCGTCGGCGACCCAGCGGTAGGCGTCGGCAAAGGCCAGCTTCATCGCCTCGATCTGCAGATGCTGGGACGCGACGCTGTCGACCGGGTAGGCTGCCAGATCGAGCTTGTCGAGCATGCCCAGCGCCATCAGCGCGGCGATGCCCTGGCCATTGGGCCCAATCTCGTGCACGGTATAGCCGGCGTAGTCCTTGCGGATCGGCTCCACCCATTCGGGCGCGAATGCTGCCAGGTCAGCCTCGGTCATGCTGCCGCCGTGTTCGGCGGCATGTTGCGCAATTTGCCGGGCAATTGCGCCGCGGTAGAAATCCTCACCCTGGCTCAGCGCAATCGCGCGCAAGGTCTTGCCGGCGTCGGCAAAAACGAAGCGCTCGCCGGGCAGCGGCCCACGCCCGCGCGGCATGAAGGACTGCGCGAAGCCAGGCTGCTGCTCCAGTATCGGCACCTGGCGCGCCCATTTCTCGGACACGATGCGCGCCACTGCGTGGCCGCGCTCGGCCAGTTCGATCGCCGGCTCGAGCAGATCGGCAAACGGCAGCTTGCCAAATTTCTTCGACAGTGCGACCCAGCCAGCTACCGCGCCGGGCGTGGTGACCGAGTCCCAGCCGCGCTCGGGAATCGCGTCGCCATGGCGGCGCTTGAAATAGTCGGGGTTCCACGCCGCCGGCGCGGCGCCCGAGGAATTCAGGCCGTGCAGCGTCGTGCCATCCCATACCAGCGCGAAGTTGTCGCTGCCCAGGCCGTTGGAGACCGGCTCCAGCACCGTCATGGCGGCTGCGGTGGCGATGGCCGCGTCCACGGCGTTGCCGCCTTTGAGCAACATCCGCAGGCCGGCCTGGCTGCCCAGCGGCTGCGAGGTCGAGACGAGGTTGCGCGCCATCACCGGGCTGCGCACGGTCCGGTAGGGGTTTGTCCAGTCAAAATGCATGAGGATCTGTGCTCGGTTGGGCAGGAAGGGATTGCCGTCTTGGCGCCGGAACTGGCGGAGCCGGCAGTCGGCACGTGGCGGTCGGCAGCGACGACCAGTTCGCGGTGCCGCCGTTAATTATGCGGCGTTGCAATTGCCAGGGACAGCACCAGCCCGCCCTTCTCGGCTCATGGCGGCGTATTGCATCGCTCTGCACAAACCGGACGAATTACTTGCCATGAACCGGACAAGCTGTTTACTCGCGACAGCAGCAAGATGGTAGATTGCCAAAAATGGATAATATGGGTATATTTGCCTCAATTCCCCCGATGGAGCACCGTGATGACCTTGGCCCTGCGCGTGGACGCGATCGAGCAATTACCCCAGACACCTGCCACCGACGTCAAAAAGCTGGGCTGGCGCGGCGTGATGAAGTCCGTGGCCCGCTGCGGCAAGGTGGTGGTCACTAACCACAACGAGCCCGAGGCGGTGATCCTCTCGGTGCAGGAATACGCGGCCATCAAGACCGCGCTGCACGAGGCCGCTGACAGAACCGAACCCGCGCTTGACGCACTGCGCCAGCGCTTCGACGATCGCCTGGCAGCGTTGCAGGAGGCCGATGCCGGCACACGCCTGCGCAAGCTGATGCAGAGCCCCGCGCGGCTTGACGGCAAGGTAAAGGCCGGCACCGGTTTCTGATGGCGCGTCCGGTACTGTTCGTGCTCGCCGGCGTCAAC
>JBBKVW010000518.1:0-2779 GCA_037968655.1 Burkholderiaceae bacterium
CTGCTCGACCCGGTAGCTTCCCAGTCCGGCGCCGGTCTGGGTAGTCCCACGGTGATCGGCCTGTTGATCGATCGCGACCAGGTGCTGTGGCTGGACACCGCTGTTGCCGGCCTGCACCGCATGAGCGCATGGAACGGTGAGCAGGCACGGTTTGACCGTATCAGTGAACGCCATGGCATTGTCAGCCGCCCGTTCGGGGCCAACCTGCTGCAGGACGCGCGCGGGCGGATCTGGACCCAGCTCTATGTCTACGACCCGGGCAAGGACCAGATGCACGAACTGACGCAGGCCGACGGCGTCGATATCGGCACGCCCTGGTTTCACTCCTTCGCGCGGCTCAGGAGCGGGCGTTTCCTGTTTGGCGGCAGCAAGGGCATGCTGGCGGTGGATGCGGCAAGCTTTGACGCATCGGTCTATGCGCCACGGCTTGTTGTGTCGGACCTGCAGGTCAATGGTCGGGCACGGCGCGCCGGTCAGTTGGAGCAGGGCCTGCTGCTGGCGCCGGACGACCGCAGTTTCAGCCTGGAATTCGCTGCGTTGGATTTTGGCGATCCGTCACGATTGCGCTATGCCTACCGCCTGCAGGGTTTCGATTCCGACTGGATCACGACCCGGGCCGATCGGCGCGCCGCCAGCTACAGCAATCTGGGCCCTGGCAGTTATGTGTTGCAGGTGCGCGCCACCAATCGCAGCGGCAGCTGGAGCCCGCATGAACTGGCGATTGCGGTGCGGGTGGCGCCGGCCTGGTGGCAACAGTGGTGGTTCAGGCTGGTGATGCTCGTGATGGCCGCGGCGCTGGTGTATGCCGTGGTGCAGTTGCGCACCCGGCAGTTGCGCCTGCGCCAGAGCGAGTTGCGCAGCCTGGTGCAGGAGCGCACCCGGGAGCTCGAGTCCTTGACAGAATTGCTGCGGCGTGAATCCGCAGCGCTGCACGAGGCCAGCCTGACCGATCCCCTGACTGGTTTGCGCAACCGGCGCTTCCTGGTGCGCCACGTCGACGTCGACGTGGCGCTGTCGATGCGTCGCCATGAAAGCCATTGGTCACACGGTGGCCCATTGCCGGGCGATGCGGATCTGCTGTTCTTCATGGTCGACATCGACCACTTCAAGCAGGTCAATGACCGCTACGGCCATGCCGCCGGAGACGCCGTGCTGACGCAGATGCGCAGCCGCCTGGGGCAGGTATTTCGCGATGCCGACTACATGGTGCGCTGGGGCGGCGAGGAGTTCCTGCTCGTGGCGCGCTGGATATCGCGCGACCATGCGGCCGAACTTGCCGAGCGCGCCCGCAAGGCGGTGGCAGACCAGCCCTTTGTGCTGGACAAGGGCCAACTGCTGGCCTGTACCTGTTCGCTTGGATTTGCCTGTTTTCCGCTGGCCACGCGCCATCCCCGGCTGCTGGACTGGAGTGAAACCGTCGATCTGGCCGACGCGGCATTGTTCGTGGCCAAGACGCGCGGGCGCAATGCCTGGGTCGGAGTGCGGGACAGCGGCGACATGGATGCGGCGGCCCTGGCCGCGCGGCCGCAGCCCGCGCAGTGGATCACCGAGGGCACGATCACGGTCTTGCAATCGCCGGACGATGCCGGCGGACAGGCAACCGGTGGCGTTCCCGATAGCGAACCCTGATGTTTCCCGTTCAGTCGAAGTGCCAGTTGCCGCGCACCGCCTGGCCCTGGCGCAATACGCTGTCCAGGCCTTCGATCGTGATTGCGTTGATGCCGAAGGTGACACCGCCCACGCGCTGATCGACCCGGTAGGTCTGCAGCATGTCGCCAACATGGGGCTGGCTGGTGGCCGTCTGCGGATCGATATTGGGGATCGGACAGCGCGGGCAGGGCTTGACCGGTCGTAGCAGTACCGGTCCCTCGGCCGTCTCGATGTGCATGGCGCGCATCCGGTCCTCGTCGTGCTCCTCGATGCCTTGCAGCACGATGTTGGGCCGAAAGCGTTCCATCGTGACCGGCTCCAGGCCCTTGGCCTGCAGGCGCCGGTTGAGCCCGTCCAGCGAGGCCGTGCTGGTCACCAGCAACGGAAAGCCGTCACTGAACTGGTTTTGCGCTTCAACGCCCTGGGTCCATTTCAGACTGGCCAGGCGGCGCTGCTCGGGGTCAAAGCGCACCAGCCGGAAGGGACGCGCCGCTTGCCCGGGCCCACGCTCGGGCGCCAGGAAATCGCTGAACCACTGGGCTGCGATGTCGCCCATGTCGTAGGCCTGCAACACGTCGTCCCAGACCTGCACCTGCATCTGTGCATCCACTGCGTCGATGCGCAGATGCAGGGCCAGCATGCCCGGTGCGCGCAGCACGATCTCGTCGGTCTTGATCCGGGGTTGGATCAGCGCCATCCGGGGCTGCTCACGCTGCGTCACGAACATGCCGCCATCCTCGACCACCATCCAGGCGCGGTCCAGGTCCAGCCCGGTCTCGGTCAGCAGGGCCGCGTCGACCGCGACACCGGCGCAGGACTTGATCGGGTAGATATGCAGGCTGGCGATCGTCGCCTGGACATCGAAGGGGGCTTTGGCAGTGTTCACAGCTGGCACGATCTGGCGCCGCGATGGGCAGGGAGGGCCATTGTGCACTGTGGTTGCAGTGTCAATTCCTGTGCCTGCCGCGCTGGGCTTGGTCAGCGCCATCCTTAGAATGACCGCAATGGCACGCATTGTTGACATCTGCATTCGTGGCGGCGGAATCGTCGGCCATGCGCTGGCGCTGCTGCTGGCGCGCGAACGGCTGCGCGTGGCTCTGGTCGTGCCGCCTGCAAGTACGCATGAAGA
>JBBKVW010000519.1:0-3061 GCA_037968655.1 Burkholderiaceae bacterium
GTGCTTCGGTCGTGGCAGCGCCGGGCGCGGCGGCCTGCTCGCTGCTGCTCGCAGATGTGGACATGGCTGCGGTCTGGGCGATCGAAGGCGCCACGACCAGCAACAGGCTCAATCCCAGCCCCAGGGTCAATAGAAATTTCTTCACAACGCTTCCTTTCCGGTTTCGCCGGTGCGAATACGAACCACCTGCTCCAGGTCAAAGATAAAAATCTTGCCGTCACCGATCTTTCCGGTGCGCGAAGCGGCCTCGATGGCCTCGATGACCTGTTCGGCCAATTCGTCGGACACCGCCACTTCGATCTTCACCTTGGGCAGGAAGTCAACCACGTATTCGGCGCCCCGGTACAACTCGGTATGGCCCTTCTGCCGACCGAAACCCTTGACCTCGGTCACGGTAATGCCCTGCACCCCGATGGTGGACAAGGCTTCACGCACCTCGTCGAGCTTGAACGGCTTGATCACCGCTGCAATCATCTTCATGTCTTTCTCCTGTCAAAAGCTGTATTTCAGGCCCAGCGCCAGACCGTCGCGGCCCTGGCGCTTGCCGCTGGGTGTGGCATAGGCCGACGCTGCTGCATCGGTTCCGAGCGCGGCCACTGTGGCGACCAGTCCCTCGCCAAAGTCCTTGGCCAAAGTCAATGCGTAGTCCGTGTATGAGTACTTTCCGTTGCCGGCGCCGGCAATGCGCTGATGGCCGACATGCGGCGCCAGGCTCCAGCCACTGCCCAAATCGAACGCGGCGGCCAGTTCCAGATAGCCGCTGTTCTTGCTGTTGGCAAAGCCGAAAGTGTTGGTTAGTGCGTGCGAGTACTTGGCTGTCAGCGGTCCGAAGCTCAGCGCGCCATACAGCTCCGTCGTGTTGGGTCCCACCGCCAGCTTGTGGCCGGGGTACTGGTAGCGCGCCATCCCCAGGTCATAGCCGATATCGGCTGCGCTGCCCTTGTAACCGCCATACACGTCGAGCTCGGCATCAGCCCGCCCGCCAGCATCCTTGACCCAGCGAATTGACGAGGCCCAGGCACCAACGTACAAGCCGTTGCGATGGCTGAAATCGACACCGCCTTGCAACGCGGGATCAAATCGCGTCTGTGTCAGGCCGCGAAACCGGTAGTCCGTCGTGACACCGGCATTGAAGGCCAGTGTCGTGTCCGGCTCGGCGGCCGCGGACTGTGCGCTGGCAGCGCCTGCCAACAGCGCCAGCAGCACGGCGTACAGGCCATATCTGGCATGGGAAAGGGCAGGGCAAAGCTTCATCGTGAATCCCGGGTTGTGAACCCAGTACGCAACGCACGGAACGTGCCACTTCTGTCTATATGTAAAGCGATGCGCGGCTGGCGCCTTGGAGATTCAATAGCGCATCACGCGAGCATCAGGGGCGCCGCCCTTGTCCAGGCACCGAAATGGTGCGCGCACTGCCAGGCAAGCAGCCAGAAATGCACCAAATCAAGGATTTCCACCATGAGCCTGTCACTGGTTCAAAGTCGTGCGCTACTGGGCCTGGAGGCGTCAGCGGTGACGGTCGAGGTGCATCTGGCCAACGGCTTACCCAGCTTTACCTTGGTGGGTCTGGCCGATCTGGAGGTAAAGGAGGCGCGTGAACGCGTGCGCGCCGCCATCGTGAACTCAGGCCTGGATTTCCCAAACAATAAAAGAATCACCGTCAATCTGGCGCCGGCCGACCTGCCCAAGGACTCGGGTCGTTTCGACCTGCCGATAGCGCTGGGCATCCTGGCCGCCAGCGGCCAGATCAGCGCCGATGGCCTGGCCGGACATGTTTTTGCCGGCGAACTGTCGCTGTCTGGTGCCCTGAAACCGATCCGGGGCGCATTGGCCATGAGTCTGGCGCTGCACAAGGAACGGCCCAGCCCGCGCCAGGTGCTGCCCATGGCCAGTGCAGAAGAGGCGGCGCTGGTCCCCGGCGCCCATGTCTACCGTGCCGTGCATCTGCTGGACGTGGTGCGCCAGTTCCTGCCACCAGGGCAGGGCCAGCAGGATGCCGGTGCGGCGGCCACCGATAGCGGCACCGGCTGGAGCCGCGTGCAGCCGGCAGCGTCCATCACGTGCGCTGACTATCCCGATTTCTGTGACGTCAAGGCCCACAGCGGCGTCAAGCGCGCACTGGAAATCGCCGCCACCGGCGGCCACAGCGTGCTGATGACCGGCCCGCCGGGCTCCGGCAAGTCGATGCTGGCCCAACGCTTCGCCGGGCTCTTGCCGCCGATGACGGTGGACGAATCACTGGAAAGCGCCGCGCTCGCCAGCCTGGGCGGCCGCTTCAGGCTTGAACACTGGGGCCAGCGCCCGACTTGCAGCCCGCACCACAGTGCCAGCGCGGTCGCGCTGGTAGGTGGTGGGTCGCCACCCAGACCCGGTGAAATCTCGCTGGCCCACCATGGCGTGCTGTTTCTCGACGAATTACCCGAGTTCCCCCGCGCCGCGCTCGAAGCACTGCGCGAGCCGCTGGAGACCGGCAGCATCACGATCGCCAGGGCGACACGGCGGGCCGAGTTTCCGGCCTGCTTTCAGCTGATCGCCGCGATGAACCCCTGCCCCTGCGGCTACCTGGGCGCGGCGCTGCGCCATTGCCGCTGCACGCCCGACCAGGTGGCGCGCTACCAGGGCCGGCTCAGCGGTCCGCTGCTCGATCGGATCGACCTGCATGTCGACGTGGCCGCCATCAGCAGCGAGCAGTTGTTGCAGTCGCCTGCCGGCGAACCGAGCGCGGCGGTGCGGGCACGGGTCAACGTCGCGCGCCAGCGCGCCCTTGAGCGCCAGCACAAACCCAACCACGCCCTGCAGGGCCGTGAACTGGACCAGCATGCAGCGCTGGACGCAGCCGGCACGCGCTTTGTGCATGTGGCGGCGGCGCGCCTGGGCTGGTCTGCACGCGGTACGCACCGGGTGCTCAAGGTGGCGCGCACGATCGCCGATCTGGCCGCGGCAGAGACTTTGCAAATCAGCCACCTGGCCGAAGCCATGCAGTACCGTCGCACGCATTCTGGCGGGCAATGAGATGTAAATCCGCTGGCGCGAAGAATCGTCGGGCGCCCGCTGCAGGCAC
>JBBKVW010000520.1:0-2935 GCA_037968655.1 Burkholderiaceae bacterium
CGGTTGAAGAAGGTGCCGGTCGGGTCGGCGCCGTAGGGCTGCTCGTCGGCCAGCGGACCGGCCGAGCCCGAGGTGTTCCATTGCTTGCAGGATGTCACGCAGGCATGGCAGCCGACGCAGACGTTGAGGTCGATCACCAGTGCCAGTTGCTTGGCCAGGGTCTCGCCGGGCTGGGCCCGCACGCTGGCGGGCGGCGCCGATGGCGGGGCTTGCGGAGCACGCGCCGGCGCGTCGGCGACCGCGTTGGACTTGAGGATGTCTTTCAGCCAGGCGATCATGATTTTTTCCGTCCTGCAAAGTAGGTCAGTACCCGGGCCGCCTTGCCGATCACGCCGGGACTGGCCGGCATGCTGGCAAATTGCGGGAAGGTCTCGTTGGGTTCTTCGGGTTCGGCGGGGCGAATGCGCACCCGCACGTCGTACCAGCCGGCCTGGCCGGTGATCGGGTCCGAGTTGCTGATGGTCGTGCCACCGTGCACGCCGAGCTTGCCACCCTTGAACGGCAGCTCTTCACTGATCAGGTGGTTCAGCAAGAAGCCCTTGCGCGCCTCGTCGGCGCCCGGCGCGAGCTGCCAGGCGCCGTCGGCCTTGCCGATCGCGTTCCAGGTCCAGACCGTACCGGGTTCGACCGCCTCGCTGTAGCGGATCATGCAGCGCACCTTGCCCCACTGGCTCTCGACCCAGCACCAGCCGCCGTCGGCAATGTTGGCCGCCTGTGCGGTCTTGGGATTCACATGCAGGTAGTTGTGGCTGTGGATCTGGCGCAGCCAGGCATTTTGCGAATCCCAGGAGTGGTACATCGCCATCGGGCGTTGCGTGATGGCGTTGAGCGGATAGGCCAACAGGTCGGTCGCGTCTTCTTCCAGCGGCGCATACCAGAACGGCAGCGGGTCGAAATAGGTGGCGATGCGTTCGCGCAGCGCGTCGGGCGGTTGGCGGCCCTGGGTCTTGCCCTGGGCTGCGAGGCGAAAGAACTGCAGCGTGTCGGAGTACAGCGCCAGCTGGATCGGGTCGTTGCGCTGGCGCCAGCTCTTGTCCTTGGCGAAATCGAGATACTCGCGGTTCCAGTTGCGCATGAAGTGCATCGACTCGGGCATGTGGTACTGGAACACGCAGTTGTTCTTCTCGTACATCTCCCACTGCTTTGGATTGGGCGCGCCCTTGAGGTGCGACTCGCCGTCCTTGCCGCGCCAGCCCATCAGGAAGCCGAAGCCGGGCTGGGGCTGAAAGTTGACGACGAAATCGGTATAGCCGCTGAACTTGCGAGCGCCCTCGGGCGTCGTGAAGGCCGGAAACTTGAGTCGCCCGGCCAGCTCGATCAGCACGTCCTGGAACGGCTTGCATTCGCCCAGCGGCTTGACCACCGGCACCCGCACCGAATCGACCGGGCCTTCGAATTCGGAGATCGGCCGGTCCAGCATGCCCATCACGTCATGGCGCTCCAGATAGGTGGTGTCGGGCAGCACCAGGTCGGCGAAGGCCACGGTCTCGCTCTGAAAGGCGTCACAGACCACGATGAAGGGAATCATGTATTCGCCGGCATCGTCCTTGCGGTTGAGCATCTCGCGCACCGCCGAGGTGTTCATCGAGCTGTTCCAGGCCATGTTGGCCATGAACAGCATCAGCGTGTCGATGCGGTAAGGGTCGCCCTTGACCGCATTGGTGATCACGTTGTGCATCATGCCGTGGGCCGACAGCGGGTGCTCCCAGGAAAACGCGTGGTCGATCCGGATCGGCGAGCCGTCGGCGTTGATCGCCAACTCATCGGGATGGGCCGGGAAACCCAGCGGCGCGGCGTTCAGCGGCGTGTTGGGCTGGATCATGCCGGGGTCGTTGAAGGCCCGGTAGTTGGGCACGATGTGGCGCGGGTAGGGCGCCTTGTGGCGAAAGCCACCCGGCGCATCGATGGTGCCCAGCACGCTCATCAGGATGGCCAGCGCGCGCACCGTCTGAAAACCGTTGGAATGCGCCGCCAGCCCACGCATGGCGTGAAACGCGACCGGACGTGCCTGCGTGCTCGCATGCTGCTTGCCCCAGGCGTCGGTCCAAGGAATCGGCAGCTCGAAGGCCTGCTGCAGCGCGGTGTGGCCCATTTCATTGGCCAAGGTGCGGATGCGTTCGGCGCTGATGCCGGTAATCTTTTCGGCCCACTCGGGCGTGCAGCTGGCAACGCGATCGCGCAACAGCTGGAACGAAGGCGCGACCTTCGTTCCGTCGGCCAGCGTGTAGTGGCCCTCCAACGCCGGGTCGCAGCCGTCTGCGATGCCTTCGGGATAGGCCGCCTTGACGCTGCCCGACTGCTTGTCCCAGACCAGTTTGTTGTGCGGGTGGCGGCCATCGCCGGGCGGGCCTTTTTCGGGATTCGGGTCGAAGGCGAACAGGCCCTCGCGCTCACCCTCGTCCAGCACCACCAGTTGCGGCGCATTGGTGAATCGCTTGAGGAAGGCATGGTCGATCTGGTCGCTGCGGATCAGCTCGTGCAACAGGGCCATGAACAGCGCGCCGTCGGTGCCGGGCTTGATCGGGATCCATTCGTCGGCAATCGCCGAGTAGCCGGTGCGCACCGGGTTGATCGAGATGAATCGCCCGCCATCGCGCTTGAATTTGCTGATGGCGATCTTCATCGGATTGCTGTGGTGGTCTTCGGCGGTGCCGATCATCACGAACAGTTTGGCGCGGTCCAGATCGGGGCCGCCGAATTCCCAGAAGCTGCCGCCGATCGTGTAGATCATGCCGGCGGCCATGTTGACCGAGCAAAAACCACCGTGCGCGGCGTAGTTGGGGGTGCCGAACTGGCGCGCGAACAGGCCGGTCAGCGCCTGCATCTGGTCACGGCCGGTGAACAGCGCGAACTTCTTGGGGTCGGTGGCGCGCAGCTTGCCCAGGCGCTCGGTCAGGATCTCGAATGTGCGCTCCCAGGAGATCGGCTCGAATTC
>JBBKVW010000521.1:0-11031 GCA_037968655.1 Burkholderiaceae bacterium
GCGCTGTCGGCAGCGGCATTGGGGCTGCTGCTGCGCCTGCATGAGCCGGCGCGCAAGCGCGCGCCACCGCGCCATGCGTGGCTCGAATTGCGCGACGGCGCCAGCCTGGTCTGGCAGCATGGCCTGCTCAGGCCGATCTTCATGACCAGCGTGGTCTGGAACATTTCCTGGTTCGTGCTGCAGGCGGCCTACGTGCCGTATGCGATGCGTCTGCTGGGCCTGGACGCCAGCGGCGTCGGGCTGACGCTGGCCGCCTATGGCGTGGGCATGGTCGCCGGGGCCCTGGTCGCGCGGCGCATCATGGGTGCCATCGCCTTCGGTCAAGCCATCCTGCTCGGGCCGGTGGTATCGGTGCTGGCGCAGGCCACGATGCTGGCCACACTGGTGTGGCCCTCGGGCCTGATGGCCGGATGTGCGTTCTTCCTGTTCGGCGCCGGGCCGATCATCTGGACCATCACCTCGGTCACGCTGCGCCAGACCGTCACACCCGACGCTCTGCTGGGACGGGTGTCGGCGATCTTCCTGACCGGCGGCTGGGGTGCGCGGCCCCTGGGCGCTGCCCTGGGTGCCCTGGTCGGCTCGCGCCTGGGCGAATCGGCCTGCCTGCTGCTGGCCTTCGCAGGCTTCGTGCTGCAGGCATGGATGATCTGGGCCTCGCCGGTTCGACGGCTCTCGGTGTTGCCACCGGCCACGGCCTGACGCCATCCAGGTCACAGGCGTGCGACAGCGCTGACAAGACCCCGCGCACGCCATCGCATGCACATGACGCCACAATGATCTCTCCATGCGCCCGGCGCAGCGCGCTTGCGCGTGCCCGGTGTTGCCAGGCATCACTACCCTGTCCCACTCTGTTCGAAGGCCTCACACGCATGAAGTCACTGCGCCACGGATTCCTGCGCTGGCCGGCTGCGCTGGCCGGCCTGGTCGCGTTGCTGCTGCTCGGGCCGCTGGGCGTGCTGGCCTTTGGCGACGTCGACCTGCAAACGCCCTGGTTTCGCAGCAGCCGCGACAGTACCGGCCAGGCACCCGATCCGGCCCTGGTGCGCGAGGCGGTGGTGCAGGTGTATGGCGCGCGCACGGTGCGCTGGCGCGGCGCCTTCGGCATTCACCCGTGGATCGCCGTCAAGCGAGCGAATGCCGACAGCTACACCGTCTACCAGAAGATCGGATGGCGGGCCTATCGGGGCGGCAATGCGGTGGTCGCGTCCCAGGCCATGGCGCCCGATGTGCGCTGGTTTGGCGCGACGCCGCAATTGATGGTCGAGCATCGCGGCGCGGGTGTGGACGCAATGATCGACGCGATCGAGGCTGCGGTGGCGCACTATCCCTGGGCCAGGGACTACCAGCTCTGGCCGGGGCCCAACAGCAATACCTTTGTCGCCTTCGTCGCGCGCCAGGTGCCTGAACTGCGCCTGGACCTGCCGCCCACGGCAATCGGCAAGGACTACCTTGGCCCGACCACCTTCATTGCCCCTGCCCCCAGCGGCAGCGGCTGGCAGGTATCACTGGCCGGGCTTGCCGGCGTGACCGTGGCACGCGAGGAGGGCCTGGAGATCAACCTGCTGGGCCTGGGTTTCGGCGTCGATGTCAATGACGCCCGCCTGCGGCTGCCAGGGCTGGGACTCTGGCCGCAGAACAAGCACTGAGCGCTGATTTCGGCCAGGCCACACACTGGCAAACAGCTGTCGGCCATGAATCGGCTGCTGCCGATCCCGCAGATCGGCGCAATTTGGTTTGACCCGCCATCGCTGCGCGCTGGCAGCGTTCGCGCACGCCGGCATGCCTGCATGCCAGGGGGTACTGGCGACAGCCGTGATTTTCTGCGACCATAGTCCGTCGCCCGGCAAAGCGCGCCGTCGACAGATCCGGTGCCTGGCGCAGATGCGCTGCGGGCAGCCCGACGCCTTGCAAAGGAGCGCACATGATCCCATCCGACAGCACCGGCCCACTACCGTTTGAACCGCCCGGCCCCGGACCCTGGACACAGGACGGCGTGCATTTCCCGCGCCCCCTGACGCGCTACTTCCAGCAAACCCATCCGGCCGCATTCAAGAGCGGAACCAACGCGTTCGCGCGGTTTTACGGCCTGCTGATCGATGGCCTGCAAATGGGCTATGTGCATGGCTTTGGCTACAACCAGGTGCTGCCTGCGCCGGACAGCGAAATCCCGCAACGCTTCGAGCGGGCCGAGCAGGTGTTCGCGCAACAGCTCTGGCGCGAGCAGTTGCGCGAGTGGGACGAGGTCAGCAAACCGGCCGGCATTGCCAGGCACCGCGCATTGCAAGCTGTCAATCCATACGAACTGGCCGACGCGCAACTGGTCGACCATCTGCGTCAATGCCGCGATCACCATGCGGCGATGCTGGTGCAGCACATGCGCTTCACTGCCGGCGCCCTGTTGCCAACCGGTGACTTCCTGGCCCATGCCGGTGAATGGACGGGCTTGCCGCCTGCCGAACTGCTGGGCTTGCTGCGTGGCTCGGCCGAGGTGTCAGCCGGTGGCTCCGATGAAATGAAGGTGTTGAAAAAGGCCTTTGCGCAAGACTCGGCCGCACGCGAGGTGCTGGCGCGCGACGGTGACCCGGCCGAGCAGCTGGCATCGGGCAGCGACCCGGCCCAGGTATTGAACAAATTGCGTGCGCGGCCGGGCGAAGCGGGCGTCGCCGTCAATGCCTACCTGGACCTGGTCGGTCATCGCATCGTCGATGGCTTTGACATTGCCGAGCCGACCGCGCTTGAACTGCCCGACGCATTGTTGCGTGCCATCAATGCCGCCGTATTCGACCCGGAGCCAGCAGTGATCGACATGCAGGCGCAGTTGGCCGATGTGCGTGGCCGGGTGCCCGCACCACAGCAAGCGCAATTCGACGCCCTGCTGGCCGAGGCCCGCCTGACCTACCGGTTGCGCGATGAGCGCGGCGTGTACAGCGACATCTGGGCCTCTGGCCTGATGCGGCGCGCCGCACTGGCCGCCGGTCGCCGCGTGGCCGCCAAGGGGCGCATCAGCAGCGCCAAACAGATGCTGGAGGCCAGCCTGGACGAAATGTGCACATTGGTGGCCGGCGGCACTGGACCGTCCGAGCAGGAACTGGCCAGCCGCGCCGCCTACCGCGCGCGCTACAACGCGAAAGACGCTCCGCCCACGCTCGGTCCGCCAGCGCCGCCGCCACCGGATCTGGCCAAACTGCCGCCAGCGGCAGCCCGCGTGATGCGCGCCCTGTTCATTGCGCTGGACCATCTGTTTGGCAGTTCGCAGGCGCAACATACCGAGCAGGTGCTGTATGGCCTGGCGGCCAGCAAAGGTGTCTATGAAGGGCCGGCGCGACGGGTTTCCAGCCCGGCAGAATTTGACCGCATCGCCAAGGGTGACGTGCTGGTCACCGAGTCGACGACCGAAGCCTTCAACATCCTGCTGCCGCTGCTGGGCGCGATCGTCACCGACAACGGCGGACTGCTCTCGCATGCCGCCATCGTGTCGCGCGAATACGGCATTCCCGGCGTCGTGGGCACGCGTGAGGCGACCGAGCGCATCACCGACGGGCTGCGCATACGGGTCGATGGCGACAAGGGCGAAGTCACGGTGCTGTCATGAAAAAACTCGTCCTGTTTGTCAAGGCACGCGAAGCGGCGTGGTACGGCGCCAAGGCGGTCGGCCTGGGCGAGGCGACGCGCCAGGGGCTGGCAGTTCCACCCGGCCTGGCCTTGTCGGGCGACATGGTGGAGGCGATCGCCGCGGGCGATAAACGGGCTATTGCCCGGCTGGCCAAGGCGCTCGACAGCCTGGCGCCACCGTTTGCCGTGCGCTCGTCTGCCGTTGACGAAGACGGCGCGGCCGCCAGCTTTGCCGGCCAGCACCTGACCGTGCTCAATGTGCATGGAACGGCCGACGTGCCCGAAGCCGTGCGCGAAGTGTGGTGGTCTGCCAATTCGGATTCGGCCATCACCTACCGCCAGCGCGTGGGCCTGTTCAAGCGTCCCAGCGTGGGCGTGGTGGTGCAGACCTTGCTGAGCCCGTCCGTTGCAGGCGTCATGTTCACCGAGAACCCGGTCACCGGTGCCGACGAACGGGTGATCGAAGCCAGCTGGGGCCTGGGTGAGGTGGTGGTCGCGGGACTGGTGATTCCCGACCTTGTGCGCCAGGACCGCGCCGGCCAGTTGCTGGAGCGCACGATCGGGCGCAAGCGCATCGCGATTCGCGCGTTGCCCAATGGCGGGACATTCGAAGAACAGGTGGCGCCAGACATGGCCAGCCAGTTCTGCCTCGATGCGGCCCAGCTGGCGGCGCTCAACGCGCTGGCGCTGCAGTGCGAAAAAGTCTACGGGCCGCGTCGCGACATCGAATGGGCGTTCCAGGACGGGGCGCTCTATCTGCTGCAGTGCCGCGCGGTGACCACCGGCAAGTCACGCAGCGCGGCCACCCAGCCAGGTCCGCCGCCGCACGATTCGACCAGCGCCTTGCAGCGTGTCGGGCTGTTCGCCGACATGGACCGTCGCCAGTCCGAACAGATCGCGCGCCTGCTCAAGGAACGTCGCTTTGCCAAGGGCGAGACCGTCATCATGGAAGGCTCCGGTGGCGCCGCGGTCTATCTGATTTCAAGCGGCCAAGCTGCGGTATCGCACAACGGAGTCGCGGTCGGCACGCTCGGACCGGGCGAGCATTTCGGCGAGATCGCGCTGATCGACGGCGGCCCGCGCTCGGCCACGGTGACCGCCACCACCGACCTCGTCTGTTTTGGCCTGACCTTCTGGGAGTTCCGCCCACTGGTCGAACGCAACGGCACGATCGCCTGGAAACTGCTGCAGGCGCTGGCCAAGCGGCTGCGCGCTGCCGAACAGCACGGCTCCTAGCGCCGCGCCGGCGGCCCTGTGTCAGCGGTTGCGCTGGCGCGTCGGCAGTGTTAAGGTGAAATCTGCTTCGGCAAGGTGTCGCCGCAATGGCGATCAAGCCGCATTGATTGCATCTGCGCGAGACACCCAACACAGGATGGAGGTCGCCATGCAACGCAGAACCATGATCTGCAGCGGAGCCTGGTTGCTTACAGCGCCGCTGTTGGGCCACGCCCAGGGAACCGAAAGAACGGTCCGCATCGGATTGCTGTATGGCGACGCGCCTTTGCCGCATGAGGAGCAGGAACTTCTGGCCGGGCTGCGCGAGCAAGGTCTGGTCGAAGGCCGCAATCTCGTCATCGAGCGCCGCTACGGAGAAGGCCGCCTGCAACTGGTGCCCGGTTATGCACGCGAGCTGGCGGCAATGCAACTGGACGCCGTGGTCACCACCTGTTCCCAGACAACACTTGTCGCGCAAAAAGTGCTGGGTGCGACGCCGATCGTCATGGCCGCCGTCGCCGATCCGGTCGGGCAGCAGATCATCTCCAGCCTGGCCAGGCCCGGCGCCAACACCACCGGGCTGTCCAGCCAGGCCGAAGACATCATGCCCAAGATGCTCGGGCTGTTTGCGCAAGTGCTGCCCAGCCCGACCACGGTTGCAGTGCTGGTCGACGCCAGCAGCAGCGTGCATCCGCGGATGTGGCGCGCGCTCGGTCCGCTGGCGCAGCGCTTGAACATCACGCTGGTGAAGGTCGAGGCCGGTAGAAGGCCCGGCGACGTGGACATACCCACCGCATTCGAGGCTGCTGTGCGCGCGCGGGCGGGCGGCATATTCGTGTTGCCGGACGAACCTTTTTTTCTCATGGCACGCGGGCAGATCGTGGCGCTTGCTGCCAACCACCGCTTGCCTGCGTTCTACGGGCTCAGGGAGTTCGTCGACGACGGCGGCCTGATGAGTTATGGCGAAAGCATGCGCAGGGCCTACCGGGGCGTTGGAAGCTACGTCCACAAGGTCGTTGGCGGCGCCAATCCCGGCCATATGCCGGTCACCCAGCCGACCCGGTTCGAGCTCGTGATCAACATGAAAACCGCGACGAGCCTGGGCGTCACCGTGCCGCAGGGCATGCTGCTCAGCGCCGATTCGGTGATCCAGTAGCGATACGCACGCACTAGCTGCTGCGCGGATCGCGGGTTCGACCAGAGCGCCCCTGATCCATCACAAGGGCGCAATTGCCTGGAATCTGTTGCAGGTCTTGCCCAGGCGTTTGGGCGCGGCCAAACAGGTCTGGCGCTGATGCACCCGAGACCGACTTGCGCATGCTGGCCGTGCTGGCTTACGATCGGCACGCGCTAGCAAAATTGCAGCGCGGACCCGGCAGCAGAACAATCAATAACGAAGGAATGCCATGAACCCCTGGCTCAAACGCGGCCTTGCGCTGCTACTGGTTCTGGTACTGGCGCTGGCAGCCGTCATCGGGGTCGGGCTGATCATGGGCGAGCGACGCGCTGCCCGCCATGTCACGGTATCGGTCCAGCCGGTCGCGCTGCGCGACGATGCGACGGCGGTCGAACGCGGGCGCTACCTGTTCGGTTCGCGTGGCTGCGTGGACTGCCACGGCGCCACGGGCGGCGGCGCGACACTGGCCGACGACGGCAAAGGGCTCAAGCTGGCCGGGCCCAACATCACGGCCGGCAATCCGCGCGTCGCCTCGTATCAGCCGGTCGACTGGGTGCGCAGCATCCGCCACGGCGTCGGCTCCGATGGCCGCGTGCTCAGGCTGATGCCCAGCGAGGACTACAACCGCCTGACCGACGAGGACCTGGCCGGCATCATGGCCTATGTGCGACAGCTGGCACCGCAACAGGGAAATGAACACGGCGTCATCCAGCTACCGCTGCCGGGACGCGTGATGTACGGCCTGGGCCAGATCCCCGAGGCCTACGCCAGGATCGACCACGGCCTGCCGCCGGCCACGCCGGTGGCCGAAGGCGTGACAGTCGCGCACGGTCGCTATGTCGCGCAGATGTGCATTGGCTGCCATGGCGATGGCCTGGCAGGAGGCCCGATCGTGGGGGCGCCGCCGGACTGGCCACCGGCTGCGCGGCTGGCACCGGGCGACACCAGCGTGATGCCGCGCTACCAGGACGCAGAGGCTTTTGTGGCCATGATGCGCAGCGGCAAGCGCGCCGACGGCAGCGCCATCGGCGTCATGCCCTTTGACTCGCTCAAGACCATGAACGACACCGACCTGCGTGCGCTGCACATGTTCCTGGCACAGCTCAAGAAAAGCGGCGCATAGCGTGCTGCAGCGTCCCGGCATTCGCCGGGACAAGTGACATGTGCACGCCTGCTGAAACGGCGCGTTCAACCGCCGGGTACGCACAGCCGCACATGATCCGCCCTCAGGCGGCCGTTGCAGTGGGCCGACTCTGTTGTTCAAGCTCCAGCGCCGCCAGCGTCGACAACAGCCCATCCTTGTCCGGATAGCAGCCCTGCAGCCAGCGCTTGCCGACGCCTGAATACCCCTTGCGGGCATGCAATACGCGGGTGTTGTCGACGATGAAGCACTCGCCCGGCGAGAGCTTGAACGTCACCTCCATGGCCGGGTCGTCGACGATCTCGCCAAAGCGCCGGTAGGCGGCGTAGTAGTTGGCCATCTGCTCGAAGGGCACGTCGGTGATCGCGGCCGTGGAGCGGTTGTTGAAGCGCACCGCAATCAACTCGCCGTCGGGCGCCAGTTCGATCATCGGCCTGCGTGCGCGCAGGCAGACACCGGCCTCGCCGGCATATTCGAAACGCGCACAATGACCTGACAGCAGGTCGAACCAGGCCGGGTTCTCGTCGCGCAGGCGTTGCGCGGCCCGAAAGCCGTCGACCACCATGTTCTCGCCGCCTTCGGCCGAGTTCTCCAGGCAATACAGGATCTGCATCGTCGGCACCGGGTCGCGATAGGGGTTGTCGCTATGGGCCTGAAGCCCCAGGCCGGTGTAGGCCAGGTTGCTCGGATTGACCTCGGTGCGGACCTCGAACAACACGCCGTAGTTGGTTTCGCGCACATAGCCGAACAGCTTGGCCACTTGCAGCAGCGCGCCGGATTCGATCGGTCCGCCGGTGAGCTTGGCGAACCCGTATTGGCGCAGCGCGGACAACCAGGTACGCAAGGCATCGGCATTGGCGCTGACACTGGCGAAGTCGCCACTTGGCACGGAATTGCCCAGGCTGGCGTCCCAGGTCTGCAAGGCCGGGCCGGTCCAGCCGGCCGCTTGCGACTGTGGACGATCGTAGCCATGCACCTGCAGCCAGGCGATGTCGTAATCGATCGTCTTGTCCTCGGGCTGGAAATGCACGCTGAGCCGGTCGCCGTTGACGCCGGCCGAAGCAATGTGCGTGCTTGCGGGGATGTCGCGCAATGCGATCAGGCGCTGACCGTTGCCGGCTGCGCGCGTGGCGCTGTCCCAGGCGTTGTCACGCAGCCAGATGGCGTGAAAGCGCAATGGTGGCTCGGCGCCGGACTGCAGCGTCAGGATATTGCCTTCGCTGTTCAGATTCACTTCAAACATCTGCTTCGTCCTTTATCGCGGTGGCGCCGCGGCAAGCTGCTATTTGTAGAACGCCTGGACCTTGCCCTTGAGCTTGATCAGCAGCGGATTGCCCTTGCGGTCCAGCGTCTTGCCGGCAGGAACCTTGATCCAGCCTTCGCTGATGCAGTATTCGCTGACGTCATTGCGCTCTTTATCGTTGAACCGGACGCCGACCTCGTGTTCGAATACCGCGGCAATAAAGTGCGGGCTGCCCTGTTCGATCGACAGGTGGTCGGGCAGTTCGGGGCGTGGGGTCTGGTCAGTCATAGCCCTGGATTTTCCACCATCGCTGCCGCCGATTTGCCGGCATGGTGCAGCGCTCAGAATCCGAAGCCGGATCCCGCGCCGAGCAGGGTCGCCAGGCCCAGCACGGCGAAAACCGCCGCGGCGATGGCATGGACCAGTCGCATCGGGACGCGATTGGCGAGCCGGTCACCGACCAGTACGGCCGGAACATCGGCGATCAGCATGCCCAGCGGGGTGCCAGCGACCACCAGCAACGGCTGCGTGTAATGCGCTGCCAAGGCGATCGTCGCGATCTGGGTCTTGTCACCCATCTCTGCCAGAAAGAACGTGACAAAGGTCGCGCCGAAAACGCCCAGCCGGCTCGCGATGCGGGATTCCTCGTCCTCGATTTTGTCCGGGATCAGCGTCCAGATCGCCATCGCGATGAAAGAAGTTCCCAGCCCCCAGCGCAGCAGGTTCGGACTCACGGCACCAGTGATCCAGGCCCCCAGCGCGCCGGCCAGACCGTGGTTGATGATGGTGGCACACAGGATGCCGGCAATGATCGGCATCGGCTTCTTGAACCGGGCCGCCAGGATGAACGCCAGCAGTTGTGTCTTGTCGCCGACTTCGGCGAGCGCGACCACGCCGGTGGAGATGATCAGGGATTCCATGCAAATTCGACCCAAGGACTTGAAACATGTCGGCCGCGTCGCGGTTGTCGCGAAGCTGACGGCCTGATGCATCGTTTACCGGTGGCACCAGGAACCTTGGCTCGGGCGCCATGGCCGTGCGAAAAAGTGCCAGGCATGTCTCCTATAGAACGCTAGTTGTTGTCGGGCACCGCTTGCCTCGCAATGGCCCGGATGATAGTTGGCGCCACAGTAGGGAACCGCGTCGTCCCGCGGCGTGTCAGAGCGTGAGGGACAGTCACAAATGCAAAATTGGAAACTGAGAATCGTGTTCGTCGCGGCCGCGGGGGCCATGATCAACGAGTCATGCAGCGCGCAGCAGCCGCCACCCTCGAGCGCTGCGGCGCCCGCGGCTCGATCGTCTGCCGCTGTGCGCAGTGGTCCGCCGACGCGGTATAACCAGCCGCTGACCGTACCCTCGGCGGCCGGCCAGATCCAGCCGCTGCAACTTGCCATACCCGCTGTTTCCATCAAGGCATCGCCACCGCCGACCTTCTCGTCGGTCTGCGACAGCGCCGGTTGCTGGGGCTCTGACGGAAGCCGCTACAACGCGGTTGGCGGGCGCCTGGTGCGACCGGATGGCCGCATATGCCAGAACCTTGGCGGGGTTGTGCAATGCCCCTGATGGATAGCGCTGGACTGGAGTTGGATCGCCATGGCCCCAGGCCTGTCACCGTTGGCGGCCTGGGTCGGGGGTGACCGGACCTCAGATCCGTATCACTTCAGGCTTCAGCGACCACAGGATGGCCAGCACCTCATTGCGCACGGGCGGCTCCACGCCGCAGGTTTCCAGAGCCGCCATCGCGTCGTCGACGACTGCGACGAATTCCTGCTCGCTGACGTTCATGCCACTGTGCGTGGCCACCATATCCTTGCCCTGGTAGGCCTCGGGACCGCCCGATCCGGCGCAAAAAAAGTCGATCACGTTGCGCTCGACACGATCCATGTCCTTGATCTGGGCATAGCGGTTGCGCACCAGCGGATTGGCCATGTGGTTCTTGATCAGTTCACGGGTGATGCGCGTGATGCCGTCGCGGTGGCCCAGACGGTCATACAGGGTGGATGTCGCGGTTTCAGTCATGTTGCTCTCCTCGATAAGGGCGGCCGCCCGAAATGGGCTTGCCTGGTATCCATCGTGACGGCCGGTCGTTCCTGAAGCGTTCCTGGCAGCGCTGGCACTTGCGCAGCCGGAGCGGAAGGTCCAGACTGCCTGCAATGCAACAACAGCCGGAGGCAAACGAGATGGACCACCACGTGCCACTGCCGCAAACCGGCGATCCGCCGGCGCGCCTGGCCATCTCTGTGCTGGGCCGCTTTGACGTGGCGATCGACGACGTCGCGATCGCGGCAGACCGCTGGCCCAGCCTGCGCGCCGCACATCTGGTGCAGTTGCTTGGCCTGCAGCCGCGCCACCGCATGTCGCGCGATCTGGCCATTGACGCCTTGTGGCCCCAGCTCGACCCCGACGCCGGCGCGGCCAACCTGCGCAAGGCCCTGCACCACGGCCGCCAGGCGCTGGGCCGCCACGATGGCATTGCGCTGCTGGGCGGCGAACTGGCGTTGTGGCCCGATCGGCCCGTGACCGTGGATGCCGACGACTTCGAACAACATGCCCGCGCCGCGCTGCACCAGCGCGACCCGGCCGAGTGCGCCGACGTGGCCAGCCAGTACGGCGGCGACTTGCTGCCTGGCGCCCGCTACGAGG
>JBBKVW010000522.1:0-14428 GCA_037968655.1 Burkholderiaceae bacterium
TGTGGGAACGCATTGGTCGCGAACCGTCCGGCAGCCCGTTCAATTCGCTGGTGCAGCTGGAAACCGAACGCGGCATTCCACGCAATCCGTTCATCAATGCGGGTGCCATCGCAGTTGCCGACCGCATGCTGCGCCAGGGCGACGCCAAGGCCGACCTGCTGGCGTTGTTGAGCAGCCTGTGCGGCGAAGCAATCGATGTGGACGCCGAAGTGGCGCAATCCGAGGCGGACACCGGTTTTCGCAATACGGCGCTGGCCAATTTCATGAAGGGATTTGGCACCCTGGACCATGAGGTGGCGCAGGTGGTCGATGTGTATTTCCACCAATGCGCGATCAGCATGAACTGCGTGCAGGTCGCGCGCGCCGTCGGCTATCTGTGCCGTGACGGCAAGCATCCACTGGACGGCTCCACCATCATCCGACCGGCGCAAGCGCGACGCGTCAACGCGCTGATGCTGACCTGCGGCACCTACGACGCGGCCGGCGAGTTCGCTTTTCGCATTGGCCTGCCGTGCAAAAGCGGCGTCGGCGGCGGCATCATGGCCGTGGTGCCGGATCACCTGTCGCTGTGCGTCTGGTCACCTGCGCTGGACAAGACCGGCAACTCCCATCTTGGCCGCAAGGCGCTGGAGCTGTTTGTCGCCAAGACCGGCTTGTCGGTGTTTTAGCGCAGGGCGCAGGACAGCCACGACCGCGGCCGCAAGCCAGCGTGGCGGAGCTCTCGTGATGGCTGGCCAGGTCGGAAATCCGGCCCTGCTGGCCTGCTGCTGGCCTGCTGCGGGCAACTGCCAACACCTACACTTGCCCGATGCCCGCGTTCAGATCGATGCTTGCCGATGCCCGTCCGACAGACGCGGCGCAGTTCCCGCGTGTCGACACGACAGGCTTGCCAGGCCTTGCAGGCATCGCTTGGTTGCCCTTGCGCAACTTATCGCATCGATCCCGATTGCCCGACTGCGGGCAGAGCCAATCGCCATGAGTGAGACGCAGATCACGCAGCGGCTGGTGGCGATCCTGGCGGCCGACGCAGCGGGCTATTCGCGCCTGATGGCACAAGACGACCGCGCCACCGTTGCCGCGCTGGACGCTGCGCGCACGGTGTTCCGCCTGCACATCGAGGCGCATCGCGGCCGTGTCATCGACATGGCCGGCGACTCGGTACTGGCCATATTCGAGACCACCCTGGGTGCCGTTTGCGCAGCACTGGCGGTACAGCAGAATCTGCATGCGGCGTCGGCCGCAGTCGAACCCGGCCAACAGCTTCAGTTTCGCATCGGCGTGCACCTGGGCGATCTGATCGAGAAGCCCGACGGCAGCGTCTATGGCGACGGGGTCAATATCGCTGCGCGCATCCAGGCGCTGGCCGAACCCGGCTCGGTCAGCGTTTCCGATGCGGTACGCGGCGCCGTACGGGGCAAGGTGGCGGCAGAATTTGTCGACCAGGGCGAGAAAAGCGTGAAGAACATTGCCGATCCGATCCGGGTGTTCCAGGTCGCGCCGACCGGGGATACGGCGACTGCGGCGCCCTCGCTCGCCCGCGCTACCGCACCGGCCATGCCCGACAAGCCTTCGCTGGCCGTACTGCCGTTCACCAACATGAGCGGCGACCCGGAGCAGGCGTATTTCGCCGACGGACTGACCGAGGACATCATCACCGACGTGTCCAAGCTGTCGGGCCTGCTGGTGATCGCGCGCAACTCGTCCTTCAGCTTCAGGGACCAGCAAGTAGACGTCAGGGAGATCGGCCGCAAACTAGGTGTTGGCCATGTGCTCGAAGGCAGTGTGCGCAAGGCCGGCGCGCAGGTGCGCATCAACGCCCAACTGATCGACGTCGCAAGCGGCGGCCATCTGTGGGCCGAGCGCTTTGACCGCCAACTTTCCGACATCTTCGCGCTGCAGGATGACGTGACGCGCTGCATCGTCGAGGCCCTGAAGATAAGGCTGGCACCGACCGACAAGGCCATGCACGGCGGTGCGCGCAGCCGGGACGTGCGGGCACATGACAGCTTTCTGCGCGGGCGTGAATTACTGTATGGCTCGCTTGGGACCAATCTGGCCACGATGTCGGCGGAAAAGTTCGCCCGCGTCATTGCGACGTTCCGACAGGCGATCGAATTCGACCATTTATATGCCCAGGCCTATGCCGGCATGAGCATCGCGTATTGCCTGGATTTCCAGAACCGGTGGACCCATACTGTCGACTCGCTCGAACTGGCGTCGCACTTTGCCGCAAAGGCAATTGAAATCGATGCGGACAGCCCTTATGGATACTATGCAGCGGCAGTTGCTGCATTCTGGAAGCGCGACCTGTCGCGCGCCGTGACGCTGGCTGACAAGGCACTGGCCCTCAACACGAACTACGCCCTGGCCTATGGCACCCGCGGCCTGACTGAGATCTACCTGGGGCGTCCGCTTACGGCAGTCGCCTTCATCCAGCGGGCGATCGTGCTCGATCCCTTCTTCACCCAGCAGTATGTGCATTTCCTGGGATCCGCCTATCTGGTTGCGGGCCAGTACGAATCGGCCGTGGCGTCGTTCGAGGAGCGAATCCGTCTTGCGCCCCGGACCGACTTGTCGCGCGCCTTTCTGTCCTGCGCGCTGGGCCATTTGGGCCGGTTCGATGAAGCGCAGCGCGTCTGGCGCGAATTGCAACAAATCAACCCGAACTACTCGCTGGCCGGACACCTAGCACGCCTGCCATTCCAGAATCCGGCAGACCTGGCGCACATCGAAGCGGGCTTGGCCAAGGCCGGACTGCCTGCATAGGCATCCGGGCCAACCGGCCCACAAGTGGGTTGCCAACCCGACAGGCGCACACACCTTACAGCTTGTCACGCCCGCTACGCAGGGCCTATACACAAAGCGCATGCAATGACCCTGTCTGCGCGGCATGTCGTCTGCGCTCAACGGGGATACGTCCATGAAACTTCTGTTCCTGACTCCATTGGCCTTTGCAGGCCTGACCGGCTGCGCTGTCTACACCCCTTACGGTCACTACCCGGCGCAGGTCCGGGTGGCGCCGAGCATCTATGTGCATCCGGCTCCGGTCTACGTTCAACCCGGCGTCGTCCATGCCCGGCCTAGCTACCGCGGCCGCCACCGGCGCGACCTGGACCGTGATGGCGTGCGCAACCGTCAGGACCGCGACCGCGACGGCGCACCGAATCGCTACGACCGCCAGCCGGACAACCCCTGGCGCCGCTGAAGTGCGCGCCTGAGCGCGCGTCCCCGCGATGTGTAGGACATCCACTACCCGCGAAGGCGCTGTTGTCCGCTGTCGGCATCGACACAGCCATCCCATACTGCCATTGCTCGGCCGATCGCCGGGCATCCCACAAGGAACAACCATGAAAAATTCAATCAATGGCGTCGTGGCAATCACCATCGCGACCCTGGCCGGGCACGCCGCGGCACAAATCACCTTTTACGAGCGCGAGGAATTCCAGGGCGACTCGTTCACGACGCAGCGCCAGATTGGCGACATGACGCGCTTCGGCTTCAACGACAGTGCCTCGTCGGTCGTTGTCGGCGGTGACCCTGCTGAGCGCTGGCAGGTCTGCGAAGATACCCGCTTCAATGGGCGTTGCGCCGTGCTGCGGCCCGGCAAGTACCCGACGCTGCGCGCCATCGGCCTGAACAACCGCATCACGTCGGTCCAGGCACTGGCCCGGGTCGATGCGCCTGCGGCGCAGGTACTGCCCGCTGCGAATGCGGTGACCACGGCCAATGACAGCCGTATCGTCGTCTACGGTAGGGAAGGCCTTCGCGGTCGGGCCCTGACGGTACAACAGGACATCCCCTATCTGGTTCGCAGCGGCTTCAATGACCGGATTTCTTCGGTCGAGGTATTCGGCGCACATTGGGAGATCTGCCAGGGCGGTGGATTTACCGGCCCCTGCGCCGTTCTGCGCGCCGGTCAATATCCGTCGCTGGACGGACTGGGCCTGGAAAACCGGGTGAGTTCGATCCGTGCACTGGTCCGCGACAACGGTCCGGGCGCTGCGCCGCCCATGCTCGTGTTCTTCGAGCAAGACGGTTTTCGCGGTCGCTCGTTTGCCCTGCAGAGTGAACTGGCGGACCTGCGCCGGACTGGCCTGGATGACCGCAGTTCGTCGGTCCAGGTTTCCGGCGGCCCGTGGGAGTTGTGCCGCGATGGCGGGTTCCAGGGCCCTTGCGTGGTACTGCGCCAGGGTCAGTATCCGTCGCTGGCGGCGATGGGACTGGACAACCAGGTATCGTCGGCGCGCATCGTGGGCCGCGACTTGTACCAGCGCGACAACCGCGCTGATGCCGGCCCGGCCATGCAACGGCCATACGACCCGCGCCGGCGTGGCGGCGAGCGGCTGTTCCAGGCTGAAGTGACATCGGTCCGGGCAGTGGTGCAAACGCCCGAGCAGCGCTGCTGGGTCGAGCGTGAAGCAGTGTCGCAGGAAAGCCGGCGCAATGTTCCAGCGATCGTCATTGGTGCTGTCATTGGCGGCATCCTGGGTCACCAGGTGGGCGACGGCCGCGGGCGTGACCTGGCAACGGTCGGTGGCGCCGTCGCAGGCGGTGCGATCGGGGCCAAGGTCGGGCGCAATGGCCAGCCGGAGGAGCAGGATGTGCAGCGTTGTACCAATCCGCCGCCCCAGGCCCGCGCCGATCTGTGGGACGTGAGCTATGTCTTTCGTGGCCAGGAGCACCGGGTCCAGATGACGTCTGAACCGGGCGCGACGATCACTGTCAACGGGGACGGCGAGCCGCGCGTCTGACGCTTCACTCGCAGTGCATGCGTCCGGAGCGCGCGAGGCAACTCCTGCTGTCCTTGCGCATGATGACCCCGGCATCGGCCCGGTCGTAGCGCACGACCGGGCCGATGCCCGTCAATGCGCCTGCGCTTTGACGGCAAACACCGGCACCGCTGCTGACTTGCCCTTGAACTGCACCTCGCCCAGGGCTTGCAGGGCAACCCTGTCGCCCAAGGCGGTTTTGGTATCGCCATCGACCAGAATCCCGCGCCCGACATCCTTGGTATGGGCCTCCAGGCGCGCGGCCAGATTGACGGTGTCGCCGATGCAGGTATAGGTCGCGCGTTGCTGGGTGCCGGTGTAACCGGCCACCACCTCACCCGACGCAATACCGATGCCGATGCGGATCGGCTCCTTGTCCAGCGCCGTACGCTCGACGTTGAACAGTTCGATCATCTCTACCATGTCCAGCGCGGCGCGCACCGCCGCAAGTGGCGCATCGTCCAGCGCCTGGGGCGCGCCAAAAATCGCCATCAGCCCGTCGCCGATCATCTGGTTCACGACACCGCCATGGCCGCTGATGGCGTCGAACATCAGCGTGTAATAGGTATTGAGCAGTTCGATGGTTTCTTCCGGCGACTGCGATTCCACCAGTGACGTGAAACCCCGGATATCGGAGAACATGACTGTGCACGAGACCCGCCGACCACCCAGCGCGAAGCCGGACTCGGCCATGTCGTCGGCCACCTCCGAGGTGGCAAAGCGCTTGACCAGTTCTTTCTGCTGGTCGCGCAGGCGCTTTTTCTCCAGGCTGGAATTGATGCGCGCCTTGAGCAGGGCCGGATTGACCGGCTTGTTCAAATAGTCGTCGGCGCCCAGTTCGATGCAGCGCACGATGTCGGACACACCTTCGAGCGAACTGGTGACGATGACCGGAATGTCGCGCAGCTTGCTGTCAGCCACCATCTGCTCGAGCACGCCAAAACCGTCCAGTTCCGGCATTTCCATGTCCAGCAGCACCAGTTCGAAGGACTCGGCGCGCAGCATCTCGAGTGCCACGAGTCCGTTTTCGGCGCTGGACACCCGGTGCCCCTGCACTTCCAGGCTGCGCGTGAGCAGCAGCCGGTTGACCTTGTTGTCGTCTGCCACCAGCAGCCGTGCGCCGGTGCCGGGCGAGCCACTGCGGGGGCGCGTCGCGCCAGTTGCAGAAGCCGGTGGCGGTGCCCTGGGGGTAGTGCCATCAGCCATTGCATAGCTCCTTGAGCGCAGCGGCTGCACGCTGATACTCCGCGTCCAGCGCGTCGATCGGCGCCACATCGGCAATCATGCCGCCCAGTTCCAGTTCGCGCGCCAGCGCCGCCAGCCGGGTCGCGCCGAATGTGTGGCCGTTGGATTTGAGCGAATGCGCGGCGCGCCGGAACGCGTCCACGGCCTGTGCCGCCTGCGCGCTGCGCAATTGGGCCAGCATGGCAGGCGCTTCCTCGACGAAGGTGTCGACCAGCTCTGTCACGAACTCGGCGCCAGCGGCCTCCTGCAGGTCGGCGAAGGTCGCGGGATCGATGATGGTTTCAGCCATGTTCTTGGTCTTCCTTGCGTGGGTTTGCGTTGTTCAAGGCCTCGACCAGCTGGTCGACGCGTATCGGTTTGGTCACATAGTCGTCCATGCCGGCGGCCAGGGATTCCTCACGGTCGCCCTGCATGGCGTTGGCCGTCATGGCAATGATGCGCGGGCGCTGCCCGGTCGGCCAGCGCCCGGTAATCTGCCGCGCGGCCTCCAATCCGTCCATCTCCGGCATCTGCACGTCCATCAACACCACATCGTAGGTCTGGCGCTCGACACATTCAATGGCTTCGATACCGTTGCTGGCCAGGTCGGCCCGATAGCCCATCTGCTGCAGCAGGCGCAGCGCCAGCTTCTGGTTGACCACGTTGTCCTCGGCCAGCAGGATGCGCAGCGGATGGCGCTGCGCCATGCCGGGGTCCATCGTCGGTTTGACTTTGGCCCGGGCGGGCAAATGCGCGCTTGCGCCGGCCAACAGCGTCATCAGGCAATCGAACAGCTGGCTCTGGTGCAGGGGCTTGGTCAGGGTTGCCCGGAACAGGTCCTCGCCCTCGACCAGCGCGTCGCGCTTGCCAAGCGACGTGAACAGCACCAGGGGCAGGTCCTTGTGGGTGGCCTGGATCCGGCGTGCCAGCGCCATGCCGTCCATGCCAGGCATGTGCATGTCGACAATGGCCAGGTCGAACCTTTCTCCATCGCCCAGCCACTGCAGGGCCTGTTCGGGCGATTCGGTATCGCGCGACTGCATGCCCCAGCGCCCGGTCTGCAAGGACAGGATCTTGCGGTTGGTCGCGTTGTCGTCAACGATCAGCAGGCGCTTGCCTGTCAGGTCGGGCTGCTCCCCCGAATAGTCGTGCCGGCTGGCCGGCGGCAATTGCGCCACCGGCGCGGCGATGGTGAAGCGGAAGGTCGAACCTTGGCCGGCCCCCTCGCTCTCCACCCACATCGTGCCACCCATCAGTTCGGCCAGCCGCTTGCTGATCGCCAGTCCCAGCCCGGTGCCGCCGTATTTGCGCGTGGTCGAACTGTCGGCCTGGCTGAAGCTCTTGAACAGCTTGGAAATGCCGACAGGGCTGAGGCCGATGCCGCTTTCGCGCACGGCGAATTCGAGTTGCGGCCGCCCATCGTCGACGGCTGAACTGCGCACCGTCAACACCACCTCGCCCTTGTCGGTGAATTTCACCGCATTGGACAGCAGGTTCAGCAGCACCTGGCGCAAGCGCGTCACGTCGCCGACGATGGCCGCCGGCACCTCGCCTTCGAATTCATAGGCGATCTCGATCTGCTTTTCCTGGGCCCGGCCGGCGATCAGGTCCAGCGCCGATTCGACGCAGTCGCGCACATCGAACGGATGCGCCTCCACATCCATGCGCCCGGCCTCGATCTTGGAAAAATCCAGGATGTCGTTGATGATGGTCAGCAGCGCATCGCCGCTGTCGCGGATGGTGCCGGCAAAATCGCGCTGCTCGTCGTTCAGCGGCGTGTCCAGCAACAAGCCGCTCATGCCGATCACCGCGTTCATCGGCGTGCGAATCTCGTGGCTCATCGTGGCCAGGAAGCTGCTCTTGGCCTCGTTGGCGCCTTCTGCAAGAAGCTTTGCCGCTTCGGCGGCGGCGCGCGCCTCCTGCGTTTCGCGGAACATGCGCGCGTTCTGTATCGCGATCACCGCCTGGTCGGCAAACGACTTGATCACGCGCGCGTCCGTTTCAGAAAACGGGCGCATGTCCAGATGGACTGCAGAAACCGTGCCATAGGTCTGACCCTGCGACACCATGGCTGCGCTGAGCATCGAGCCGTTCGAGCCGACTGCCTTTGACGCGGCCCGCACACTGTCTGGCACGCCTTCGCCGTGCTGTATGTCCGGCCAATACGACGCCGCGCCCGTCAACAGGCCAGGCCCCGGCGCCGGCCGCGGAAACAGGGCCTTCAAGGCATCGACGCGTGTGCCACTGCCGGCCTTGTAGTGGATCAATCCGTCGTCGCCCAACGCGGTGATGGCCAGTTCCGAATCGGGAAATAGCCGCTCCATGCTTGCGCGGATGGCGTCAAACACCGGCTGCGCATCGGCCATCGACTTGCCGATGACGTCCAGTACCGCAGCCGTTGCCTGCTGCTGCTCCAGCGCGCGCTGCGTTTGCACCAGATGCTCGACTTCCAGCGCCAATTGCGCCTCGCGTGCCGCGGCCAGTTCCTGGACGATGGCATTGTTGCGCTGCCCGTAGATCGCACTGGGCACCAGCACAAGGGCACAGAAACCCAAAAGATTCGCCACCGAGAACGCCGTGTGCATCTGCAATGAATGCACATTGCCGCGTTCGATGAAAAATTCACCCACCCCTGCGATGAGCACCACACCGACGGTCACAGCCAGCCAGTGTCTGGTGTGCCGTCGATCATCAAGAACTTGCGCCAGAAACAGCGGGGCCATCACATATAACAGCGCGTACCCCGAAGAAGTGAAGCCGCCCAGCAGAAAATGAACCGTCAGCAAGACAAGCTGACCAAGACCCATCGTGAGCCAGATGAAAGGCCCGTAGCGTCGAAACCAGGCGTAGCCCAGGCAGATCAGCGCCTGACACATAGCAGCGATGTAGCTTGCATAGCCTGCGGTGTGCGCGCCCACCGCGATATCAATGGTGCCGTAAACCGAATAAATGAAAAACAGAGCCATGCCCAGGAAGACGCCAATGGACTTGCGCAACCTCAGCTCACGCGAATCGTCGGCATCGCTGGCAAAGCGCGCGAAGCGATGCCTAAGCCGACCAAGCATCGCCTGCGGCATTGCGCGCGGGTCAGTTGTGCCAGTAGTCAAGCCCCGCTCCTGTCAATCTGTTGTGCGCTGCGGCGCACGCATCAGGCTGTCGACCAATGCATCGACGCGGATGGGTTTGGTCACATAGTCGTCCATGCCGGCGGCCAGGCATTCCTCGCGGTCGCCCTGCATCGCGTTGGCGGTCATCGCCACGATGTGCGGGCGCTGCCCGGCCAGCCAGCGCCCGGTGATCTGGCGCGCCGCCTCCAGGCCGTCCATCTCCGGCATCTGCACGTCCATCAGCACCACGTCGTAGGTCTGGCGCTCAACACTTTCAATGGCTTCGACACCATTGCTGGCCAGGTCGGCGCGATAGCCCATCTGTTGCAGCAGCCGCAAGGCCAGCTTCTGGTTCACCACGTTGTCCTCGGCCAGCAAGATGCGCAGCGGATGGCGCTGCGCCATGCCGGGGTCCATCGTCGGCTTGGCCTTGGCAGGGGTTGGCACCCGCGCGGTGCCTGCGGCCAGTAGCGTCATCAGGCAGTCGAACAACTGGCTCTGGTGCAATGGCTTGGTCAAGGTCGCCCGGAACAGGTCCTCGCCATCGGCCAGCGCCTCGCGCCGGCCCAGCGACGTGAACAGCACCAGCGGCAGGCTTTTGTGGGTTGTCTGAATCCGGCGAGCCAGCGCCACGCCATCCATCTCGGGCATGTGCATATCGACGATGGCCAGGTCGAACTTTTCCCCATCGCCCAACCATTGCAAGGCCTGTTCAGGTGACTCGGTATCGCGCGGTTGCATGCCCCAGCGGACGGTCTGCAAGGACAGGATCTTGCGGTTGGTCGCGTTGTCGTCGACGATCAGCAGCCGCTTGCCCGCCAGGTCGGGCTGTTCGCCTGAAAAGTCGCGCCGGCTGGCCGTCGGCAGTTCGGCAATCGGCGCGGCGATGGTGAAGCGGAAGGTCGAGCCACGGCCGGCTCCCTCGCTTTCCACCCACATCGTGCCGCCCATCAACTCGGCCAGCCGCTTGCTGATCGCCAGGCCCAGGCCGGTGCCGCCGTATTTGCGCGTGGTTGAACTGTCAGCCTGGCTGAAACTCTGGAACAGCTTGGCGATGCCGGCAGGGCTCAGGCCAATGCCGCTGTCGCGCACGGCGAATTCGAGTTGCGGCCGACCGTCGTCTGCTTTGGAACAGCGCACCGTCAGGACTACCTCGCCCGCCTCGGTAAATTTCACCGCATTGGACAACAGGTTCAGCAGCACCTGGCGCAAGCGGGTCACATCGCCGTCGATGGCCGCCGGCACCTCGCCTTCGAATTCATAGGCGATCTCGAGTTGCTTCTCCTGCGCCCGGCCGGCGATCAAGTCCAGCGCCGACTCGACACAGTCGCGCACATCGAACGGGTGCGCTTCCACATCCATGCGCCCGGCCTCGATCTTGGAGAAATCCAAGATGTCGTTGATGATGGTCAGCAACGCATCGCCACTGTCGCGGATGGTGCCGGCAAAGTCGCGCTGCTCGTCGTTCAGTGGCGTGTCGAGCAACAGCCCGCTCATACCGATAACTGCGTTCATGGGCGTACGTATCTCGTGGCTCATCGTGGCCAGGAAGCTGCTCTTGGCTTCGTTGGCGCCTTCTGCAAGCAGCTTTGCAGCTTCCGCAGCGGCGCGGGCTTCCTGCGTCTCCTTGAACATGCGCGCGTTCTGGATCGCGATCACCGCCTGGTCAGCGAAGGTCTTGATCAGGGCGATTTCCTTCTCGGTGAAAGGCCGGATCGGAAAACGCGCGACCGCCAAAGACCCGATGCCCTGGCCCTTCCAGACCAGCGGCACGAAAAGCTCCGAGTGATCACCCATCCATCGGGTGACTTCGCGATGCCCCGGCGGCACCCCGTCCCCGTGCAGTACGTCTGGATAGTGCAACACCATGCGCTTGTGAGCCGCGTAGCCATGCAGCGTATTGCGCACCGGGGTCGGAAAGGTTTGCTGCAGCCAGCTAATCACTTTCGGATACATGGCATCGTTCGGAAACAGGGATTCACGATTGACATGCAGGTGAACCAGCCCGTCGTCCCCGATCATTCCGATATTCACGAAGTTCGTGTCCAGAATCCGCATCGCGTTGCTGAGTATTTTCTCGAACACCGGTTCGGTATCGGAAACGGACTGGCTGATCACCTGCAGCACATCGGCAGATGCCGTCTGCTGGACCAGCGCCTCTTGCGTCTCATTGATCAGCCGAACGTTTTCTATCGCGATCACTGCCTGATCGGCGAAGGTCTTGAGCAAGTCGATCTGGCGCTGGGGCGTTTGGCCGGCGTCTGGCCAGGCGACATGAATCGTGCCCAACGGCGTGCCGTCCTTGAGCATCGGTGCGGCGATCATGCGCCGCCAGCCACCGACCCGGGCCAACGCCGCCAGCGCGTGGTGTCGCCCGTCCTGGGTGTCGTCAACCGCGATCGTTTCCCGCCGAAGTATCACCCGCCCGGCGAGTGAGTTCTCATCGGCAGGCATCGGGTACAGGGTGTCTGCGCGCCGCGCTGCCTCGGGTGACCAGTTGCGCGTGGCAGCCACGTGAAGCAAGCGTCCGTCATAGCGGAAGATTGCCATGGTCTGTGGCTGGAACAGGCGCATCGCGCAGTCCATGATGACCTCGAAAACGGGAGCCACATTGGTTGGCGATTCGCTGATCACACGCAGCACGTCGCTGATGGCGGTTTGGTAGTCCAGCGATTCGGTGAGTTCGCCGGTGCGCTCCTCGACCTTGTACAGCGCCTCCTGCGTCTCGTTGAAAAGCCGCGCATTCTGGATCGCGATGACCGCCTGATCGGCGAAGGTCTGCAACAGTTCCAGTTCCTTGGGCCGGAACGGACCCGTCGAGCGCGCGACACCGATCGCGCCGATCCCGCGGCCATCCCACAGCATCGGCGCGAACATCAAGGAGGTGTAGCCGATGCGCGCCGCCATTTTGCGCAACACGCCAGGCACGTCGGCCCCATGCACAAGATCCGGCCAGTGCATGACGCGCCGCTCCCGGATCGCCTGGCCGGCGGGCGTGCGCTCGACCGGGGCCGGGAATGTCGCGGCAACGATTTTGCGGGCCTTTCCAAGGTAGGCTCCAATGCGCAGCATGCCCTGCTCGTCGACCAGCAGCACGTCAAGTTCGTCGCCGCCAAACAGGAACTGGCAGCTTCGCAGGATCTTGTCGAATACCGGCTGCGAATCGGACACCGACTGGCTGATGACGTTCAATATATCGGCCGACGCCTTCTGCTGCTCCAGCGTTTCGGAGACTTCGTGGTTGCGCGCTTCGAGTTCGTTGAACAACCGGGTGTTCTCGACCGCGATGACAGCCTGGTCGGCGAATGTCTGCAACAGTGTCAGGACCTTTTCGGGGAAGGCGCCAGCGGCCAGGCGCCCGACCGCGATCGAGCCGATGGCGCGTCCGCCCTGCAGCATCGGCACCGCCAGCACGCTGCGGTAGTTGGTCGCGCTTGCGGCCTCAAACAGGCCGTAGTCGGAATCCAGCGACACATCGGGAATCTGCACCGGCTTGCCCGCCAGAATGCTGCGCCCGTGCACCGAGCTTGGATCCGGCTTGCGCGGAAAAGCGCCGCGCAACACGGACTCCGCCTCGGCCAGCGTGCCATGCCAGCCCAGCATGTGCATCTGCTCGCCGTCGAAACGCGTCGTGCCGCCCATGTCGGCGCCACTGAGCACGCACGCGCGCTCGGCGATAGCCTGGAACACCGGGGTCACATCGGTGGGCGATTCACTGATGATGCGCAGGATGTCGGCGGTCGCCGTCTGGCGCTCCAGTGCCTCGCGCGTCTCGTTGAACAGCCGCTCGTTCTCGATCGCGATTACCGCCTGGTCGCGGAACGACTCGGCAATGGCGATCTCCTTGTCGCTGAATGCCTGCGCACGCGAACGGGCGTAGGACAGCAGACCGATGCAGAAGCCATCGCGCACCATCGGCACATACAACGCCGAGCCGATGCCGAAGGCCTCGCGAATCCGTGCCTCGTGCTCGGGCAGGTCAATGGCAGACCAATCCGGCAGATGCAGTTTCTCCTTGGCGGCCACAGCCTGCGCCGGGAAGTTGTCGTGCACATCCAACGACAAATCCGGCATGGTGACGTCCATTGGACCAGCGGGGGATGCACCGGCGACCACTGCAATCGCGTTGTCACGGCACAGGAACACAAACGACATGTCGCATGCCAGCAGGCGCACCCCGGTTGCAACCAGCGCATCGAAAACCGGCGCCACGTCAGTCGGCGAGTCGCTGATCACGCGCAGAATGTCGGCACTCGCAGTCTGGCGCGCAAGGGCCTCCTGCGTCTCATTGAACATCTTCGCGTTCTGGACCGCGATCACCGCCTGGTCGGCAAAGGAACGCAACAAGGCAAGTTCCTTGTTGTTGAACCCGACACCTGGATCACGCGCCACGTCGAGCATGCCAATCGCCTCGCCCTTCCACATCAACGGCGTGATGGCAATCGAAACCGCACCACCGCCCTGCGCAATCCGGCGCATGCTGTCTGGCACGTCAGGGCTATTGGCCGTGTCAGTAAAGCACACCTGCCGGCGCTGCTCGATCACGAACGGCGCTGCAGTCTGGTCGGCCGGCAGGGGGTACAAGTCACGCACGGTCTCGGCGCCCGGCCCTCGAATCGCCGCACAGTGCAGAAATCCACCATCCACGAAAAAGATGGCCACATCCCGGCAAACCATCAGGTGTTCTGTACTTTCCAGGATCCGTTCGAACACCGGCGTTGCATCGGCCATGGACCTGCTGATGACCTGCAATACCTCTGCCGTGGCCGTCTGCTGCTCCAGCGCCTCGCGCGTCTCGTTGAACTGGCGTGCGTTCTGGATCGCAATCACCGCCTGGTCGGCGAAGGTGCGCAACAACGCGACCTGGGCATCGGTGTACACGCCGGCCTCGCGGCGGGAAACGGCGACCGCACCCAGCGGTTTGTCGCCCACGAACATCGGTACGGTCAGCTGACTGCTGAAACTCAAACCGTGGTGTGCGAATGTTGGCGCCGACGGGTCCGAAAAATCCGGCACATTCAGTATGCGCCGCTCGATGATGGATCGCCCAAGTAAGCTGTTGGTATCCATAGGTATGGGAAAGCGACGGGTGGTGTCGTCGTCAAAGCCGTCGTTGCCACCCACCTCGATCTGCTTGCCCTCGACCAGGACCACGGCGCCCATGGCTGCGTCGCACAGCCGCGCTGCATGGGTCGAGATGGTGTCGAAAACCGGCCGCAGATCGGTCTGCGACTGGTTGATCACACCCAGCACCGCCGACACGGCGGACTGGTGCGCCAGCGCCTGCTGGGTCTGCTCCACCAGCCGCGCGTTCTCCAGTGCGACGCC
>JBBKVW010000523.1:0-10966 GCA_037968655.1 Burkholderiaceae bacterium
ACCTCCTCCAGCGTGAACAGGCCCTTTTCCCGGATCACCTTGCAGATCGTGCCCTTGCGCACGCCGTTGCAACCGCAGACCTCGGCGTCATCGGGCATGGTGGCGGCCTTGTTGTGGCCCTCGTGGCCGACGTCGCCGATGTTCGATTCGCCGAACATCAGCTTGTCGCGGATATCGGCCACGCTGCGGCCATCGCGCAGCAGCTTGAAATACCAGCTGCCGTCGACGGTGTCGCCATACAGGCAGGCGCCCACCAGCTTGTCGTCCTTGATCACCAGGCGCTTGTAGACGCCGCCGAAGGGGTCGGACAGCACGATTTCCTCGGTGCCTTCGCCGCCCATGAACTGGCCGGCCGAGAACAGGTCGATGCCGGTGACCTTGAGCTTGGTCGAGGTTTGCGAGCCCAGGTAGCGTCCGATGCCCATTTGCGCCAGATGATTGGCCGCCACCTTGGCCTGCTCGAACAGCGGCGCCACCAGCCCGTACGCGATGCCGCGGTGGGCGGCGCACTCGCCGACCGAATAGACGCGCGGATCGGTGATGGTCTGCATGGTGTCGTTGACCACGATGCCCCGGTCGACCTGAAGGCGCATTGCCTGGGCCAGTTCGGTGTTGGGTTTGATGCCGACCGCCATCACCACCAGGTCGGCGTCGATGGCGCTACCGTCCTTGAATCGCACGCTGCGCACGCGACCGTCCGGGCCGCCGACGAGTTCCTGCGTCTGGGCGCCGATCAGGAAGCGCAGTCCGCGCTGTTGCAACGACTGCTGCAACAGCTTGCCGGCGACGTCATCGAGCTGGCGCTCCATCAGCCATGGCGCCACGTGGATGACGGTCACCTGCATGCCGCGGCGCATCAGGCCATTGGCGGCCTCGAGCCCCAGCAGGCCGCCGCCGATCACGACCGCGTGCTTGTAGCGGGTCGAGGCCTCGATCATGGCGTTGGTATCGGCGATGTCGCGATAGGCCAGCACGCCGTGCAGATCCTTGCCCGGCAAGGGCAGGTGGATGGGGGTGGAGCCGGTGCACAGCAGCAGCCGGTCGTAGGCCTCCTCGGTGCCGTCCTCGGAGCGCACCAGGCGCCGGACCCGGTCGACCTGTGTCACCTTTTTGCCGGCATGCAGGGTGATGCCGTTGTCGCGATACCAGTCCAGCGAATTGAGCACGATCTCGTCCATCGTCTGCTCGCCGGCCAGTACCGGCGAGAGCAGGATGCGGTTGTAGTTGGGATGCGGCTCGGCGCCGAACACGCTGATCCGATACAGCTCCGGATCCAGCTTGATCAGCTCTTCCAGGGTGCGCACGCCAGCCATGCCGTTGCCGACCAGCACCAGTTTCATCTTCTTCATCATCATCAATCTTCCCAAACAAGGGTTCGTCAGAAATGCAATGCCATGACCGATGTGACCCGGCCCCTGGGGGCGATCGGAATCGCGATCATCTGGCCCTCCACCGCAGGCACGCCGGTGTCAAATGCCATGCCCAGCGGCCCCGAGTCGGGCACGGCGTCCGCGCTGGCGGGGGCGTCGAGTTGCCCGTCGGCCTCCGAGAAGCCCAGCGTTCGGTGCAAGCGCAAGCCGGCGGCCTTGGGTTCCCAGAACTCGACGCGCCGTGCGATCGGCGTTGCCAATGCGGACAGGAAGGTCATGACCTGATGCGAACCGTCCGTGGTCGCGCACGGAATGGCGAATCCGCGGTTGATGCCGACCTTGACTGCGCTGTCGGCGCGCAGAAAGCCCGAACCCTTGCCCAGGTTTTCCATGAATACCGGTTTGCCGCGCTCCCAGGCCATGCCCGGCAGGCCATTGCCCTGGCGAAAGCTGGTATTGCGCGATACGAACTCGAAGGCGTCACCAGTGCTGCCGTAGTAGCCCTCGACCAGCCGCATGTCCTTGGACTGGGCGGGCTGATTGGCCCACAATTCGATCGCCCCGGCGTGGTGCGCGTCGTCCCCGCAGAACATCGCGACGACCGCCGTCAGGCGCCCATCGACGACGATCGGCATCGCGATGCCGCATGTAAGTCCCTCATCGTCGGCGGCCGCGATGCGCTGAAAATAGGAACCCTTGAACTGCTTGAGCAAGACCGGATGGCCGCTGTCCCAGGCCTGGCCGGGAAGGCCTTCGCCGCGGCCGAAACACAGGCGCCGGGTGATGGCCGCAAAACTCGCCGCATGGCCGAACAGGCCGCCACCGAATTCCAGCAGGCCGCCGATGGCATTGGGCACCCAATACTCGATGATGCGGATGAAGGTCTTGTCGGCCACGGTGTTCCCTTGGTGCAGATCGCGCCGGCCTCAGTGCTGCCGTCCGCAGTCCTCGAGGAACCCGATCAGTTCCTCGCGCAACTGGTAGTACTGGGGGTGGGCCACCAATGCCTCGCGCGTGCGCGGCCGCGGCAGCGGCACATCCAGGATGCGGCCGATCCTGGCGCTTGGTCCGTTGGTCATCATCACGACGCGGTCGGCCAGCAGGATGGCTTCGTCCACATCGTGGGTCACCATCATGGCCGTCACCTGGCTGCGTGACCAGACCTCCATCAGAACCTCCTGCAGGTCCCAGCGGGTCAGTGAATCGAGCATGCCGAATGGCTCGTCCAGCAGCAGCATCTTCGGGTTGAGCGCAAACGCACGGGCTATGCCGACGCGCTGCTTCATGCCGTTGGACAGTTCGGCCGCCCGTTTGTGCATGTCCTTGCCCAGTCCCACCTTGGACAGGTAGTAGGCAACCATGTTGTTGCGTTCGGCGACCGAGGCATGGGGAAACACCCGCGCCACGCCCAGCATCACGTTGTCGTGCGCGCTCAGCCAGGGCACCAGGCTGGGCGCCTGGAACACCAGTCCGCGATCCGGGCCGGCGTCGGCGACCTCGCGCCCGTCCAGCACGATCACGCCTGCGCTGATGTCGGTCAGGCCGGCCATCATCGACAGCACCGTCGATTTGCCGCAGCCCGAATGCCCGATCACCGAAATGAATTCGCCCTGGCGGATCTTCAAGTCGAATCCGTCCACCACGGTCTGGGGTCCGCGCGCGCCGGGATAGACCTTGACGACCTCGGAGAAGTCGACGAAGCGCTCGGCCTGGACGCGTGCCGTCGCTTGCGCATCGTGAGCCGACTCGGGCGGCGCCACGGCCGCCGTCTCGATCGCCTCGGCGAGCGCAGCGTGGCGCAGCTGCATCACGCTGGCCAGCGTGGGCCGGCGCCTGGCGGTGACGGACCTGGGTGTCAAGGCCGGCAGGGGGATGACCTGGGCGCCCTGTCCGGCGTCGCGCTGGTGCGCCAGGCCCAGCAGGTGCTGGGTGATCTCGGCGCGCAGTTTCTGGAAATGGGCGTCGTGGTTCATCTCGCGCCGGTCGCGCGGACGCTCGATGCCCACCGTGAACGAGGGGCCTAGTTGCGCCCGTGGTCCGGTTTCCAGCGGGATGATGCGGTCGGCCATCATCAGCGCCTCGTCCACGTCGTTGGTGATCAGCAACACGGTCTTGTTTTCCTCGCTCCAGATGCGCACGATCTCGTCCTGCAGATTGGCGCGTGTCAGTGCGTCCAGCGCCGACAGGGGCTCGTCCATCAACAGCACGTCCGGATTGGTGGCCAGCGCCCGGGCGACCGAGACCCGCTGGCGCATGCCGCCCGACAGTTGTGCCGGCTTCTTGTCGGCCGCGGCGCTCAGGCCCACCATCGCGATGTAGCGTTGCACGCGTTGCGCGCGTTCGCTTGCCGGCTCTCGCGCGTACACATGGTTGACCGCCAGCGCGATGTTCTGCTGCACCGTGAGCCACGGCATCAGCGAATAGCTCTGGAACACGACGCCGCGGTCCGGTCCCGGACCGGTGATCGGCCGGCCATCCTTGAGCACATCGCCGCGGTCGGCCTTGAGCAGTCCGGCCAGCAGGCTGACCAGCGTGGTCTTGCCGCTGCCGGAAAAACCCACGATGGCGACGAATTCGCCCGGCTCGATACGCAGGTTCAGGCGGTGCAGCACCTCGGTGCGTACAGCGCCACTGCCGTAATGTTTGCTGACCTCACGCAGTTCGAGTGCCGCCGCTGCGGGCACCGCGATGACCGACGGCGCGTCGCCCGCGCGCGCTTGCGCGGGTGTCGATGCACGTTGTGTTGCTAGGGGAGTTCGCAGTGCAAGTGTCATGGCGCGCGCCTTCGGGCTACTTGTGTTCAACCGCGCTTTGCAGCAGTTGCATCAGCCGGTCCAGTGCAAAGCCGATCAGGCCGATCGTGAACACGGCAACCATGATGCGGCTGAGCGAGTCGGAGCTGCCGTTCTGGAACTCGTCCCAGACGAATTTGCCCAAGCCGGGGTTCTGCGCCAGCATCTCGGCGGCGATCAGCACCATCCAGCCCACACCCAGTGACAGGCGCATGCCGGTGAAGATGTAGGGCAGGGCCGAGGGCAGGATGATCTTGCGCACACGGGTCATCAGCGGCAACTGCAGCACCTTGCCGACGTTGATAAGGTCCTTGTCGACCGAGGTCACACCCACCGCCGTGTTGATCAAGGTCGTCCACAGCGAGCACAGGGTGACCGTGATGGCCGAGATCAGGAATGACTTTTCGAACATCGGCTTGCCGCTGGTGACATACAGCGCACTGACGATCAGGGTGACGATGGGCAACCAGGCCAGTGGCGAGACCGGACGGAAGATCTGCACGATCGGATTGATGGCCGCCTGCACGATGCGCGACGATCCCGCCAGGATGCCCAGCGGCACAGCCACCATGGTGGCCAGCAGGAATCCGGTGAACACGGTGACCAGGCTGGTGACGATCTGGTCCAGGTAGGTCGGCTTGCCGTTGTAGACGAAATGGCGCGGCTGATAGCTGGCGTCCTCGGCCAGCCGCTCCTTGTTGCGCTCGTCCTGGCGCTGGTAGAAGTCCGCGCGCTTGCGCCGCTCTGCTTGGTGGTCGGCCCACAGCACACCGGTTTGCTCCAGTACCTGGGCCGGACCCGGAAATGCACCCAGGCTGGTTTCAATGCGCGGGGCGATCACCGCCCACAGCGCAACGAACAGCAGCAGGGCCAGCATGGGCACGACGACGGCCATGCCGATGGCGCGCATCAAGGCCCCTGGGTCGCGCCCCGGGCCGCCAAACAGCTTGTGTACCAGTTCCATATCGGTGTCCTTGTCCGTCGGGGCTCAGGCCGCATCCCTGGCTTTGAGCCCGATCCTGAATTTGTTCAGGTAGTCGTTGGGCTTGCGGCCGTCATAGACGATGCCGTCGATGAATCCGTCCTGGGGTCCCTTGAACCCGTCGGTCTTGCCCGGGAAGTCGCTGTCCTTGGCCTTGCCCTCGGCAATCAGCGCCCTGGCGGCCTGCATGTAGATCTGTGGCAGGTACACCTTTTTGGCCGTCTCCATGTACCAGGCATCGGGCTTGGCCTCGGTGATCTGGCCCCAGCGGCGCATCTGCGTCAGATACCAGACGGCGTCGCTGTAGAACGGGTAGGTCGCGAAATGGCGGAAGAACACATTGAAGTCGGGCATCGGCCGCTTGTCGCCCTTCTCGAATTCGAAGCTGCCTGTCATGCTGTTGGCGATCACCTCTTCGTCGGCGCCGACATAGTTCGACTTGGCCAGCATCTTCACCGCCGCGATGCGGTTGGCCAGACTGGCATCGAGCCACATACAAGCCCGGATCAAGGCCTTGACGACCGCGACATGGGTGTTGGGGTTCTTGTCGGCCCAGGCGCGCGTGACGCCAAATACCTTCTCCGGGTTGTTCTTCCAGATTTCCGAATCGGTGATCACCGGCACGCCGATGCCCTTGAACACCGCCTGCTGGTTCCACGGTTCGCCGACGCAGTAGCCATGGATGGTGCCGGCCTCCATCGTCGAGGGCATCTGTGGCGGCGGCGTGACCGACAGCAGTACGTCGGCGCTCCGGGTGCCGCTGATATCGTTTTCGGTGTAGTAGCCAGGGTGCAGGCCGCCTGCGGCCAGCCAGTAGCGCAACTCGTAGTTGTGCGTCGACACCGGGAACACCATGCCCATCTTGAATGACTTGCCTTGCCCCTTCCACTTGTCGACCACCTTCTTGAGCGCGTCGGCCTTGATCGGGTGCTTGACCTTGCCGTCTTGCATTGGCAGCAGCGGTTTCATCTCGGCCCACACTGCGTTGGAAACGGTGATCGCATTGCCGTTCAGATCCATGCTGAAGGCGGTGACGATGTCGGCCTTGGTGCCGAAACCGATCGTCGCGCCGAGCGGCTGGCCGGCCAGCATGTGGGCGCCGTCCAGCTGCCCGTCAATCACCCGGTCCAACAGCACCTTCCAGTTCGCCTGCGCTTCGAGCGAGACGTTCAGGCCTTCGTCCTCGAAATAGTGCTTTTCAAACGCAACTACCAGCGGTGCGCAGTCGGTGAGTTTGATGAAGCCGAACTTGAGGGACTCCTTCTCAAGCGCCGCGCCCTTGGTCGCGGCAATGGCGGGCAGGCCGACCGCCGAAGAACCGAGCATTGCAGTGGCGCCTGCGATAAAGCGGCGCCGTGGCAGATCGTGGTTGGCGTGGGTCATGCGTCTGTTCCTGTCAATAAGCAATGGTTGCGTCCCCGCTCTGTATGCGCGGGACGATGCCGTCATTGGCCTGTACGAAGTGGGCGACCGAAGTTGGCCGTCAACTGATCTACGCAATTGCCGTGCCAGCTCCTTTGCGGCCCGATCTGCGCGCTCGCACATAGGCGCTGCAGCGCGGATGGGCTGCATGCGCGCTAGTGAGCGGCACGCTTTATCGCGGCCAGTCGCACCAGATTTGTGCACTGCACCAATTCAGTCCCGAAATGCGAACGGATCGGGCAGGCGCTGTGCCCGGTCGCCGCGCGCGGCCACTGGGCGCCTAAACTGCAGGCCACATGCAATCAGCGCCGTTCGAACTGTTGGTATTGGGAATCGAGTCCTCGTGTGACGAGACCGGCGTGGCGCTGGTGCGTGCATGCGGCATGGAGCCGCCGGTGCTGCTGGCCCATGCGCTGCACAGCCAGATCGACATGCACCAGGCCTACGGTGGCGTGGTGCCTGAACTGGCCAGCCGCGACCATATCCGTCGCGTGCTGCCATTGGCGCGCCAGGTCCTGCAATCGGCCGGCAGCAGCCTGGCGCAGGTCGACGTGCTGGCCTACACCCGTGGCCCGGGCCTGGCCGGCGCGCTGCTGGTGGGCGCAGCAGTTGCTTGTGGCTTGGGTGCGGCCCTGGGCAAGCCGGTGCTGGGAGTGCACCACCTGGAAGGCCATCTGTTGTCGCCGTTTCTGAGCGCAGATCCACCAGAGTTCCCGTTTGTTGCCTTGCTGGTGTCGGGCGGTCACACCCAGTTGATGCGGGTGGACGGCGTGGGGCAGTATGCGTTGCTGGGCGAGAGCATCGACGACGCAGCGGGCGAGGCGTTCGACAAGTCGGCCAAACTGATGGGCCTGCCCTATCCGGGCGGACCGGCGCTGGCCAGGCTGGCCGAAGGCGGCAATCCGTTGGCTTTCAAGTTGCCGAGGCCCTTGCTGCGCAGCGGCAATCTTGATTTCTCTTTTGCCGGACTGAAAACGGCCGTGATGGTGCAGGCGAAAAAGCTGGCCCTGGCCGACGGCGAGAACGGCTCGCAAGCGAATGACTTCAGCCGTTTGCCACTGGCTGTGCGGGCCGACCTGGCAGCCTCGACGCAAGCGGCGATCGTCGAGGTGCTGGTCAGCAAGTCGATGGCTGCGATGGACCAGACCGGCCTGCCTCGACTTGTGGTTGCCGGCGGCGTGGGGGCCAATCGGCTGCTGCGCCAGCAACTCGACGCGCACGCGCAGCGCCGTGGCATTCGGGTGCATTATCCGGAACTGGATTTGTGCACCGACAACGGCGCCATGATCGCGCTGGCCGGCGCCATGCGGCTGCAATCAGGGCGCCAGCAGGCCAATACGGATTACGCTTTCGACGTCCGTCCGCGCTGGCCGCTGGAGCAGTTGTAGTCCATGCCCGCGTGGCGATGCGGGCATGGCCGGATGGGCGTCAGTGAATCGCCAGTTCGGTGACGCGGCTGACCGGAGTCTGCTTGGCCAGGCGCAGTGTCAGCACGCCGTTCTCGAGTTTGGCACTGCTGCTGTCCACGGCGATGTCCTGAGGCAGTTCGTACGCCATCTTGTAGTTGCGTGGTGCTCCTTCAAGCGACTGAATCCGCACCACGTTGTCTTCGATGCCGATGCTGAGTTGATCGCGCGCGATACCCGGTACGTCAAAGCGCAAGGTAGTGGCGCTCTCGTCCTGCTCGACGTCGACCTTGTGCTTGGGTTGGCTTTGACTGGCCTGATCAATCAGGCGCTCCAGCATGCGCTGGGCTGGATGGCCGGCGAAACGGCGACCAATGGCGGGCGAGGTGGCGGTATAGAACATGGGGCACTCCTAGTAAACTTCGCGGCTCCAATGATTCGTCGCCGCAGGCTTTGAATCTGTGCCTGGGTTGGCGGTTTTCAAGTGGACGTTCGCTGTGTTTATTCTTTGCGGCAGGCTCTTGAAATCGGCCAGTCTGCTATCAGTGGCGCACGGGTTTTTCGCGGTTGCGAGCCGGTGCTGAACCATGGCGACGGCCCCTTGGCCAGTGCGTTCCTGATGCCCTCAAGCGATTACTTCAACAAGCGAGACATCGATGCGCAACACCGTTTTGAATCTGCAGGCCTCCCGGATCCGGGAGGTGGCCAATGCCGGCCTTGGCCGCAGCGACGTGCTGCCGTTCTGGTTTGGCGAAAGCGACGAGGCCACGCCGGAGTTCATCCGCCAGGCGGCGATCGAGTCGCTGCATCGTGGCGAGACCTTTTATGGCCACAACCTGGGCCTGCCGGAACTGCGCGAGGCGATCGCGCGCTACATGGCGACCTTGCATGCGCCGATCGACGTGGACCGGCTGGCGGTGACCTCGGGCGGCGTCAATGCGCTGATGCTGGCCGTGCAGGCGCTTGTGGATGCAGGCGACGAGGTGGTCGCGGTGACGCCGGTCTGGCCGAACCTGGTCGCGCAACCCGAGATCATGGGTGCGCGGGTGCGTTGCGTATCGCTCACGCCGGTGGACGGCGCCTGGAGCCTGGATCTGCAAGCCCTGCTTGGCGCCGTCACGGCGCAAACGAAGCTGCTGATCATCAACTCACCCAACAATCCGACCGGCTGGACGCTCAGCCGCGACGAGCAGTGCGCCATTGCCGCGCATTGCCGCGCCACCGGCACCTGGATCCTTGCCGACGAGGTGTACGAACGCCTGTACTTTGAGGCTTCCGGCAATGGCTGCGCGCCGAGCTTCCTGGACGTGTGCACGCCGCAGGACCGCTTGGTCGTGGTACATAGCTTTTCCAAGAGCTTCCTGATGACCGGCTGGCGCCTGGGCTGGATGGTCATGCCTGCTGCCATGACCGGGCAGGTGGGCAAGCTGATCGAGTTCAATACTTCTTGCGCTCCGGTCTTCGTTCAGCGCGCAGCGGCGACGGCGCTGCAGCGCACTGACGAAGTGACGCCGCGCGTCGTGGCCCATCTCAAACATTGCCGTGACACGCTGGTGCCATTGCTGCAAGCGCTTCCAGGCGTTGCGGTTGCACCGGCGCTTGGCGGCATGTACGCGTATTTCTTGCTGGCGGGCTCCAGCGATTCGTTGGCGACGGCCAAGCGCCTGGTGCTCGAAGCGGGCATTGGCCTGGCGCCGGGCGCAGCCTTTTGCGCCGGAGACGATCCGACCGGCAGCTGGTTGCGCTGGTGTTTTGCCTCGCGCGACCCCCAGCGGCTGGTAGCCGGTGTGGATCGCCTGCGCGACTGGCTTGGTCGCTGAACTGCAAGGGCCTGAAGCGCCGAGCGGTTATACTCGTCAGGCTTTGCATACTGCAAGCGCACGTCAGGGGCAGTTCCAGCGCCTGACGCAAGTTGTCAACCCGGAGCACTTGCCGCACTGGCAGATGCCCCCATACAGGAAAATCAAATGATAGCCAGCAGCATCAAGGCCAGCGTTGTTCAGGATAACGCCCGCCAGGCCGGTGATACCGGTAGTCCGGAAGTGCAAGTTGCACTGCTCACCGCCCGGATCAACGAACTGACCCCCCATTTCAAGACCCACGCCAAGGACCACCATGGCCGGCGCGGACTGTTGCGCATGGTGAGCCGCCGGCGCAAGCTGCTGGACTACCTCAAGTCCAAAGATGCAGATCGTTACACGGCATTGATTGCCAAACTCGGCCTGCGCAAGTAACACGCACAGCCATGACAAGCGCCTGGGTTGCATCCTGCCTCAGGCGCTTTGTCGTTTAGGGAAAAAGGAAGTAACACGGTTTCGACGTCGACGGACATGCGCTTAGTGTGCCTTTCACGACGCAATCGAGAGCAGAGCGGCGCTGTGTCATTCCAGGGAAATTTGTGATCCGTCACCGAATTTCATTGGAATGGCATCGTGTTCTGCCATGTTGATTCCGGGCTCAGGCGAGGTGGCCGATACCTCCCACAACAGACCAGGAGATACATAACATGAGCATGTTCAACAAAGTCAGCAAGACCTTCCAATGGGGCCCGCATTCGGTCACGATGGAGACCGGTGAAATTGCGCGCCAGGCGTCTGGTGCTGTCATGGTCAACATCGACGACACCGTCGTGCTGGCCACCGTCGTAGCCAAGACCGACGCCAAGGCGGGTCAGGACTTCTTTCCGCTGACCGTCGACTACACCGAAAAGGCTTACGCTGCCGGCAAGATTCCCGGCAGCTTCTTCAAGCGCGAAGGCCGTCCGAGCGACCTCGAGACCCTTACCTGCCGCCTGATCGACCGCCCGATCCGTCCGCTGTTTCCTGAAGGCTTCTACAACGAAGTCCAGGTCATCGTGCACGTGCTGAGCCTGAATACGGAAGTGCAGGCGGACATCGCTGCGCTGATCGCGACCAGCGCAGCGCTGTCGATCAGTGGTATTCCGTTCAACGGCCCGATCGGTGCCGCGCGGGTCGGTTACATCAATGGCGAATA
>JBBKVW010000524.1:0-15097 GCA_037968655.1 Burkholderiaceae bacterium
AAATCGAAGGGCGCGTGCTGGACCGCATCAAGGCTGCCAACTAACGGCGGGCGCGTCCTTTCGGGATGCAACAACCTGACCTGGAAGCCCGGCGTGTCGTCAAACGCTACGCCGGGCTGGTCGCCGTCGACGACCTGAGCCTGTCGATCGCGCGCGGCAGTTTCTTTTCGATCCTGGGCCCTTCTGGCTGTGGCAAGACGACGCTGCTGCGCATGATCGCCGGCTTTCTGGCGCCGGACTCGGGCGAGGTGTTGATCGGCGGCCAGTCCATGGCTGACGTGCCACCCAACCGGCGTCCGGTCAACATGGTGTTCCAGCATCTGGCGCTGTTCCCGATGATGACAGTGGGCCAGAACGTCGGCTATGGCCTGGCGCGGCGCGGCATGGCGCGCCAGGAGATTGCCAAGCGCGTGGGCGCCATGCTCGAGCGCGTCAGCCTGCCCGGCTCGCAGGACAAGAAAGTCGACCAGCTCTCGGGCGGGCAGAAACAGCGGGTTGCCATCGCCCGCAGCCTGGTGCTCGAACCCACGCTGCTATTGCTGGACGAGCCACTGGGCGCGCTCGACCTCAAACTGCGCGAGCACATGAAGATCGAGCTCAAGCAGCTGCAGGCCGATTTCGGCACCACCTTCGTCTACATCACCCATGACCAGTCCGAAGCCCTGGTGCTGTCGGACCATGTGGCAGTCATGCACAAAGGCCGTTTCGAGCAGGTCGGAACGCCGCAGGCCCTGTATTACGAGCCCCAGACGCCCTTCGTGGCCGGCTTCGTCGGCGCCAACAACCGCGTCGCCGGCCAGGCAACCCAGATCAGCGGCGATCTGGTCGAAGTCACTACCGAAAAGGGCTTCAAGCTGTTTGCGCGCAGTCGCGGCAGCATGGCCCAGGGCGATGCGGTCGTGGCCTTCGTGCGTCCGGAAATAGCCACATTGGCGCGCACCGTCGACGCCCTGCCGGCCAATCAGCCACGCTACCAGGGCAGCGTGGCCAGTTTGCTGTTCGACGGCGCCAATTCGGCCGTGCTGGTACGCGAACAGCTGTCTGACGACCCCTTTCACATCGCCCTGCCCCAGACCGGCCAGTTCGCCGACTTGCGGGTTGGCGAATCCGTCGCGTTCGGCTTCGACCCGGAGCGCGCACTGTGTTTCCCGGTGCCGGGCGACAAGCCCTGAGCAGGCAGCGCCATGACGCACAAGCGATTGCTGCTGGGCCTGTTGATGGCGCCGGCCCTGCTATGGTTGCTCGGCCTGATCGTGCTGCCGCAGGTCGATCTGGCCATCCTGTCGCTACGGGCGCGGGTCGCGCCGGGCGTATACGAGCCCAGCCTGCGCCAGTACCAGACCTTCATCGACGAGCCGCTGTACTGGCATACCTTCGTGCGCACCGCCGTGATGTCCATGCTCGCCACGCTGGCAACGCTGCTGATCGCGTTTCCAATCGCCTGGACGATTGCCAAGATCGCGCGCGGCCGGGTGCGTTCGCTGATGTTCGTGCTGTGCCTGATTCCGTTCTGGGTCAGCGAGACGGTGCGCACGCTGGGCTGGATGATCCTGCTGCGCGAATCGGGCGTGCTGCCGGCGCTGCTGGTCAAGCTGGGCCTGACCGACGTACCGATCGAGATGTTGTACCGCGATGCGACCATCATGGTCGGCCTGGTATACACCTCGATGCTGTTCATGGTCGTGCCGCTGATCAGCGCGCTGGACAGTCTGGACGACACGCTGATCGAGGCTGCATATGATCTGGGCGGCAACGGTTGGTCGATCCTGCGCCAGATCATCATCCCCCATGCGGCGCCGGGCATCGTGGCGGGCTGCATCGTGGTCTTCATGCTGACGCTGGGCAACTACCTGACGCCGACGCTGTTGGGCGGCAAGAACTCGCTATGGTTCACCGAACAGATCTACACCCAGTTCATCACCCGCTTCAACTGGGAGCAGGGCGCTGCGTTCGGCTTCATGCTGCTGGTGCTGTCGAGCGCGATCGTCTGGGCCGGCCTGAAGCTGTCCGGCCAGCAATTTGGCGAAGTGATGCGTCGCACATGATTGCATCGCTGCCCCGTCCGGCCTGGCTGCGCAGCGGCACGGTGGCCTATGCACTGCTGTTCTTCGCCTTCCTGTTCCTGCCGCTGCTGATCGTTGCGATCTTCGCCTTCAACGACGCGGCCTACCCGGCCCCGCCGTGGCGTGGCTTCACGCTGGACTGGTTTGTCGGCGCCGCCGACACCGAGCGGGTCGGACTGTTCGCCGATGGCCCGATCCTGGCCAGCCTGTGGACGAGTGTCGTCGTCGCCACCTGGGTCACGTTGCTGTCGGTGCTGGTGGGCACTGCCAACGCTTTTCTGCTCGAACGCGTCAATTTCGCCGGCAAGGCCGCGATGTCGATGCTGATGCTGGCGCCACTGGTGATACCCGGCGTGATACTGGGCATCTCGATCCTGGCTTTTGCCAGCCGACTGGCCCAGTTCGCAGACGACACCTGGGGACTGGAACTGGAATTCCTGCGGCCCGGCCTGCCCCTTGTCGTGCTGGGGCAGTTCTCCTACATCGTGTCGATCGCCACATTGACCATCAGCGCACGGCTCAAGCGTTTTGACCGCACGCTCGAAGAAGCGGCCTACAACCTGGGCGCCAGCCGCGCTGCCGTGCTGTGGACCATCACGCTGCCTTTCCTTGCGCCAGCACTGATCGGATCTGCCGCAATCAGTTTCCTGATGTCATTCGAGAATTTCAACACCACGCTGATGCTGGTCGGCTCCGACCCGCCGTTGACGGTGATGATGTATGGCCGCATGCGCGAAGGCGCGACACCGGTGCTCAATGCGGTCAGCCTGTTCCTGATGATCGCCTCGGCCGCGATCGCCCTGCTGCTGATGCGGGGCGCCCGCGAAGCCAAAACCTGAACCGGCCGGGCCCTTCAGGCGGGAGTTGCACTGCAAACGCCTTGGATGGCATCAGACCTCGTGCGGGACTGTGCAAAAGAGCCGGAACCGTGATACTGTCAATTACATATTGCCGCCCAACCAGACAGGTGTCCCGATGCGCAGGCCAGCCCTTTACAGCCGTTCCCGTTTGCCCTCTCCGGTAGTCGACGAGGCCGAGCGGGAGGCTAGTGCAAGAGTGGCAGCGTCCGCCAACAGGGCCCGCCGGGTCAAGGCCGTGGCCTCGGATCCGCGCATGCTGTGGGCCGCCATTGCACTCTTGTTTGTCACACTGCTGGTCGTCGCGACCATGCTGGCCAGGCCCCCTGGGCGCGTGCTGACCCAGGAAGATATCGACAACGCCGTACTCAAAACACTGGAAACTACCAACTTGCCGTCAGCCGCCGCCCGTGCCAGCGCAGCGATTGCGCCGTCCATCGTGCGCGTCATGAGCTACGAGAAAGGCACCAATGGCCGCGAGGACATCGAGCGCGGCGTAGGCACCGGCGTGGTGATCGTCGACAAGGGCATCATCCTGACCAACCTGCATGTGGTTGCCGGCGCCGACACCATCAAGGTGGTGTTTGCCGACGGCCTGGAGTCAGAGGCCTCGATCAAGGCGGTGCAGGCCCAGGACGATCTGGCCGTGCTGCAGGCGCACAAGATTCCGGACGACCTGCATGCCGCAACGATGCGCTCGACCGGCGACCTGCAGCCTGGCGACCATGTCGTGGCAGTCGGCTTTCCGTTTGGCATCGGGCCGTCGACCTCGGCCGGTGTCGTGTCCGGCCTCAAGCGCTCGTTCCGCTCGCCCGAGGGCAAGCAGGAGATGACCAATCTGATCCAGTTCGATGCGGCTGCCAACCCCGGCAATTCGGGCGGCGCCCTGGTCACCATGGATGGCCAGTTGGTTGGCATCGTCACCGCCATCCTGAACCCCGGTGAGCAACGCACCTTCATCGGCATCGGCTTTGCGGTGCCGATCGAGAACGCGGCTTCGGCTGCCGGCCTGCATCCGTTCTAGTAGCGACACGATCCGCGCATTGAATTCCAACATCCGAATCACAGGAGAAGACATGGACCCGCACGCTGACGCCCGCACCGATACCGCCGAGCTGATGGAAAAAATCCTGTACGAGGTCAAACGCGTCGTCGTGGGCCAGGACCGCTTTCTGGAACGCGTCATGGTCGCCATGCTGGCCCAGGGCCACCTGCTGGTCGAGGGCGTTCCCGGACTGGCCAAGACGCTCACCATCAAGACGCTGGCCAACACCATACGCGGCAATTTCAAACGCATACAGTTCACGCCGGATCTGGTTCCCGCCGACCTGGTCGGTACCCGCATCTACAACCAGAAGACCGGTGAATTCGGTACTTCGCTGGGCCCGGTCTTTACCAATCTGCTGCTGGCCGACGAGATCAACCGCGCGCCGGCCAAGGTGCAAAGCGCCCTGCTCGAGGTGATGCAGGAACGCCAGGTCACGATCGCCGGCGAGACCCACCGTGTGCCCGAGCCATTTCTGGTGATGGCGACGCAAAACCCGATCGAAACCGAGGGCACCTATCCGCTGCCCGAAGCCCAGGTCGATCGCTTCATGATGAAGGTGCTGGTCGACTACCCCAGCGACGAGGAGGAGTTCGTCATCGTGCAGCGTGTGACCGGACCGGCGGTATCGGCCAACCCGGTCGCCAGTACAGCCCAACTGGCAGAGTTGCAAAGCAGTTGCCGCAAGGTGTATGTCGATCCGTCGCTGATCACCTATGCGGTCAAGCTGGTATCGGCCACCCGCACGCCGGAAAAACACGACCTCAAAGACCTGCGCCGCTTCATCACCTATGGCGCCAGCCCGCGTGCCTCGATCAACCTGACCGAAGCGTCGCGCGCCTTGGCCATGTTGCGCGGGCGCACTTATGTGCTGCCTGAAGACATGTCCGACCTGGTGCCGGACGTGTTCCGCCACCGCATCGTGTTGTCCTACGAAGCCCTGTCCGAAGGCTTGAGTGCAGACAACATCGTCGGCAAGATCATGGCGCGTATTCCGGCGCCACCCAAGCCGCTGGAGCACGAAGCGATCGCCGCCTGAGATTGCCATGTTCAGCCTGTTCAAGTCCCGCAAGCCCGCTGCCGAACCCACGGCGGCGGCCACGATGCTGCCGATGCCCAAGACCCGGGGCGCCGACCATGTGCTGCGCCGACTTGAATGGACCGTGATCCGGCGCCTGGACGGCATGCTGCAGGGCGATTACCGCACCTTGCTGCGTGGCAGCGGCCTGGACCTGGCCGACCTGCGCGAGTACCAGCACCACGACGACGTGCGCCATATCGACTGGAACGTGACGGCGCGCCTGCAGATTCCCCATGTGCGTGTATTAACCGAAGACCGCGAGATGGCGGCCTGGTTCCTGCTCGATTTGAGCCCATCGATCGACTTCGGCTCCAGCGACCAGCGCAAGCGCCATGTGTCGGCCGAATTCGTTGCGGTGCTCGCACGCATGCTCACACGCCACGGCAACCGGGTCGGCGCGCTGTTATATGGCGCCGGCGTCGACACCGTGATGCCGGCGCGCGGCGGCCGCCTGCACGTGCTGCAATTGCTGCACAACATGCAAAGCCGGCCCTTGGGCGCGGAATCCGGCGGCACCCGGCTGGACGAGTTGCTGCATACCGCGCTGGGCATAGTGCGACGTCGCTCCACCGTGTTCGTGGTGTCCGATTTCATCAGCGAACCCGGCTGGGAAAAACCGCTGGGCGAACTGGCACAGCGCCATGATGTGGTGGCAATCCGCCTGCTCGATCCGATGGAACTGGACCTGCCCGATCTGGGCATGGTGCCGATTCGCGACGCCGAAACCGGCGAGCAGTTGCTGGTCGACACACACGACGCGGGATTTCGCAAGCGCTTTGCCCGCATCGCTGCGCAGCGCGAGGCCGAACTGCGCCAGTCCTTCGCGCAGGCCGGCGTCGACACGCTGGAACTTTCCACCGACGACGACCTCGTACAGGCTGTGATGCGCTTTGTCGATTTGCGCAAACGGCGCAGCCGGATCTCGGGCGCCAGTATGGTGACGACACGCAGTGTTGCGGCCGCCTGAGCAGGAGACCTGGCAATGAACATACCAATCACCTTCATGTGGCCACAGTTCCTGTGGCTGCTGTTGGCCATTCCATTGCTGGTGGTGGTCTACATCTGGTTGCTGCGGCGCAAGAAAAAACTCGCGCTGCGCTACGCCAGCCTGTCGATCGTCAAGGAAGCGCTGGGCGCGGGCATGCACTGGCGTCGCCACATACCGCCGATGCTGTTCCTGCTGGCCATCAGCGCCATGCTGTTTGCCGCCTCGCGTCCATTTGCGGTGATATCTCTGCCCTCGACCCAGGAGACCATCATCCTGGCGATGGACGTCTCTGGCAGCATGCGCGCCACCGACGTCAAGCCCAATCGCCTGGTGGCCTCGCAGGAGGCAGCCAAGGCTTTCCTGAAGGAAATTCCGCGCAGTGTGCGGGTCGGCATCGTGGCCTTTGCCGGCACCGCCTCGGTGGTGCAACCGCCCACGCTGAGTCGCGAGGACCTGGTGACCGCGATCGACAAGTTCCAGCTGCAAAGGGCCACCGCCATTGGCAGCGCCATCGTCGTTTCGCTGACCGAGATCTTCCCCGAGGAAGGCATAGACCTGAGCGCACTGACCTTTGGCAGTGGACGCCAGCGCGGCATATCGATCGACCAGTTGAAACCCAAGAATCCGAAGAAGGAGTTCGTGCCGGTTCCTGCCGGCTCCTACAACTCGGCCGCCATCATCCTGCTCACTGACGGCCAACGCACTACCGGCGTCGACACGCTGGAGGCCGCCAAGATGGCGGCCGATCGCGGCGTGCGCGTCTACACCGTGGGCGTGGGTACGATAGAGGGCGAAACCATTGGCTTCGAAGGCTGGTCGATGCGGGTACGGCTGGACGAGCCCACGCTCAAGGCGGTCGCCCTGCAGACCCAGGCCGAGTATTTTTATGCCGGCACGGCCGAGAACCTGAAGAGCGTCTACGAAAAACTCAGCTCGCGCCTGACCGTGGAGAAAAAGGAAACCGAGATCTCCGGCTTGCTGGCCCTGGTCGCCTCGGTCCTTGCACTTGGCTCGGCAGCGCTGTCGCTGTTGTGGTTCAACCGCATCCTGTAGCTTGAGGCAAGGCCATGGGCTCTGCGGACCGGTTCACAGAATCCGCGCAGTGGTGACGACGCTCTGGGCCTTCGGAAGCAAGCGCGGATAAAAAGCCAGGCGCGGCGCCACGAACGATGCGGCAAAAAGTTCGTTATTGCGCACCGACGCCCAGCCCACGCCCTTGAGCTGTACGCCGTCCCGCTTGCGCGCAACTGAAAACTCGAAGTGCACGCCGTTCTCGCCGGCAAACTGCCCTGGTGACACTTTGTCCAGCGTGACCACGGAGCCGTCCGCGGAATAGACCATCTCGAACAGGTTGACGATCTCGTCCATCGGCATGCCACTTCGGTAGGTGGGGACCCGTCGCGCCTTCGCGCCTGCCGGCGTCGACCCGGAGGCAAGCTCGACCAGGCTCTGGCCTGATTTCACGGCGGCCCACAGGCGCAGGTGATCCAGGCTCAGGCCCTCCTGGGTCCAACTGTCGAACGGTTGCTTGCCACCGGGAACCGACACCTTGTTCCAGGCCTCGGCGACTGTGACCTTCATCCGGTTGTTCACGACCTGGTCTCCTTCGACCTTTACCACGCTGGCACACGCGGCCAACAACGCAACGATGGTGGCAATAATGGTTTTTTTCATGGGGTCAGCTCCGTCACATAGTGCTTGATCAGTCCAGCATCTGCCGCGTCGGGCATTGCGACCAGATAGTTGTCAAATGCCGCCCTGGCCTGCGCCGATTCGCCGCGTTGCTTGCGCAGCAATCCGAGCGAACGGTAGGCAATGGCCGGCGGCCGTTCCATGCCAATGGCGCTTTGCAGATCGTCGATCGACTTGTTCATGTCTTCCTTGTCGTTGCGCAGCCGGTAGACCTCGCCACGCGCGAAAAACAACTCCGCATCCACCGGGCTTGCGCGAACCAGGCGATCGAGCAACGCCAGGCTCTCCTCGAACTGGCCACGACGGATTTCATCGCGCAACCAACCCAGGCGATGCGGGACAAGCATGTCGCGCAGCGGCTGTGCGCCGGTGCGTCCGTCCCTGTCCCCTGCCAAGGCCAGCAATTCGTCGCGCCTGGATTCGACCGGAGGATGGGTCGCCATCATGGGGCTGCGCTTGCCGACATCGTTGCCGCCGGTGACACGCAGTTCGGCCAGCAGGTTGTCCCACACCACGGCCGCCTGGCGCCCGTCGTAACCGGCGCGCTGCATCAAGCGCATTCCCAGGCGGTCCGCCCGCGTCTCCTGCTCGCGCGAAAAAGAGAAGGCGCCCGCCAGCATGCCGAGTTGCCCGAGCGCTCCGACGGCACCAAAAAGACCCAGGAACTGCGCAAACGCAGCACGGTTCTTGGCGTCGCGCAGGCGCTCCAGCGTATGGCGCTCCAGATAGTGTCCGATTTCATGACCGAGCACTGCGATCAGCTGGGCCTCGTTCTCCACCCGCAGCAACAAGCCGGTCCAGATCTGCATCATCCCGTTGGGTGCCATATTGGCATTGAACAGGGGAGTGCGAACCAGGTGCACACGCACGTCGGGGCAATGATCGGCCACCAGCGCGCAAGTGAGGTCCTGCAAATAGCGTGTCAGGGCGGCGTCGCGCACGAGAAACGGGCTGCGCCTGAGCCGCGTTTCTTCACGGTCCATCATCGCCCACAGGCCGCCCTCGTCCGTATCGATGGGAGGGCGGGAAAACCGGGGCGGCTCGGGCTTGTCAGGGTCAGCAGCAACCAGGTTGCCGGAGCCGACCTGTCCCAGCGCAGTCGCACCGTTCACCATTGCGGAAATTCCAGCACACCAGCAGCAGGTGCTGCGCAGCACCTGCCTGCGGTTCAATCCGCTCACGCTCATTTGGCGGATGGGAACCGCTTGAACAGGGCTTCGACAGTCTCGCGCGCCGGTGCTGCTTCGCGTAGATCGCCCGAGGCCCGACTCAGATTGTTGAACCAGACGACGCGGCCGTCGTTCAAGTCGACCAGCGAGGCGTATCCCACCTGAATTCCGCCAGTCAAGCCGATGCCGAGCAATGCCATACCGACCATCATGGCCTTGCGCTCCGAGCTTGCATAACTGTCCCGCACCCAGGTAAACAAGGCGTAGTCGGCACCGGTGGCCGCCTTCAGTGGCCGCACCGCGTCGCCCATCGACCAGTCGAGCACGCCGCTCTTGGTTGGCAGCTTGATGAAACCCGCCATGTGGTGGAAATAGACAGCTTCGGCAACCGCACCATGCAATGCATTGATCTCGGCCAATTCGTCGAGCGCTTTTTCATCGAGACGACTGACGTTTTGACCCAACAGTCCCTGAGCCCCGTCAAGCGCTGCGTGGAAGTGGGTTTGCGCTTTCTCCGTCCAGTCGGCGCGCGGCTCCACCACGCCACCGCCGCTGATCGAGAACAACTCGATGTCCACCGGCACGACGACCAACTTGGATGTGCTGGCGCGGGTTGTGAACCCGGGGGCCAGATTGCGTGAATCCTGTGCGTGGGCATATGACCCAAGCCCCAAGAAAAACGCCATTGCCAGCAAAAACGGACGGGCAACGAAGGCGAGCGTCATATTTGCTTTCGACATATTGCGTCAAATTGTATCGGCGGAAACTGGCATCAGAAGCCCCCGCTCGTCGCTCACGACGGCCAACAGCGCAGCCCAGGCGCGCCTAGATTTGTGCTGTCAACGTGCCCCGGTCCAGCCGGTACTGCCGCGCGCAGCGCGCCGCCAGACCTTCGTCGTGGGTCACCACCACGAAGGCGGTTCCCTGATCGCGCGCCAGTTGCAGCATGAGTTCAAACACGCCATCGGCCGTGCTGCGATCCAGATTGCCGGTGGGCTCATCGGCCAGCACGCAGGCCGGCCGGGTGACCAGGGCGCGGGCGATGGCCACCCGCTGGCGCTCGCCGCCCGAGAGTTCGGACGGCCGGTGCTGCAGCCTGTCTTGCAGGCCGACGCTGGCCAAGGTGGCACTGGCGGTACTGGCGGCGTCGCTCGGCGCCATGCGGCGAATCCACAGCGGCATGGCCACGTTGTCCAGCGCCGTGAACTCCGGCAGCAGATGGTGGAACTGGTAGACAAAGCCCAGATGACGGTTGCGCAACTGCCCCTGCACACTGGCACTCTTGGTCGACAGATCCTGGCCCATCAGGCGCACGCTGCCGCTGGTTGGCGCGTCCAGCCCGCCCAGCAGATGCAGCAATGTGCTCTTGCCCGAACCCGAGGCGCCCACGATGGCCAGCGTATCGCCGGCATGCACCTGCAGGTCCACGCCCTGCAACACCGGCACGTCGAGCCGACCTTCGGAGAATCGCTTGCACAGGCCCTGGGCCTGCAATACCGGCTCACTCATAGCGCAGCGCCTCTGCCGGGTTGACCTTGCTGGCGCGCCAGCTCGGATAGATCGTGGCCAGGAAGGCCAGCACCAGTGAAATCACCGCGATCGGCACGATGTCGGCCTGCTGCGGGTCGCTGGGCATGCGGCTGATCAGGTAGATGTCCTTGGGCAGGAAGGTCGCACCCAGCAACTGCTCCAGCGCCGGAACGATCACATCGATGTTGAAGGCAATGCCCAGGCCCAATGCCAGCCCTGCCAGGGTGCCGATCACGCCGACCATCGCGCCCTGCACGACGAAGATGCCCATGATGGAACGCGGGCTGGCGCCCAAGGTGCGCAGGATGGCGATGTCGGCCTGCTTGTCGGTCACTGTCATCACCAGCGTGCTGACCAGGTTGAACGCCGCCACCGCGACGATCAGGGTCAGGATGATGCTCATCATGCGTTTTTCCACCTGCACCGCGGCAAACCAGGTCCGGTTCTGGCGCGTCCAGTCGCGCACGATGACGCCGCCACCAAGGCTGGCGGACAACTCTGCCGCCACCTCGCGCGCCTGGTGCAGGTCGCGCAGCTTCAAGCGCACGCCGGTCGGGCCTTCGAGGCGATAGATGCGGGCGGCATCGTCCATATGCATCAGGGCCAATGCAGAGTCGTATTCGAAATGGCCGGAATCGAAGGTTCCCACCACCGTCATCTGCTTGAGCCGCGGCACAACGCCAGCCGGCGTGATCTGCCCGCTGGGGGTGATCAGCGTCACGCTGTCACCCTCGCGCACGCCCAGCGAGCGGGCCAGTTCGGCTCCAAGCAGGATGCCAAAGGAACCCGGCACCAGCCGCGCCAGGCCGCTGCGGCCCATGGCCCGGCCCAGGTCGGTCACGTCCAGTTCGCGCTGCGGGTCGATACCGCGCACCAACGTCGCTTTCATGTCTTCGCCCCGCGCCAGCAAGCCCTGCGCGAATACGAAGGGCGCGGCGCCAATCACCGCGGGATTGCGCTGCGCATCTTGCATGGTGCGCGCCAGATCCGGCAAGGCAGCGCCGCCGGCGGCCATGATTTCGATGTGCGAGACCACGCCCAGCATGCGGTCACGCACCTCCTTCTGAAAACCGTTCATCACGCTGAGCACGATGATCAGCGCCGCGACGCCCAACGCAATGCCCAGCATCGATACGCCGGAGATGAAGGATATGAAGCCATTGCGCCGCGTGGCGCGCCCGGCACGGGTGTAACGCCAGCCCAGGCTCAACTCATAGGGCATGTGCATCAGAAAAGGCAACTCGCAAAGGGCATATCAGACAGTGGGCAACGCGCAAACAGCGGCCATTGTGGCATTGCCACCATGCGCGCCGGTCCGGCCCTGCTGGTTCCCGGACAATAGCCCGATGCAGTTGTTGATTCCGTTTGCGTTTGTCGATTCGCCTGGCTGCGTCCAGGCATTGGCCGGGCTGCAACTGCCCCATCTGGACCGCTTGCTGCGCACGCTGTCGCTGGTCGATTCCGACGCCGGCTCACCCGATACGCTCTCGCCCCCGCATGAACGGGCCCTCGCCCGCGCGCTCGGAATCAGCGCCGACGACGGCAAAATCCCCTGGGCAGCACTGAATATGGCGCGCAACGGCCGCACTCCCGTCCCGACCGGCTGTGCCTGGGTAAGCCCGGCGCACTGGCAAATCGGCAGCAATGGCATCCAGATGCTGGACCCGGACCAACTGCAATTGCAGGAGACCGAGTCGCGCAGCTTACTGCAGGCCATGGCCGGTTTTTTCGCGCAGGACGGCCTGCACCTGGAATTCGACACGCCGGCGCGCTGGCTGGCCATGGGCGATCCGCTGACGGACCTGGCCAGTGCCTCGCTGGACCGGGTGATCGGCAGCGATGTCAGCCCCTGGATGCCGGCAACACCGGCCCTGCGCAGGCTGCAAAATGAGATGCAGATGCTGCTCTACACCCATCCAGTCAACGATGCACGCGCTGAGCGCGGCCTGCTCCCCGTCAATTCCTTCTGGATCAGCGGCAGCGGTGCCTGCAAGCAAGGCCTGGCGACGCGCAAAGCGCCGCAGCTTGCCGATGGTCTGAGCCGCAGGGCCCTGCTGGGTGACTGGGCGGGCTGGGCCGAGGCCTGGCGCAGCATCGACCAGCAATCCTGCCAGCCCCTGCTGAGCGCTTGCGATGCCGGCGACAGGGTCACGCTGACGCTGTGTTCGGACCGCAACGCGCTGCAGTTTTCCAGCAGCGCCAATCGATGGCGCGATCGGCTGCAGCGCCGCTTCAAGCGCGTCAGCCTGAAAGATTACTGCGACCAACTATGAAAATCACGATCCGAGACGTTCCACCGCGCGCCGCCTGGGCCCTGGAGCAGGCAGGAGTGCACCCCTTGCTGGCGCGGCTGTATGCCGCCCGCGGCGTGGTGGGGATGGACGATATTGACGACGGCCTCCAACACCTGCTGCCACCGGCCGGCATGCTGGGCAGTGCGCAGGCCGCCACACTACTGGCTGACGCGATCGCGCAGGACAAGCGCCTGTGCATCGTCGCCGACTACGACTGCGACGGGGCCACCGCCTGCGCGGTCGGCATCCGGGGGCTGCGCCTGCTGGGAGCGCAGCATGTGGACTACATCGTGCCGGACCGGGTGCAGGACGGCTATGGCCTGACGGCGCCCATCGCGCAGCGCGTCAAGGACAAGGGCGCAGACCTGCTGATTACAGTGGACAACGGCATCGCCAGCATCGAAGGCGTCGCCCATGCGCGCGCGCTGGGCCTGCAGGTTTTGGTGACCGACCACCACCTGCCGGCCAGCGAATTGCCCAGGGCCGACGTGATCGTCAATCCGAACCAGCCAGGCTGCGCTTTCGCCAGCAAGTCGATTGCCGGCGTCGGCGTGATGTTCTATGTGCTGCTGGCCCTGCGCTCGGAATTGCGCGCGCGCGGCGTCTTCACCCCCCAGACCCAACCCAAGCTGGATGCGCTGCTGCCCCTGGTGGCCCTGGGCACGGTGGCCGACGTGGTGCGGCTCGACGCCAACAATCGCCGGCTGGTGGCGCAAGGACTCAAGCGTCTGCGCGCCGGTGCCCTGCCGCCGGGCATGGCCAGCCTGTTTGGCGCCGCAGGGCGCTCTGTCCCGCAGGCCACCACCTTTGATTTCGGCTTTGCGCTCGGACCGCGCATCAACGCCGCCGGGCGCCTGAGCGACATGACACTGGGCATCGAATGCCTGCTGACCGACGACCCGCAACGGGCCGACGAACTGGCGCGCCAGCTCGACGCGATCAACCGCGAGCGGCGCGAGATCGAAGGTGACATGCGTACGCAGGCGATGGAAATTGCCGAATCCCTGTTTGAAGAAGGCGAGGAGCCGCCGGCGGCCATCTGCGTCTTCGACCCCGATTTTCATGAAGGCGTGGTCGGCATCGTGGCCTCGCGCATCAAGGACAAGTTGCACCGGCCAACCTTCGTGTTTGCCGCCAGCCAGGCCAAAGGCAAGGAGCATGAGCTCAAGGGCTCGGGCCGCTCGATCGCCGGTTTTCACCTGCGCGATGCGCTGGACCTGGTGGCCAAGCGCTACCCGGGCGTGCTGCTGCGCTTTGGCGGGCACGCCATGGCGGCCGGTTGCACCATCGCCGAGGAGCATCTGGAGCAGTTCGAGCAGGGCCTGGCGCAGGTCGCGCAGGAATGGCTGGACGCGGCCACCTTGCAGCGCCGCCTGGAGACCGACGGGCCCTTGGCGCCGCACTACCGCCGGGTCGATCTGGTGGACACACTGCACCGTGAGGTCTGGGGCCAGGGATTTGCGCCGCCGGTGTTCAGCGAAGAGGTCGAGGTGCTGTCGCAACGGCTGGTCGGCGAGAAGCATCTGGCACTCAAGCTCAAGCACCAGGGCGCGCCGATCGACGGCATCTGGTTCAATCACACCGACAACCTGCCAGGCCGGGTACGGATGGCGTTTCGGCTCGATGCAGACGAATGGAACGGCACACGCAAACTCAAGTTTCTTGTTGAAGGCGTCGAGCTGCCGGCCAAGCCATAGCGCCTCTGGCGTCGACAAGTCATACTGGGTTTTCCTTTAACCTCTTCGCACCATTGTCATGTCACAAGCTTCCTCATTCGACCTCAGTGGCCGCCTGGCCCTGATCACCGGCTCCAGTGCCGGCATCGGTTTTGCCCTAGCCCGTGGCTTGGCCCAGGCCGGTGCGCATATCGTGCTCAATGCGCGCAGCCCGGACAAGCTGGCGCAGGCGGCCAGCACCTTGCGCGCAGAAGGCGCCACCGTGCATGCCAGGGCGTTTGACGTCACCGACAGCGCCGCCGTGAACAGGGCAGTGGCTGCGATCGAGCAGGACATTGGCGCCATCGACATCCTGGTCAACAACGCCGGCATGCAACGCCGCGCGCCGCTGGAAGACTTCCCGCAGGAGCAATGGAATGAGTTGATGCGTACCAATGTCGACAGCGTGTTCCTGGTCGGCCAGGCGGTGGCGCGCCACATGATCACGCGGCGCAAGGGCAAGATCATCAACATCTGCTCGGTGCAAAGCGAACTGGGGCGCCCCAATATCGCGCCCTATACCGCCAGCAAGGGCGCGGTGAAGATGCTGACCAAGGGCATGGCCATCGACTGGGGCCAGTACGGCATCCAGGTCAATGGCCTGGGCCCGGGCTACTTCAAGACCGAGCTGACCGACGCATTGGTCAAGAACCAGGAGTTCAG
>JBBKVW010000525.1:0-3245 GCA_037968655.1 Burkholderiaceae bacterium
CAACGGGCCGATCGCATTCGGGCCCTACATGTACAAGAAGATGCCTTACGCCCCGGCGACCGACCTGATGCCGATCGTGCTCACCACCTCGCAGCCCAATGTGCTGGCGGTGCCCGGCACGCTGGCGGTCAACAATGTGCAGGAACTGGTGGCCTGGGCCCGCAAGCAGGGCGACAAGCTCAGCTATTCGTCGGTCGGCATCGGCAGTTCCTCGCATCTTTCGATGGAACTGTTTCTGAGCGCGGCCGACATCAAGGCGGTCCACGTGCCCTATAACGGCTCGCCGCCAGCGGCCATTGCGGTGGCGTCGGGCGAAGTCCAGATGCTGCTGACCGTGGCACCCGCCCTGCTGCCCATGGTGCAGGACGGTCGCATCAAGCTGCTCGCCGTCACCGGCCAGCAACGCCAGGAGTCCTTGCCGAAGCTGCCCACCGTGGCCGAATCGGGTTTTCCGGGCTTCGAGGCGCTGGCATGGAACGGCCTGTTCGCGCCGGCCGGCACCCCGGCGGCGGTGATCGACAAGATCAATGCCGACGTCAACGCCGTGCTCAAGGACCCGGCTGTTCACGCTGCGCTGGTCAAGCAGGGCCTGGTTCCCGGCGGTGGATCGGCAGCCGAGTTCAAGTCCTTCATCGCCAGCGAAGGCGCAAAGTGGGGTGGCATCATCAAGAAGGTCGGCATCACGGTCGACTGAGGCGATGGTTTGATCAGGCCGCACCACCATTGGCGTAGCGTGGTCGCGGTCGGTGCCGGCCGGGAAGCACGCGTGCCGCTCGACGTATTTCAGGAACTCCTTCGCATCCATGCTCCCGGCCACGCATCGCGCACTGCGGTGCGCGCGCAGCGTCACTCCCGCAGCGCGGCGAGCCGTTCGGTCAAGGAGGCAGACGAAAGCTCGCCGATGCGCGTACTTGCCAGTCGCCCGTGTGCATCGAAGAACAGCGTCATCGGAAGGGCGCGCTGTTTGAACGCGGCAGCGGCCTGTCCGTTTTCATCCAGCAGCATATTGCGCAAAATCAGCTTGCGCGCCCGCAGCCAGGCTTGCACCCTGTCCCCGCTCTCGCGCTGGTTCACGAAAACAAAGTTGATTCCGGGATGGTCGATCTGCGCCTGCTGCAGCACGGGCATTTCGCGCACGCACGGCGGACACCAGGTGGCCCACAGGTTCACCACCGTGGGACGGCCCTTGAGTTGGGCGAGCGACACCGACTGGCCATCGAGCGATGCAAAGTGGAGATCTGGCAGCTCTTGCCCGGTGTCCGGTCGTGCCGACAAGGCGATGGAACCGACCAGCCAGATCACGGAGCCGGTAACCATCGCCCACTGCAGGGGCCTGCGCAATGCGGGACTACGCCCGAGTCGGCTCAGTGCGTACAGCCAGCCGCCCACGAATCCGGCCGTGGCAGACCAGCCGCCATCGCGAATGTCGAACAGGTCCAGCGGCGCCGCCAGGTAGGCCGAGCGAAACTCCCACACGAACGCCAACCGGGCCACGACGACGCCTACCAGCAGTGTCCGCCACAGGACGGCTTCGACCTCGACGCCCGCCTTGCGGCCAATGCGTTGTCCGACAAACAGGCTTGCACCGATCGCGGCAAACACCAGCAGCAGCGCGTACGGCAGTACGAACGGACCAATGACGAAAACGTTGTTCAACTACCGGGCTCTCCATTCAGTGATTGAACCAAATCCTGGGGCAATGGGCGCCTCGCTTTCGCATGCTGCGGCGCCAGTCATGGCGCCGTCATGGCTACGGTCAACGCTGGCGTGCGCCGGGAGATGTGCCGGCGGGGCCGCACCAATATCGCTGCGACGCCAGCCCACGCGGCATGTGCAGGTATGCCCATGCACGCACGCCTGGAGCGGCGTGGAGAATGCGCGCCTTCGTGCCAGCAATGCCGAAAATTGCTCCGGCAATTCGAACCCGATCACAACCAACGTCAGGGAATACCCACGACGAACGGCACGTCGAAGATCTTGCCCCCGGCGCTGACCTGCACGCGACCGAGCAACGTAGACCCCGGCAGGAACGCATTGGCCGCCCCGGCCTGCACGGTCCAGCGCAAGCGGTAGGTAGGCAGACTCAGGCTCAGCAACCTGCCCAGACTTCCATACAAGGGCATGAGTTGCTCCGCGGTGTCGGCGTACAGGAATGCACCGCCGGTCTGGTTGGCCAGTTCACCGAGCGCTGCGACGTCCACGCCGTTGCTCAGTCCGATCGTGAACAGGCGCACCTGCTCGGCATTGGCCTGTTGAATCGTTAGCGCCCGGGTGGCGCGACAGTTTTCCAGCGTGGAACAGGTGGTGTCCGCGCCGTCCGTGAATACAACCATGGCCTTGGAAAGAGCCGGGTCCAGCGTGGCGTCACCGACCAGGCGCTGGCGCAAGCCGTCAATCGATGCGTACAGGGGCGTATTGCCGCCAACCAGTGAGGTCAGCGAATTGAGTGCCGCGAAATACGACGGCGCGGACGCCTTGTCCTTGAACGATTCGTAGATCGCCAGTGGCGGGGTCGAAATCAATGCGCCCGCACCACCCGCAAACGCCGCAAGCAGGACCCGGTCGTCGTCGCCGAGCGTGCCCATGAACGCCTTGGCGGAGAACAGCCGCGCACCCGTGGGGTCGGACTGCAAGATGCTGGAGGACTGGTCGAGCAGCAGGGCCGCGGCATAGGGTCTCGCCACGCCGCCGGAAACGACTGCCATCGTCGCTGGCGTCGCCACAGCCGGCGCGTACGCCACGTCGGCCGCCGCGCTGGTGCCGCGCACGCATTCGAACTTGCCGCTGCCGGCATCGGGTGCGCATGGGCGCAATGCAAAGTCGGTCGGCTGCAGGTTATTGATCGAATTGGAGTCACGATCCACGATGACGAGCTCGATCTCGAAGGTCAACTCCTGCGCATTGCCATTGGCTGTTGGCAGGAAAGCACCGCGCGATGTCAGAGAGCCGCCGGCGGCCGATGTCGCCCGCAGCATCGTCACGACCAGTTCATTGGTCTGATTGGGACGAAGTGGCGTGGTGACGGTTTGCGCGAGCAAGCTTGGGCCCGAGACCGTGACCGTGGCGCTGCTCGCGGTGCCACCAACGAGCAACAGCGCAACGCCTTGCGCATTGGTCTGCAAGCTACTAAAGGGCCCTTGGACCGCTGCGCCCGCAACAGGGGTTCCAAAGCTGTCGTTGACCGAGACTTTGAGAACGCCAGCCGTGGCGCCGCCGGCACCGACGCCGCCGCCACCACCACCGCC